>NZ_JBJIAO010000008.1:0-200898 GCF_045310825.1 Mycobacterium sp. SMC-21 | reverse complement strand
CCGTCGAGTTTGAAAACCGGATCAATCAGACGGCACAAGCCGCCTGACCCTGTGTCCACCAAACAGGGTCAAGCCCAAGAGACGGGTTGGCTCACCAGAGGGGACCTAATTTGGGTTTCATGGACCTCTTCGAACCCAGGAACTTTTCGGTTGAGCCTTTGGCCGCGTTGATGGGTCGGTAGCCCCTGTGGGGGACGAGGGTGACCGCCGGTCATGATGTCAATGTCAGCGGACGCGCAGCGCGCTGCATTCTGGGCGGGACGCACCTCATTGCGTCTAGCCTGACGCCATGACCGTCAACTCGAAGGTTTCGCGCTCCTGGCTGCTCGTGAATCCGTCCCGCGAGCCTGATCTCGGGGAGCTTCTGTCGACCACGAAATCCGACGAGGTGATCCTCGATCTCGAGGACGCCGTCGCTCCCGATGAGAAGGAAACGGCCCGGGAGCGAGTCGTCGACTTCCTGAACTCCGGGGCCCAGGCGTGGGTCCGGGTCAACGATGCGTCGAGTGATTTCTGGTCTGCCGACTGCCGCGCGCTGGCAGAGTGCCGCGGGCTGAAGGGCGTCGTGCTGGCCAAGACGGAGGGCGGAAATCACATGTGGGATACCGCGAACCGGCTCGGGGGCGAATCGCGGGTGATCGCGTTGATCGAAACCGCGCGCGGGCTGGCGCGCGTACACGACATCGCCGCGGCGCGCCCGTGCTTCCGCATCGCGTTCGGCGTCAATGACTACACGTTGGACATCGGCGTCGAGCAGGACCCGTTGGCTCTGGCCTACAGCCGTTCCCAGCTGGTCGTCGCGTCGCGGGCGGCGCACATCCCGGGTCCGATCGACGGGCCCACCCGCGACCCGGATCAGCTGGCCGAGGGCGTGGCGCTCACCCGGCAGATGGGTATGACGGGCAAGCTCGCGCTGCGTTCGTCCGACGCCGAGACCATCAACGCCGGACTGAGCCCCTCCGAATCGGACATCGGCTGGGCGCGCGAGTTCGTCGAGCAGTTCAACGCCCGCGGCGGAAAACCGAAGGACGGCAGCGACTTACCCCGATTGAACCGCGCGCGGATCATCCTCGAGAAGGCGCGCCAACTCCGGCTGATACCGAACTGAGGCGTCAGGTCAGCGGGACCCATCCCCGCGGGTCGACGTCCGTGGGTACAGCACGGACGTAGAAGCAGTTGCTGAATCCCATTGCACCTTCGCAGTGGTTGAAGATGCCGTTGCCGTCGGCTTGCCCGTCGCAGTAGCCACCCCAAGGGGTGTTGAAACACTGTCCTGGTGTGGCGTGGGCGACGCCGATGGGGCTGAATGCGAGCGCGGCGGCAGCGATTGCGAGTGCGATTTTCATCAGCCCATCCCTCCTTCTGTCATGAGGTTTGATCTGTCGCGAGGCACTGGTGAATTGCCTTCACCTGGCCCATATAGCTTCCGATGGTAGGCCGACTTGTGGAGTGCCGGCACCGTTATGTGTGCAGGCGAACAGCGGTCTGCGGTGGCCTCACGAGACGGATGTGACACGTGAGGTGTATGGGGATTTTGTGGGTGCGACAGTGCGCAATTGTCGGCGGCACCAACAGGTTTCGATGTGGCGGCGTCTGCGGCCTCATCCGGTGAACGCTTGGGTTAGGCGGCCCGCCACGACCTACGCGGCACCCGCTCCGGCGGGGTCGCGTACGTTCTTAGCGAAGAAGAATCCGTCAGCATTCAACGAAAGCCAACATGTCCCAGGATCAGAACACCGACGTCCCGCCGAATCACCTCTCCATCGATCCGCGTAGCCCGTTCTTCAACGAAGAGGCGCTCCTGCGCGACGTGGGCATCCGCTTCAATGGCGTCGAGCGAACCAACGTCGTCGAATACAACGTGGCCGAGGGCTGGGTGCGTGTGGAGGTCCCCACCGCCAAGGACCGCCGCGGAAACCCGATGGTCGTCAAGCAGAGCGGCACGGTCGAACCGTATTTCCGCACAGCCAAGTAGCGGACGCCCCGTGGACACCACCGATGCCCCCACGATCACCGCAGCGGTGCCGGGGTCCTTCGAGTGGGAGGTGTTCCATGAGCGTCACCCAAAGCTGATTCGCCAGGTACTGGACACCACGCCCTACACGTCCGCTGAAGAGGCGATGCTGCAGCAGCTGCTCGTCGAGAGCACCACCGGCGTCCTCGAGCCGTTGCCCGAGCATGCTCATGACCGGGATGAGTGGCTCGCCTGGGGAGACGACGTCTACGGACGCCCCTGGGGCGAGGTGCCGTTCCTGTGGAGCGAGAGCTATTTCTACCGCCGGCTGCTCGACGCCGTCGGTTACTTCGGGGCCGGGGCCTGGCGCGGTGTCGACCCGTTCGCGCCGGTCAAGACCGCCGACCTGACGGGGCCGGAGGTCGACGACGAGCTGAGTGCCTTCGCCGACCTGGCCGACGCGGCGGAGAACCAGCAGCGCGAGACGCTGCTGGTGGCCGCGCTGTGGGGTAACCGCGCCGACCTCAGCTTCCAACTCCAAAAGGGCGCCGGTGCCGCAGACGCGCGCTCGGAGGGCATCCTCGTCGACGACAGCCCCGTGCTGTGGTCTGCGCTCCGCGCGCAGGACAACCCGACCGTCTGCGTCGTCGCCGACAACGCCGGCCGCGAACTGCTGGCGGATCTCGTCCTGATCGACAGCCTGCTCTGTCAGCGCCTGGCGGCCGAGATCGTGCTGTACGTGAAGCCGTATCCCTACTACGTGTCGGACGCGACGACGGCCGATGTCCTGGCTGTCATCCGACGCTTGCGGGCCGACGCACATCCGCCGATCGGGAAGGTCGGCGAGCGGCTGTGGGACGCTGTGCGCAGCGGCCGGCTCACGGTGCGCACCCACAAGTTCTTCTGTGCACCGCTGTCGTTCCACGACATGCCCGACGACCTCACCGCCGAATTCGCCGGTGCCACAATGACTGTGATGAAAGGCGACCTCAATTATCGGCGCCTCGTCGGCGACCGATACTGGCCCGCCACAACACCGTTCGACCAGACCGTCGACTACTTTCCGTCTCCGGTGACGGCACTGCGGACACTCAAATCGGAAGTTGTCGTCGGCCTGACGCCCGGGCAGCTCGCCGCACTCGATACCGCCGGACAGGGGTGGCGGACCAGCGGCGGGTACGGGGTGATCCAAGCCCGGGTGGAGTAGGGATTCAGACGACCACCGGACTGGGCTGCGGAACTGACATCGATCCGCTGATGAGTCGTTCCCGCATCCACCGCGTGCCGCCCTCGAGCTCGAACGGCGCGTAGTGCGGGTTCGGGTTACTGGCCAGGAATACCGCGCCACTGATCATTGCCTTGATCACCGCGAACACTTCGTCGAAGGGCGCATGGAGCGTGAAGGCGATCTGCCCGGCGAGGGAGAACGGGTTGCTGATCCAGTCGTTCATCACCGCCTGGTAGACAGCGGCTTTGACCGCGCTCGCCTGGTCGTCACGGTTCTCGGCGAAGATGTCGCCTTCACGGTAGACGTCCATCCAGTGGTCGGGCTTGGCGGGGAAGCCGGGCAAGCCGAATCGCTGGAGCGGGTCCAGGCCGTGGGTGCCGGTCGCTGTCACTCCTGGTCTGGCCCACGGCGCGATGGAATCGGTCTGTCGGCACGGGTTGGCGTACGCCAGAACGCCTTTGAGGTCCGCGGTGCGCCACGCCAGCGGCTGACCGGGGCGAAGGTAACGGAAGTAGAAGTACGATCCCACGATCGCGCCCTGGGAGTAGACGCCTAGCGACCAGGGTGTGCCCTGCGGGAACGGCACGCCGTTGTCCATCTGGGTGGCGCCGAGCAGTCGGGCGAGCTCGTTGATACCGCTCTCGTTGTCGAATGGCAGCGCTCCGTTGTTGTAACCGATGGGCTGGTGATGGCAAAGGCCTTCGGTCTCAAGGGTTGTCGCGGTGTCGGCCACCGGTCCTCTGAACATATCCGACAGGTGACCTTCGACGGTGAACATGATCGGCCGTAGATTCCGTGGCGGCGGAACGTAGTGGGCCGCCTGCGCTGTCGTCTCGTCGAAGACGCCGGTCTGGGGTAACCCCAGGCGCCGTTGCATCTCGGTGACCGCGGCGACTGCGCCGTCACCATAAACCCGGTCCTTCGCCGGCGCGAACGCGCGGTACTGGCGCTGGAACCAGGCCTGCCAGTATTCGATTTCGGTGCCATGGGCCCCGGGCCCGTACGGTAGCGGCATCGGAGTGCTCCCTTCTTGTCACGTCGCGCCGGTTCCGTGTCGGCCCGAATTGGTCCGGATTCCTGCGTCGATGACGGATTCGACGCTATTGACGGTGCCGGGTGCCTGTATCGAGTAGTCGACTACTCGAATATGCGAATTCACCTTTCACGGATCAGAATTCGCTACCGGGACGGCGGCGTTACCCGTGCCCAGGAAAGGCGTGAGAATGGTCATCATCAGTGCTCCGCCGACGGCAAGCGTGCCGGACAGCATCGTGAACGCGCCGTCGGGCACACTGTATTGCAGTGCTGACCCGGGCACTGTCAATCCGTATACGGCCATCGACAACATGGCTGCCGCGATCGGCAGGTACGGCGGGCGCATGACGCATAGCGCGCTCACACCGTCCCCGTGCTGCAACGTGTAATTCCGCTTGGCGCAATAGGTCGCGAGGATGATGGCACCGCAGGCGATCACCGAGAAGCCGTAGAGCACCCACCGGCCGGTGTTGTACGTAGGTCCTGAGTCGACGAACAATGCCAACAACGTCGTGTAGGCGACGAGTGCCTCGGCGGGGATTTGGGCGGCGAGCAACTGCGCAAATCCGGCAGCTGTGTCGATCAGTGGTGCCGGCGGGGCCATTTGGGCGACATCGGTTGGCCGAGGCAACGTCGCCGTCGGCCCCATGGCCGGCATCTCCGGCGGCACGTACGGCGGTCCGGTCGGCGGCGGCGGTGACGGTGAAACCCCCTGTCCGGCGCCAATTGTCACGCTGTTCAGCGGCTGACCGACCGGTGCGAGGTCGCGCGCAACCGCGACCGACGCCATGGCAACCAGGCTCATGATGACCTCCTCCGTGATGGCGAGGACGACGGGGTCGCCGCGTCAGCTCGCGGTCCAGTTGTCCTGCGCACCAACGATGTTGCGCCTCCGGCAATTCGGACGCCTGCGTAGCCGGCTACTCGATCATCGCCGGGTCACGACGTGATTCCGCGCCCTGCTGAACAGCGAATCGAGTAGTGGGCTACTGGTGCGGCTCGGCATATTTCGTCGTGACACTGGGTTCCCATCACTTCATCAAAGGAGGGACTGATGACCGTCACTCGAGGCGACGTGGAGTTCGCCAAACGCATATTCTTCGACCGGCTCGGCGACGACTACGTCTACGGCGGCACGTGGGACCCGAACGATCGCGGCGTGGGTTGTGACTGTTCGGGCCTGGTGACCGATGTGCTCTCGGCGGTGTTCAACGGAGACCAGATGGTCTGGGGCAGACAAGGTCTGTCCACCGAGTCGTATCGATACCTGCCGTTCGGCGAGCAACACGTCGGACCATTCGATCTGATGCACGTCGCATCGTTGAGCGACGTGCCCGGCGACGCGCCGGTGGTGATCAACCTGCACCATGAAGGTGACGGCGGTCCCCACTCGCACATGAACTGTGTGGTCGACGGCGTCGCGATGGAATCGTCGGGCTCCTGGGGGTGCTGCACCACGCCCAAGGCGCTCCCTTCCGACAGCAACTACTGGAACGACCACTGGTACGTGGCCGGCCCGATCGTCGAGGACGGCACACCCCCGACTCAGGCCCACGTGGACAGCTTCTTTGCCGACGTGTCCGAATTCCAGGTTCCGGTGAGTGATTCCTACCCGTACAAGATTCTGTCCATCCGCGTATGCGACGGCACGCACCGGGATTCCAACTTCGCGCAGAACTATGCGTGGATGCGCAATGCGCTGGACACCGGCCGGCTGGATTGCGGCATCGTCTACACCTACGTGCGCCCGAACTGGCAGGAGAATGCCGACACGGTACGGCAGATGATCGATGCCAACGGGGGACTGCACCCCAGGGTTGTCCTGATGCTGGACGTCGAAAGTGGCGGGAACCCTGGCGGCGACGGATCCGCCTGGATCAACGCCCTGTACGACAACCTCGCGGAGTACGCCGGCAATCCGGCGCGCATCATCGGTTATGCCAACCAGGGCGACTTCAACACGATGTGGGTGTCGCGGCCCAAGGGATTACGGGTGATCGCTGCGTCATACGGCTCGAACCCCCTGCTGCCCGGCCAGATCGCCCACCAATACACAGACGGCGCATATGGCGCCAATCAGGGCTTGCCGATGGGCTGCAACCCGTTCGGCAACTGTGACATGAACGTCGCAGACGGCTTGTCGCCCAACGATTTTGCCGCTGCCTGTGGAATCGGAACCGCCGGTGCCGGGCCGGTAGCTGCCCGCGTGACGACAGGGGTGATCACGATGGCTCAGCCGCAGGACATCATGAACATGCTCAACGGCACCAATACCGACGGCTCACCGCTGATCGGCCCCGACGGCGCGGACTACCGGGTGGTCGACCTGCTGGCCCCGGACACCGAGCCGCTCGACGAAAAGCAGAACACGACTCGCTCGGTCTTCGATCAAATTACGACATTGGCGAAAATCCTTACCAGGACCCACAACAACAAGACGCTATTCGACATGGTGTCCGATCTGCATGACAAGATGTAACGCCCGTATTTCGGGCCGGACGTTAGCTGCCGGCCCGAAAAGCGGACCGATATTTCACGGTCATTACGCCTTCAACAGCGAAAACCGGCCGGTAGAATTGTGCGCCGTGGCCCAAAACTGGCCGGTCGTGCACCGCGACAGTGAATTCTCGGTGATTCGCGGCGCATTGCTCGGGGAATCCGGCGATTGCGGCATCGTCCTGGTCGGTGATGCGGGCGTAGGCAAAACCACGCTCGCCCGGTTGGTCACCCAGTCACTGCCGGTGCGCGCCCACTGGGTTGCGGCCACCGAGTCGGCGCGGGGCATCCCGCTGGGAGTGTTCGCCCATCTGGTGCGCAGTGCCACGTCACGTGATCCGGTGGCATTCCTGTCCGCGGCGCGCGAAACGATTCTGGCCGAAGGACATTCGGTCATCGGCGTGGATGACGCGCATCTGTTGGACCAGCTGTCGGCGACGCTGCTGCACCAGCTGGCGTTGGACGGGTCGGTGCGCATCGTGGCGACGGTCCGGGCGGGCGCTCCGGTCCCCGACGCGATCACGTCGTTGTGGAAAGACCGGTATCTGCAGCGGTTGCATCTGATGCCGTTCAGTCAGCAGCAGTGTGTCGGCCTCATCGAGGAGGCATTGGGCGGACAGGTGGAGGGTCTGTCTGCCGAGCTGATGTGGCAGGCCTCGGGCGGAAATGCGCTGTTCGTCCGCCACCTGGTGGAAGGCGCCATCGAGGCCGGGACTCTGCGGCAGGTTCGGGGGGTGTGGCAACTGCGGGGCCGGGCTGCGGTCACCTCGGAGCTGGCGTCATTGCTGGACTCCAGGGTCGACCAGTTGCCCGACCAGGTGCTGCACGCGCTGCGGTTGCTCACCTTCTGCGAGCCCCTCGACCTGGACACTCTGACTGCCATCGTCGGTTCGGACGTCGTCGAAGAGGCGGAAAGCCGTGGTCTGGTGCGAGTCGGTGAGGAACCGGGTGGCATTGACGTGCGCTTCACCCATCCGCTGTTCGGCGAGGTGATCCGCCGCCGGCTGGGGATGGCCGCGGCCCGCCGACTGCGCGGCGAGCTCGTTCGCGCGATGCGGGACCGGCCGCTGAACAGTTCGGCGCACCGGATTCGGCTCGCGGAACTGACGCTGGACAGCGACGAGGTGCCCGAACTGGATCTGCTCGTCACAGCGGCGAGAGAGGCCATCGCCCTCACGAACGTGACGTTGGGTGAGCGGCTGGCTCGCGCGGCCACCAACCGGGGCGGTGGCCTCGAGGCCGGCGAACTGCTGGCGCGTTCGCTGCTGTGGCAGGGCAAGGCGACCGAAGCCGAGGAGACGCTCAGCTCATTCGACCCCGAGCAGATGACCGAACTGGAGCTGCTGCGGTGGGGATGGGCACGTATCGCCAACCTGCACTGGGCGATGGGCGACGCCGAGGGTTCCGACGAAGTGCTCGCCCTGCTCCGCGAGCGCATCACGAGCCCCGAGTTGATACCGATCATCGACGGCACAGCGTCGGCAACGCTGGCTTTCGAGAACCGGCTGACGGAAGCCGTGGCGATGGCCGATCGGGTGCTCGCCGAGCCCATCGCGCATCCGGTCGCGTTGCAGTGGGCGGCATTCGGTGGGGCGCTCGCCCTGGCACTGATGGGCCGCAGCGAAGAAGTGGCGGTATTGGCGCGCCGGGGCCGCATGGCCAGCGCCAAGGCCGACGGGCTGCTCCGCTACCTCACCGCGTTCGGGGAGGTGCGCGCGTTGGTGCTCGCCGGAGAATTCGACGCGGCGAGCAGCCGATCCGCGGTCATGATGCAGATCACCTCGTCGGGCCAGTATCTGGCGTGGGGGATGGCCAATGTGCTGGTCGGCACCATCGGTCTGGCCCGCGGCGATTTCGTCGAGACGGTGTCACGGATGGAGCAGACGGTCGCGGCGCTGACGGCCGAGTCGGCGGCTTCGTGGAGCTTCCCGGCCCGGCTGTTGCTGGCGCAGTCGTACTGCGCGTTGGGCCGGGTGCAGCCTGGGGCCAAGATGGTCGCCGAGTTGAAAGTCCGCTCTGGCCGGCACGTCGCGGTGTTCGGTCCACAGCTCAGGATCGCGGAAGCGTGGCTCGCGGCGGCAGAGGGAAACGTCAGCGCCGCAATCGAACTGGCATTGGATGCCGCCCGGTTGGCCGACAGTTCCGGCCAGAGTGCAGTGGCCATGCTGGCGTTGCATGACGCAGTGCGATTCGGTGACCACAGCGCCGCGGGCCGGCTGATCGAGGTCGCCTCCGGAGTCGGCGGCCGCATGGCTGCTGTGATCGCGGCGCACGCCCGGGCGGTCAGTGATCGCGACGGGCCTGGATTGTTCGCTGCCGCAGAGCAATTCGAGCAGCTGGGTGCGTTGTTGTCCGCTCTCGACGCCGCGGCGCAGGCATCGGCGACGTTCGCGGCGGCCGACGACCGGCGACGCAGCGCCGAGGCCGCCGCCGTCGCCAACCGGTTGGCCGCGCAGTGCGGGGGAGTACGTACCCCCGCACTGGAATTGGCGGCGCACCCCTTGCCCCTGACGGTGCGCGAACGTGAGATTGCGAACCTGGTTGCCGCCGGGCTGAGCAATCGCGAAATCGCCGACCGGCTGACCGTATCGGTGCGCACGGTCGAAGGTCACCTGTATCGGGCCTGCATAAAGCTCGACATCTCGGACCGCGAGGATCTCGCCAAGCTGATCCGGACCGGCGCGGCGGCTCACTGAATCTCAGGTGCGCCCCGGCTTCCCATACGCTGGCCGACGTGAACGAGAACGACACCGTGGACGACGACGGCGACCTCCAGATCAGTGGCCCGGTGCAACTCCGTCGCGAACGTTGCGCCACCACGACCGCCGACCAGCGCCTCCTGGACCGACGCGGCCCCACCGACTGGGTGCACACCGACCCGTGGCGCGTGATGCGCATCCAAGGCGAGTTCGTCGACGGCTTCGATGCCCTCTCGGAGATGCCGAGGGCGGTCACGGTTTTCGGTTCCGCCCGAACGGTGCCGCATTCGCCCGAATACCGATTGGGTGAGGAGCTGGGCGCCGCGCTGGTGCACGCAGGCTATGCCGTGATCACCGGGGGCGGGCCGGGGGGCGATGGAGGCGGTCAACCGTGGGGCCAGCGAGTCCGGCGGCTATTCGGTCGGTCTGGGCATCGAGCTGCCGTTCGAACAGCGGCTCAACCACTGGGTCGACCTGGGGATCAACTTCCGCTACTTCTTCGTCCGCAAGACCATGTTCGTCAAATATGCGCAGGCGTTCGTGTGCCTGCCCGGCGGATTCGGCACCCTGGACGAGCTGTTCGAAGCCTTGACCTTGGTGCAGACCCGCAAGGTCACCGCGTTTCCGATCATCCTGCTGGGCGTCGACTACTGGTCGGGCCTCATCGGATGGATCCGCAACACGATGCTGGCCGAAGGGAAGATCTCCGAATCCGACCTCGACCTGATCCACTGCACCGACAGCGTGGCCGAGGCCGTGGACATCATCGTCGCGTCAGCGCGTTAGCCGGGCCGCCTTCAGTCGCGCTTCGCCTCGTACCGCAGCAGGACGGTGCCGCAAGGAAACGTGCGGTTCTCCAACAGTCGCAACGAGAACCATGACGGCAGCGTCGGGAAGAACGGGGTGCCGCCGCCGACTGCGGTGGGCACGAGCACGATCCGGTACTCGTCCACCAGTCCGGCCCGCACGACGGGCGCGGCCAGCGTCGCGCCGGCTATCTCCAGATTGCCGTCGGTCTCGGCTTTGAGCTTCGACACCACCGCGACGGGGTCGCCGCGTTCCAGGCGGGAGTTCCAGTCGACGGAATCCAGCGTGCGCGAGAACACGACCTTCGGCATGTTCCGCCAGATGCGGGCGAAGTCCACGATGAGCGGGGTGGCATCTGGTTCCTGGTCTGCGGTCGGCCAGTACGCCGCCATCAGCTCGTACAGCCGCCGGCCGTAGAACGACAGCGCCGTCTCGCGCTCGAAGTCGTTCCAGTACTGGTGCAGTTCCTCGCTCGGTTCGGACCAGTCGATGCTGCCCTGTGCGTCGGCGATGTATCCGTCCACCGACACGTTGAAGCCATAGATGAGTCTGCCCATGTAGATCAGACTGCACCCGACGGCGAAATTCATCGGCCAGGAGCGGGGCGCGTCTCAGCCGAGAAGCTCCACCGACCTCTGGAGATCGGCCACCAGGTCGCGGTAGGCGGCGTCACGGTCGGGCGGTGGGAGGCGCAGGATCGACGACGGGTGCGCGGTGGCGATGGCCACGGCGTCGTGGTTCGGCAGGGTGTCGGCCGGGAGCTGTAGGGTCTCGCCGCGATGCTGGGTGAGCCGAAAATCGTTGCCAAGGAGCGACTGTGCTGCCGTCGCGCCGAGCAACACCACCACGTCGGGTTCCACGGTGCGCAGCTCGGCCAGCAGCCACGGTCGGCAGGCGACCACTTCGGTTCGGTTGGGCTTCTGGTGGATTCGGCGCTTGCCGCGATCGGTGACCTTGAACTTGAAATGCTTGACCGCGTTGGTCACATACAGCCGGTCGCGATCGATCGCGGCGTCGCCGAGCGCGCGGTCGAGAAGGCGGCCGGCCGGGCCGACGAACGGTTGACCGCGCCGGTCCTCCACGTCACCTGGTTGCTCGCCGACCAGCATGATCGCGGCCGCGTCGTCGCCAGCGCCGAACACCGTCTGCTGCGCGTGCTGGTAGAGCCCGCATCCGTGGCACTCGCCGGCCGCCGTGCGCAGCGCCGGGATATTGAGCTCGCGGGGGAGATAGTCTGCCGCGCTGGTTTCGGCCATGCGGGTGTTTACCCCGCAGGCCGCCGCGCCAATCGCGCCACGTAGCCGACGCGGCGCCCGTCTACCGGAGGGACTCGGCGCGCTTCTTGACGCCGTCGGTCATGCCCCCGAAGCCCTTCTTCAGGGCGCGGCCCAGCAGGCCGGCGACGATGGGAGACACGGGGCCGAACAACTGGAAGTGCGAGTCGTAGCGGGTGCGGCCGTCGGGCAGCGGGGTCAGCCGGTGTGAGCGCTCGCTGCGCAGCAGTCCCAGCGGGGCGGGCTTCATGTTGTAGCTGAACTCGACGCCCGGAGTGAAGGTGTTGATGTATTCGCGCTGCTTCTTGGGCGGGCCGATCAGCACGACCTTCATGTCGATCGGGCTGCCGGGCTCGAACGTCGACGAGCACTCGATGCAGAACGGATTCCACTCGCCGTAGCTGGCCCCGTCGGTGAGGACCTGCCAGACCACCTCGGCCGGTGCGTCGATCTCTACTGACCTGTCAATCGCGAAACTCACAGACACACCGTACGGGAGAGGGTGTACAGCTGCCGACAACTGTCCACTCATCGGCCCAGCTGCCGCGCTGCTATGCGAACTGCCGCGGTCGGGCCATCCACCGGGGCTTCGGCACCGAACCACCGTTGACGACCTGAACCAAGGGGAAGGCTCTCGACGTGCTGAATCAGATGCGAACGTTCACTACCCAATTGCTGGGACCGGTCACGTCCACGGTAGGGATTCGGAGTGGGGTCGGCGAGCCACCATACGGTGCCGAGCCGCTGGCCGATGGAGTGCAGATTCGCCGGTACGGACGACGAATCGCCGCTCAGATCACGGTGGACGGAGATGAGGAAGACGCGCGCAGCGTTGGATTCCGCAGACTGGCCGCCTATATCTTCGGGGCCAACCACCGGGGCGATCGAATCGCGATGACGGCGCCGGTCGGGCAGCAAGGCGGCCAGGACCAGAGTTGGGTGATCCGGTTCTTCATGCCGGCAGGGTCGACGCTGGAGTCGTTGCCGGCACCCGAGGACGAGCGCGTCGAGCTGGTGCAGGTTCCGGCGGAAACCGTCGCGGTGCTGCGCTTCAGCGGCGATCGCGGTGCCGAGAGCATCGCCCGGCACATCGATCAGTTGCGCGACACTCTCCGCGACTACGGATTCGACGCCGTCGGCGACCCGTCGGCCTGGTTCTACGACCCGCCATGGACGCTGCCGTGCAGGCGTCGCAACGAGATCGCGATTCCTGTTGAGACGTGACCGCTCTGCAGCTCGCCCGCTCGAACACGTCCTCAACTCACCACACAGGAGCCTCCGACCATGAAACCGAAAACGATCGGCGCCACCGGCGCCGCTGTCCTTGCCACTGCCATTGCGGGAGGGGCGGCATCGGGCCCGGCAGTTGCCTCACCGTGGTACGCGCGTCTGCGCAAGCCGAACTATCAGCCGCCCCGGCAGGTGTTCCCCATCGTCTGGCCGCTGCTGTATGCGGACATCGCTGTCGTGTCCGCCGATGCGCTCTACCGTCTGATCGACGCAGGCGAAATCCGCGCCGCCCGTCGCTTCGGTACCGCACTCGCGATCAATCTGGGACTCAACGCCAGCTGGTCGTGGATCTTCTTCAATCGTCACCGGCTCGGTGCCGCGGCACTGACCGCTGCCGCGCTGACCGTCAGCAGCGCCGACCTGACGCGCCGCGCCCTCGAGGTACGACAACAACGTGCGGCGCCCCTGGCCGCCTATCCCGCGTGGTGTGCTTTCGCGACCGCACTGTCGACGCACATCTGGTGGATCAACCGGCGCCGCCGGACGTAGTGACGGTCACTAGGCGGCGGTAGTTCCCTCCTTTGCCGCTTCGGCGCCGATGTTCTTGATCATGCCCGTGAAGATGATGCCGTGAAACGGCATCAGCGCGTACCAATACAGCCGTCCGGCAAGGCCTTTGGGAAAGAAGATGGCACGCTGGTGCAGCCGGGTGGTGCCATCGTCGCGGGAGTGGAGTTCCCACTGCAGCCAGGCTCGGCCCGGGGTGCGCATCTCGGCGCGCAGCCGCAGCAGATGCGGCCGCTCGATGCGTTCGACGCGCCAGAAATCGAGAGCGTCGCCGGTGTAGAGGGTGTTCGGGTTGCGCCGGCCGCGGGCCAGGCCGACGCCGCCGGTCAGTACGTCGAGCCAACCGCGGATCGTCCAGGCGAGTGGAAATGAGTACCAGCCGCGTTCGCCTCCGATGCCCTCGACGACGCGCCACACCTGCTCGATGGCCGCGTCGCAGTCGATGCTTCGGTCGTCGGTATAGATGGCGTCGCCGGTCCAGCTGGGATCCGACGGCAGGGGGTCGGCAGGGGCGCCGGTCGGCGAGGCGTTCGCCCAGGTGGTTTCGACTTCGCCGTCCTCGATGCGGCGCAGCGCCAATCTGACGGCGTCGCGGTATCCGGTGGTGCCCCCGGGCGGCGGTGGAATCACCTCATCGGTGTCGTGCTCGGTCACCACGGAGTCGGTGCTCAGGGACTCGATCAGGGCGCGGCCAATCCGCGGAGGCACCGGAGTCACCAGCCCGATCCACAATCCGGCGAGCTTCGGGGTGAGGACCGGCAGGACCACGATTCTGCGCCTGGCCAGCCCCGCGACTTCGGCGTAGATCTGCATCATCTCCCCGTAGCGCAGGACGTCGGGTCCACCGATGTCATAGGTGCGTGAGCGCGGCACCTCGGCCGTTGCGGCGGCCAGCAGGTAGTAGAGAACGTCGCGTATCGCGATGGGCTGGATGCGGTTGTTGACCCAGCGCGGCGTTGTCATCACGGGCAGCCGGTTGGTCAGGTGGCGGATCATCTCGAAGGACGCCGAACCGGAACCGATGACCACGCCGGCCTGCAGCACGACCGTCGGGACGCCGGAGTCGATCAGGATTTCCCCGACCTGGCTGCGTGACCGCAGGTGGGTGGACAGTCGGTCGGATTCGGTGTGCAGACCGCCCAGATAGACGATGCGCTTGACGTTGGCGGCGCGCGCGGCGGCAGCGAGATTCTCTGCGCTGGTGCGTTCCGCCTCGGTGAACTCTCCCGGGTTACCCATCGAATGCACGAGGTAGTAGACGATGTCGATGTCGCGGCACGCGTCGCCGAGCGTGGCCGCATCGGTGAGGTCACCCTGCACCACCTCCACGTCGGCAGCCCAGGGCACGTCACTGATCTTGTCCGGGTTGCGCGCCAGCACGCGCACGCGGTGGCCGGCTTCGATGACACGCGGCACCAACCGACCGCCGATGTATCCGGTGGCCCCGGTAACCAGCACGCGCATTGAAGTCGCGGATTGCTTCACGTCTGTCACACACTCTCCTCGGTAACTGCTTCAGCTCAACTGCCTAGGACATTTCCCGAGAATGCCCTGTTTTACCCAGTGATTCGGAGGCCTGCCGCGCGCGGATGGTCGGCAATCGATGACAGATTTGTTTATCCCGAGCGCGGACGGGGCATTCGCTGCGGACATGCCGCATGTGCGGCGTCCGTCTTGGGAAGGTCAGACCACGTGACGATCGATTACGACAGCCCGCAGCAGCTGGCTCGTACGCCGCAGCAGGTCAATGAATTCATCTGCATCCGTTGCATTCACGTCCGTGAGCTCAGCGAGTTGACAGCTGACCCATCGCTTGGGCACGTCTGTCGCGAATGCGCGTGATCAAGGTCGGCCGACTCGGGCCACCCGCGCTAGCCTGGCGACCATGTCCAGCACGTTTTTCGACAACCCCGTCGTCCGCGCGCTCAACAAGGCGGCGGTCGGTCTGACCAGCGTGCCCGTCCTCGGCGACATCGTCGGCCGCAGCCTGGTCGAGATCCGCTACACGGGCCGCAAATCGGGCCGTAGCTTCCAGACCCCCGTCAACTACCGGCTGTCGGGCGACGACGTCGTCATCAGCGTGATGGCCCCGGACTCCAAGAGCTGGTGGCGCAACTTCCTCGGCGAGGGTGCCCCCATCACGCTGCTCAAATTTCGCGGCGCCGACCGTTCTGGGCATGCGATCTCGACGCGTGACGACAAAGGTCGGGTTACGGTGCGGGTCCAGCTCGACTGAGCCTCAATCTGCGGCGGAAGTGGCATGATCCGGTTGTCCACATCCGCAGGAGGCGAGAACGTGCCGCTGGCTCACCGTGAGGCCGAGGACCAGGTGTCCATTGCCTGACGAACTGAGGGCCATCGATCTCGCGGACGACCCGGGTGCCGCAGGTCTGGTGATCGGGGTCGGAGACCCGGCCGGTGATGACGCCGAGTTCTGGCTGCAGCAAGCGACTTTCACGCTGGTCGACCGCCCGTGTGCGGACCGCAGAACCGTGCAGGTGCCCGATGTGGACGCCGCACTGGAACAGATCGCCGAACGGGTCGCCACGTGGCCGCAGACCGCCGCGGTGTGCGACGACGTACTACGGACATTCGACCCCGCGGCGGCGACGTTCGCCGGGGTGATCACCGAATCACTGGCGTATTCGACGCTGCAGTCCGGCCAGGAGTTCGCGCGCTGGCTGGCCGAACGCGGACCGAAAACCGTTCCGCTACTCCCGGATCCGGTGGTGTCGCACCGGGACGGTGACACTCTGCACGTCGCGTTCAACCGCCCCCAGCGGCACAATGCGTTTTCCACCGACGCGCGGGCGGCACTGCTTGAGGCGCTGGAAGTCGCGCGCTTGGACCCCTCGGTGACGGGTCTGGTGCTCACCGGCAACGGTCCCTCCTTCTGCAGCGGCGGAGACCTCGCCGAATTCGGGACATTCGACGACCCAGCGTCGGCGCACCTGGCCCGCACGCGCTTCAGCCCGGCCCTGGTGCTCGACGAGATCACCGCGCGCTTGGGCCCGGCGTGCCGGGCCGTCGTGCACGGCCAGGTGCTGGGCAGCGGGCTGGAGATGGCCGCGTTCTGCGGGCGGGTGACCTGTCACCCCGACGCCACCCTCGGCCTGCCGGAGCTGGCGTTGGGTCTGATTCCCGGAGCCGGAGGGACGGTGAGCATCACGCGGCGGATCGGCCGCTGGCGCACAGCGTATTTGGTGCTGTCGGGGGCGACGATCGATGCGGTGACGGCGCAGGACTGGGGCTTGGTCGATGCGGTCAGCGCGTGAGTGACGAGACGGCGCGGGACTGGTCGGCCAGTGGGCTGGCCGCGCTGACGGGTATGCCGGGCGGGCCACCGGACGTCAGTCGCGCGGCGGTGTTGGCTCGGGCGCGGACGGTCGCTTCCGAGTTGTCCGGCCGACTTGGCATCGAGATCGATGCGGCGGAGCTTCTCGCGGGGCGGGCCGCGCTGGCGGGGCTGTACCGGCAGGGTCGGATCAGCGCCGGGGACGCCACGCGGCTGATCGCCGGTCGCGACGGTTGGTTCGCCCTGACGCTGGCCCGGCCCGATGATGTCGCTGCGGTACCGGCGCTGCTCGAATCCGGCGTGCCGGTCGATCACCCGTGGCCGGCCATCATCGAGTGGGCCGGTCGCCGCCAGATCGCCGGTGTCGCGGAGCGTGCGCGTCTGCTCGGTCTTCCTGTCGGCGTGCTGGGGGAGACGATCGCCGCCGCTCCGGTGGTCCGGCGACACGGCAACCGAAAGCCGTTCCGGGACTACGGCCGGCTGCTGGTGGTCGACCTGTCCTCGATGTGGGCCGGCCCGCTCTGTGGACAGCTGCTGGCTCGGGCCGGCGCGACAGTGATCAAGGTCGAGAGCCCGTCGCGGCCGGACGGCACCCGGCAGGGGGAACGACGATTCTTCGACTGGATGAACGCCGGAAAGCTCTGTTACGCCGTCGATTTCGGCCAGCCCGACGAGCTGCGGCAGTTGTTGTCCGTCGCCGACGTGGTGATCGAGTCGTCTCGTCCCGATGCGCTGACCCGCCGAGGCCTGGGGCCGGACAATGTTCCGGCGCGGGACGGCCGGGTGTGGCTGCGGATCACCGGTCACGGCACTGAGGGGGAGCAGGGCCACTGGGTCGGATTCGGCGATGATGCCGCGGTTTCCGGGGGCCTGGTCGGCTCCGACCCGGCGGGCAGCGGACCGGTGTTCTGCGGTGACGCGATCGCCGATCCACTGACGGGGATGCACGCCACACTGGCGGTGGCGGAGTCGCTGCGGCGCGGCGGTGGTGAAGTCGTCGAGATCGCCCTGGCAGCCGTGGCAGCGGAATACGCCGCGCTACCACTGACGAGCGGTGCGAGCGTAGGTCCGGTGGCCGAACCGGTGGCGCCCGCGCTGTCGTCGCGGGCCGGCGAGCTGGGCACCGACAACGCGCGGGTACGGGCCATCGTGCAGGAAAGGGCTTGCCGGGCATGCTGATTCAACGAGCCACGCTGCTCGACGGTCGGATCGTCGATATTCGGCTGGGCCGGCGCATCGAGGCCATTGCCGACAACCTCGAGCCGATCACCGGGGAGGACGTTCTCGACGCGGCCGGTGGCACCGTCATCCCCGGACTACACGACCATCACGTCCACTTGCGTTCGGCAGCAGCGGCGTTGACGTCGGTGCGGGTCGGTCCGGGCGAGGTCCGCAGCCGTGACGCGCTGCGTGCGGTCTTGGGGCAGGCCGCCGTCGGCGCGGACGGCTGGATTCGGGCCGTCGGCTACCACGAGGTTGTCGCGGGTCCGCTGGACCGCGCTGTGCTCGACGAGGTTGCACCGAACGTGCCCGTGCGCGTTCAGCACCGCAGCGGGGTGCTGTGGACCCTCAACTCCGCGGGTCTGACGGCCGTCGGCCTGCCCGACCACCCCGACGGCCGGCTACGCAGCGCGGACCAGGGCTGGACGCATGCGTTGCAGCGCAGCGACGCCGGACTCGGCGAGATCAGCAGGCGCCTCTCGGCATTCGGTGTCACCGGTGTCACCGACGCGACCCCCGACCTCACCGCTGAGGATGTGATGGACTTCGCCGAGGCCCGCCGGCATGGCGAACTGCGCCAGCGCGTCGAAGTTCTGGCACCCGCCAAACGCATTCTGCACGACAACGATCTGGACCTCGATGCGCTGGCCGACTGGATCGCCGCCCGGCACCGTCAGGGTGGAATCGTTGCACTGCACTGTGTTACGGCCATGCAGCTGGTCGTCGCGATTGCCGCACTGCGGCAGGCGGGTTCCCGGGCGGGGGATCGCATCGAGCACGGCGCCGTCATTCCCGACGACTGCCTGGCCGACCTGCGTGGCCTCGGCGTGCTGGTGGTGACCCAGCCGAACTTCGTCGCCGAGCGCGGCGCGCAGTACCTCACCGACGTGCCCGCGGACGAGCATGGCCAGCTGTGGCGGGTGGCGTCGCTGTGTGGCGCGCGGATACCCGTCGCGCTGTCGACCGATATGCCGTTCGGGGACGCCGATCCCTGGGCGGCGATGCGCGCCGCGGTGCACCGCAGGTCGCCGTCGGGCGCCGTGCTGGGAGCGGATGAAAGCATCGATGCCGCAACGGCATTGGGCATGTTCCTCGGCGCACCCCCGCAGCAGGACGTGCCTCGGGAGCTGACGGTGGGAATGCCGGCAGACATGTGCCTGCTGGCGGCGCCACCGCGAGACGTCCTGGCAGCGCTGGACGCCTCGCTGGTGGCTGCGACCGTGTACGACGGTGTGGTGGTGTATCAGGCGGGCTAGTGCGCCGGCTCGAGAACCTCGTCGTCGAGCACTCGGCTCAGCAGGTCCTGGCGGGCTTCGACGTACTGCGTCTTCAAGGTTTCGACCAGTTGCGCGACGGTGAGGCGTTCCTTGATGCTGCCCACACCCTGCCCGGCACCCCAGATGTCCTTCCACGCCTTGGCGTCCGTGTTCCCGCCCGAGCCGAAATTCATTGCCGAGGCGTCGGATTCGGGCAGGTTGTCCGGGTCGAGACCCTGGGCGACGATGCTGCCGCGCAGGTAGTTGCCGTGCACGCCGGTGAACAGGTTGCTGTAGACGATCTCGGATGCCGTGGAGTCGACGATCATCTGCTTGTACTCGGGCACCGCGTTGGCTTCGTCGGTGGACAGGAATGCCGAACCGACATAGGCGAAGTCGGCTCCCGCGGCGAGTGCGGCAAGGATGGACCGGCCGTGGGCGATGGCGCCGGACAGCAGCAGTGGACCGTCGAACCACTCGCGGATCTCGCGGACCAGCGCGAACGGGGACTGGGTACCGGCGTGGCCACCGGCGCCGGCTGCGACGGCGATGATGCCGTCGGCGCCCTTGTCGATGGCCTTGTGCGCAAACTCGTTGTTGATGATGTCGTGCAGGACGATGCCGCCGTAAGAGTGCACGGCATCGTTGATCTCGGGACGCGCCCCGAGCGAGGTGATCACGATCGGGACCTTGTGCTCGACGATGACGCTCATGTCGTGCTCGAGGCGGTCGTTGGAGCGATGCACGATCTGGTTGACGGCGAACGGCGCGACGATGGCGTCGGGGTTCGCGAGTGCGTAGGCGGCGTTCGACTCCTCGATCTCATCCAGCCAGTCGCCGAGCAGGCTGGAGGGCCGGGCGTTGAGCGCGGGGAACGAGCCGATGACGCCGGCCTGGCACTCCGCCTTCACCAGGTCGGGCCCCGAGCACAGGAACAACGGTGACGCGACCACCGGCAGGGACAGGCGCTGTGCGAGGACGGGAGGCAGACCCATGGTGGTGATAGCCCTTCGAATCGGAGACCGGGTTTGGACGGGACTCTAGTGGCGCTGGAGTGGTTATGCAACTAGTGGCATAATCGGCATCGGGCGGCTGACGACGTATAGCGGCGTGGTTTCGAACATGTTGGCAGTTGGTCGTATTTGGGTAGCGTCTTTCATCAGTTCTGGCTGCCGGCGCGCTTTTATGCAACAGATTGGATAACCGTCGTGACAGGACTTCTGCCGCCGCGCTGCGTAGGCGGAAACCGCACGGGACTTACGATCACGCCATGTCGCTGCAATTCGCCATCCTGACCGCGCTCACGGAGCGGGCATCGACGGGTATCGAACTCACCCGCCGGTTTGATCGGGCATTCGGCTACTTCTGGCCGGCGACGCACCAGCAGATCTACCGGGAACTCGACAAGCTCAAGACCTCGGGGCTGGCCGAGGCCTCCACGCCTGATCGCCCCGAGCGCGGTCAGCCCAAGCGCTTCAGCATCACGCCCGCGGGACGGGCGGCGCTGGGCGAATGGCTCTGTGGCATCGATGATCCCGCGCCGGAGCGGATGTCCATCGCCGTGCGGGTGCGCGCCGCCGCGGCGCTCGGCGAGACCGGGGCCGTGCGCGCCGTGATCGCGCACCACCTCGCCGCGCATGAAGCGATGTTGGCCAACTACCGCGAGATCGATGCCCGAGATTTCGCGGCCCCGGTCGCCGACGCCGACGTGTTGCGGCACCTGGTGTTGAAGGCGGGATTGCGGACCGAGCAAGCCTGGGTCGACTGGTGCCGCGAGGCGCTGGACGTGCTGGACAGGCTCACGTCGTCGGGTGACCGCGCCTGAGCCCTGGGACGTTGGTTCCGTCGCCTACAGGTACATGCCTTCCGGCGGCTCGGCGCGATAGCGACCGGTGCCCAACTCGGCGAGCAGCGCCGCCGTGCTGATGGCTTCGCCGTTACCGGCGAGCAGAGCACGGCGGACGATCTCGCGGATGTCGCTGCCGCTGGTGTGCTCGGGCAGGGCCGCGGCCACCGCGGCCGTGTTGACGTCCGCCCCTCCGGGAAGGTCGCCGAGCAGCACCGACAGGATGCGGGCCGCACCGACGCGGTCGGGGTAACCGACCTCGACCACCGAGTCGAACCGGCCGGTGCGGATGGCCGCCTTGTCCAGAGTCGCGACGTCGTTGGTGGATGCCAGCGTCAGGATGCGGGCGTCGGGGGCAATATCCATGGCCTGCAGCAGCTCCGACAACCCGCCGCCGCCGACGGAGCGATCCCGGCACCACAGGTCGACGTCTTCGAGCACCAGCAGCACCGGGCCGCCCAGGCGCTGAGCCTCCTCGACGACGACCGTCAGCAGGTCCGCTCCGGCGCGGGCCTCGACGTAGATCACGGTGAAATCGCCGACGACTTCACTGGCCGCGACAGCACTGACCGCGGACTTCCCGGTGCCGGGCGGACCGCACAACAGCACGCCGCGGCGGGCTCCCAAGCCGTGGGCGTTGAGCAGGCCGTGGCGATCGCGAACCGCCGCGATGCCGAGATCGACTTCGGTCCATACTGATTGGGGCACAATCACATTCGATCGGCTGACAGCCGGCGGCAACTCGATCACCGTGAGCTGCAGACCATGCGCGTTGGTGGCGCGCAGCGCGCGGCCCCGGTACGGGTTGAGCGCGTTGGCACGCTCTGCGAGCCTGTCGAGCAGCACGCGGGCCTCGGCCTGATGTGCGGGCATCACGTAGACGCTGACCTCGGCCGAGTGGTTGAACGACTCGCGGGTTTCGATCTTGATGACGCACCCGGCCTCGGGCAACAGGGACCCCGCGGGGAAGTGCACGCGCAGGCTCAGCGGGTGGCGGTACTGCCGCTCGCCGATCTCGGTTTGCGTCCACATCGGGGGATGCGAGTACTCGCCGGGGCCGACCAGACACACCTGCTCGTGCTCAGTGATCCACTCACCGAGTGCCAACGCCGTGGTCAACCGGGCCACGGGATTCAGATCGCGGGTTTCATCGATCAGCTGACCGCAGTCGCTCACCCCGAGCGCACGTGCGGTGAACCGGTCGGCGGTCTCGGCCCTGTCGAGGTCGGAGACGCCGGCCAGCAACTCGCCGAGTGCATGCAGGGTCACACGCGCCATCGGGTGCACGTCGTTCAGCCACGCCGCGACATCGCTGATCGGCCGGCGACCCGTGCGGTCGTCGTCGGCGAATTCGGTTGCCAGTTGGGTTATTTCGTCGTTCGTCAGAGTCATGATTGGTGATGTGGGTCGGAAACAGGGCAGTCGGACAGAATGGCACGCTGCCGAGGCACCGTCAACGAGTTTTCGCCGCCGCTACGCGGTGGGCTTCTGCCACACGAGCAGATAACGCCAGAAGAGCAGGCGCCGCACGTGGGCGCCCGGAAGTAGTTCCGCTGTCTGCGCGGCGACTTCGCGCGTCGTCAGCGGTGGGTCGAGCACCACCGGCATCACGTCGTGGTCAGGCGTCTTCGCGAACCCGGTGCCGGTTCCCAGCAGTCGCTCGGCGCGAAACCGGACACCGAGCGCGCGATGGGCGAGCGCGGCGCCGAGCTCATGCGGCCACTCACGCCGCAGATCTGTCCGCGGCAGCGCGATCGCCGCGAGCACACCACCGGGCCGAAGCGCGTCGGCCAGCCGGGGCAGCACCGCATCGAGACGCATATGGTGCAGTGCGCTGATGGACACGATCGCGTCGTAGTCGGTTGCCGGCAGCGCGTCGGTCAGCACGTCGGCCTGAATGCAGTTCACATTCGTCGGGGTCCGGCGCTGCGCCTCGGCGATCATCACCGCCGAGCGATCGACCGCGTCGACGTGCGCACTGCGCTCGGCGAGCTGGACGGCGAATCCGCCGGCTCCGCAACCGACGTCCAGGACCCGTTGGCACCGTGACGGCAGGAGTTGCAGCAGCCGGCGCTGGTAGTAGGCGTTGTGGTCCCAGTCGAGCGGGCTCCGGGCGTCGGCCACCGCCGGCGTCACGCGCGTGCGGTGACCCGAACCGGGATGGGGCCTTTCGCGACCGTCGTGTAGGGCGATTCGAGCGGGAAGTCGTCGTGGAGCGACTCGATGCGGTTGGACCGCACGATGGTGGCCAGCGCGAGCGTCGTCACCAACATCGCGAAGTGTTCACCGATGCAGGACCGCGGGCCCGCGGCGAACGGGATGAACTGCCACCGGTCGCGGGTCTTGGCGTTGTCGGGGCTGAACCGGTCGGGGTCGAACGCCAGCGGGTGATCCCACAACGTCGGGTCCCGGTGCACGGCACTGATGCCGATGGCCACGATGCTGCCGGCTTCGACGCGATGGCCGTCCACCACGATGTCCTGCATCGCCGTCCGGCCGACACCGGCCGCCGGCGGGCACAGCCGCAGCGACTCGTTGAGTACCTGGGCGGTGTAGGCGAGCCGGGGCACGTCGTCGGGTGTCAGCTCCCGATCGCCGATCGCGGCGACCTCGGCCGCGACCCGGTCCTGCATCGCGGGATTGCGCCCGAGCTGCCACAAGGCGTACGTCAGCGTCGTCGCGGTCGTGTCGTGGCCCGCCAGCATGAAGATGAGCAGGTCGTTGCAGATGTCGTCGTCGGACAGCTTCTGGCCGGTGTCGGGGTCCGAGGCCGCGAGCAGTGCCTTGACCAACGGTGCATCGCGGTCCGGGTTCGCGCGGCAGTCCTGCAGGACCGCCATGGTCATCTTGCGCATCCGGGCAACCGCGGCGCGAGCCCGACGCCGTCCCAGCGTCGGCAGCCACTGCGGCGCCTTGATCGGCCGCAGGGCGCGATCGGCCGTATAGCGCGAGGCCACGTGCATGTTCTCGGCGATGGTGTTGCTGTGCTCGTTGATGTCGAGACCGAGAATCGAGTAGCCGAGGGACCGCATGGCGAGCCGGCGGCATTCGGTGTCGAGGTCGACGTCATGCGCGTCGCGCCAGCGGTCGGCGATCGCCTGCGCAGCCTGGGACATGTGGCCGCCGAAGCGGTCGACGTGCTGCTTGGTGAAGACCGGCTGCAGGGCGCGCCGGCGCGGCGGCCAGGCCTTGTTGGGCAGGACGAAGAGATTGTCGCCGACCACGTTGCGCACTTCTTCGTGGATCGTGGAGCGTTCGGCGAGGTTGTCGGTGCGACCCAGCACGTCGCGGATGCCGGCAGGCGACGTGACGAGCACGATGGGCGGCGCGACGCGCTTGGGTACGACGGCGATGCGACTGACGGGCCCGCCGGCCTCGCTCAGCCGGACCAGCCCGGTGTGCAATTGCCGGGTGGCGATCAACTGCCGTAACGGCAGCGGATTCTTCGGCGCGAGCGGCAGCGTGCCCACGTCGCGGGCGTCGATGGTTGCAGTCATGTCAATAAAGAATTATGCCGCGCCAGGGGCGCGCGGTCGAGCGATTCGACCGGCAGGTATCGCAGTCACGGGTATGAATCAGTCATGAGCAACCACGTGAACCTCACCCCGCAGGAAAACGAACTGATCGCCGAGAGCCATCCCGAGGCGTTGGCCCGGATGGATTCGAAAGCACTCAAGGAGCTGCAGCGCAGGCTGCGGCAGGCGCGTGAGAAGAACTTCAGTTTGTTGCGGCGTCAGGGTGCGGCGCGGGTGGAATCCGAGGGTGGCCGGGGCGCCGCGCAGCCCGCCAACGAAAAGCGGGGCGAGAAGGTCGACGTGTTCGACGAGGCGCTCACTCGGGTGAGCGAGCGCCTCGAAGCCGTCGGCGACACCGAGTAGTCACCCGGAACGCGCCCCGGCGCGAAGCCGTACCTCTGGGCCCGGGCCGGCGAGTGACTTTTGGCCATAGCCCCGGGCAGTCGACGCCCGTACCGTTGAAGGTGTCGGGAATTGCACCTTCGTCTGGAGCGGACATCATGACCGAATTATCTCCTCGCCCATACGTTTTGGTCGGCATCGACGGATCAAGATCATCGCTGGAGGCGTTGCTGTGGGCCATCGGCGAGGCGCAACTGCGCAACCTGCCGCTGCGCCTGGTCCACGCCGTCGACTACGGCAATTTCGTGATGGGATTCAATCCGGGTGCTTCCGAGAGCTTCTTCAAGTACGTGGAGACGTCGGGACAGAACTTCCTGAACGAGGCCGCGGAGCGTGTTCAGGCACTCGCCCCCGAGGTGGAGGTGTCCGTCCACAACCTGGTCGGCCGCCCGGCGCAGCTGCTGGAGGAGCAGTCGAAGGACGCGTTCCTCACCGTTGTCGGATCGAGTGGGCTGCACGGGTTCACGGGTCTGCTCGCGGGGTCGGTGGCGGTGGCGCTGACCGCGCACGGCCATAGTCCCGTCGTTGTGGTACGCGCGCCCGGTGCACACGCCGGAGGGCCCGTCGTGGTCGGTGTCAGCGGTGCGCCCGACAGCGAGGAAGCAATCGGCTGGGCCTTCCAGGAGGCGTCACTGCGCGGGGCGAAACTGCTCGCCGTTCTCGTATCGAGTTATGTCCCAGCCTATTTCGACTACATCGAACCGACATGGGAAGAGCTGCCGGGCCCGGCGCGGGAGGACCAGCAGGCGATGTTGCTGGCTGAACGGCTGGCGGGGTGGCAGGAGAAGTTCCCGGAGGTCGCGGTCCGCCGCGTGGTCGCCGCCGGTCATCCGGGGCACGTGCTGCTGGGCTATGCGCAGCGCGCGCAGCTGATCGTCACCGGGACCCGCGGCCATGGAAACGTGGCCGGGTGGTTCCTCGGGTCGACGAGCCACCGGCTGGTGCAACATGCCGAGTGCCCGGTGCTGGTTGCCCGGCCGCAGGCCCGGTAGTCAGATCGTTGCTGAGGTGCAGGGGGCCGTTCGCGGCCGCCCGCACCTCAGGTTTTTCAGACCCGTGCGACGAGCACAGAGGGGTTGTCGGAGTTCGCGTCGGCGTGTGAGCCAATAATTTTGACGAGCTTGGCGGCCTCGCGGGCACCGACAACGACGAGGCTGATCGGTTCGGACGTCGTCTGCAGGAACCGTGCGAAACTCGTCGTGATGGGTACCGCCGTGATGTACACGTCGGGGTAGATGTCCTGCCACACCGCACAACGGCGCAGCAGCTCCTGGCGGCCACTCATCCCGGTCTCCGGCGGACACACGCCGACCGCCACAACGGGCCGTCCACGCAGTTGCGCTTCGGCGACCGCCGCGGCGAACACATCGTGGTTCTCTTCCCAGTCATTGACCTCGAAGACGATCGACCCTGCCGGCGAGCGCCGGTGCGGTGCGTAGCTGCGGACCACTGCGGCCGGACACGCCGCGCCCTCGGCACGCCCGCCGCGGTCGATCCCAGCAGCGCTTTTGCGAAACGACCTATCCCGACCGAGCCCACACACACCATGGCAGCGCCGTGGGATTCGCTGATCAAAACCGCCGTCGGGTCTCCGACTACGACGGCGGTCTCGATCTTGACGTGCGCGGCGGTGTCGTCGATGGCTGCGTGAGCCGCCCGCAGAGAGGTCCTGGCGTATTCGATGACCATTCGATCCGTGCGCTGCGGGCCTTGCACGCAACTCACCAATCGCAGCGGGACATCTCGGGCGATGGCTTCGGCGACTGCCCAGTGAGCGGCGTAGACGGCAGCTGTCGAACCGTCGATGCCGACCACGACGGAATCGCCAGCGTGCATTTCGATCATATTGTCTCCCGGTGCTTTTCGCGTGTTCCGCAGTGGTTTGCCCTGGCGTGCGGAACCGCAGATGTGTCATCGAATCCTCACCCGGGTACGTAACCGGAGGCGAGGGCACAAAGGCCTTTGGGGCGGCGCATGAGTCACCACGGGTCGAGGGTCCCGAGCGGTGGCGAGTGATCACTCAACGAGTGACTTTCGGCCATAGCAGCGGAGGGGTCGCGCTCGTACCGTCGTGGGCATCGGACAGTCAGAGCCATCGGAGGATATTGTGACCGAATTACCGCCCCGCCCTTACATTTTGGTCGGCATCGACGGGTCGAGCTCATCGCTGATGGCCCTGACTTGGGCCGTCAACGAAGCACAGTTGCGCAACCTCCCGCTCCGGTTGGTGCACGCCGTCGACTTCGAGAGTTTTGCGCTGGGGTTCAACCCGGGGGCCTCGGAGAGCTTCTTCAAGTATCTGGAGACCACCGGCCAGCGCTTCCTTGACGAGGCCCTCGATCGCGTCCAGACGCTGGACCCTGATCTGGAGGTGATGTTGACCAGAAAGGCGGGCCGTCCAGCGCGCGTGCTGATCGACCTGTCGAAGGGCGCATTCCTCACCGTCGTCGGTTCAAGCGGACTGAACGCGTTCACCGGCCTGCTGGCCGGCTCGGTGGCAGTGGCGCTGACCGCGCACGGACACAGCCCGGTGGTCGTCGTCCGCGCACCGGGGGTGCCGGTGACAGGACCCGTTGTGGTCGGGATCAGCGGGGCCCCGGACAGTGAGGATGCGATTGGCTGGGCCTTCGAGGAAGCCGCCATGCGCGGGACCGGACTGACCGCTGTCCTGGTTTGGGGCTATCTGCCGGCGCATTTCTACGATGCCCAAGGCCCCTGGAATGACCTGACCGGCCAGGCGCGTGAGGAACAGCAGGAGATGCTGCTGGCCGAGCGATTGGCCGGGTGGCAGGAGAAATTCCCTGATGTCGCCGTGCGCCGCGTCGCGGCACTCGGCAATCCTGGACACGTGCTCCTGAGCCACGCTCAGCGCGCTCAGCTGGTCGTCACGGGAAGTCATGGTCGAGGCGACGCCACCGGACTGCTGCTCGGTTCCACCTGCCACAAATTGATCCACCAGGCGAACTGCCCGGTGCTCGTCGCTCGGCCACATGCTCGCGAGTCCACCCGATGACGAGCGCAACTCGCGAGGTGCGTGAGCCCTTGACGGCGGCGCGGCTGCGATCGGTGGACGCGTACTGGCGGGCTGCCAACTATCTCACTGCCGGCCAGATCTACCTGATGGACAATCCGCTACTGCGAACGCCTTTGGAGCACCAACACATCAAGCCCCGCCCGTTGGGGCACTGGGGCACCTCGCCGGGGCTGAACTTCATCTACGCGCACCTAAATCGCGCCATCATCGATCATGATCTCGACGCGATGTATGTCATCGGTCCCGGTCATGGCGGGCCGGCGCTGTTCGCGAACGCCTGGCTCGAGGGCAGCTACAGCCGAACACGTCCCGACATCACCCGTGATGAACGCGGCATGGCGACACTGTTCCGCGAATTCTCCTTCCCGGGTGGCGTGCCCAGCCATGTCGCACCGGAAGTTCCGGGCTCCATCCACGAGGGCGGCGAGCTCGGTTATTCCCTGGCGCACGCCTACGGTGCAGCTCTCGACAACCCGAACCTGTTGGTGGCGTGTGTGATCGGTGACGGCGAAGCCGAGACCGGTCCGCTGGCCGCCAGCTGGCATTCGAACAAGTTCATCAACCCCGTCACTGATGGTGCGGTACTGCCCATCCTGCACCTCAATGGGTACAAGATCGCCAATCCGACGGTCCTGGCGCGGATCACCGACACCGAACTCGATTGTCTACTAAGGGGATACGGGCACCATCCGATCTACGTCAGCGGCGACGATCCGCAACAGATGCATCAGGAGATGGCGGCGGCGATGGATCGCGTCGTGGCGATGATCAACGAAATCCAGACCGCCGCGCGTGCCGCGACATCCCCAGCGGCGCGCCCACAGTGGCCCATGATCGTGTTGCGGACGCCCAAAGGCTGGACCGGACCGCAGTGGGTCGACGGTGTGCCTGTTGAGGGTACGTGGCGTGCCCATCAGGTGCCCATAGCCGATGTCCGGTCTGATCCGGAACATCGCCGGCAGTTCGTCGATTGGCTGGATTCGTACCGCCCCGGCGAGCTGTTCGATGAAATGGGTTGCCCCACAGCGCTGGTGACCGACAATGTGCCGTCAACCGATTATCAGATGGGATTGAACCCGAACGCCAACGGTGGCCTGCTGCTGACACCTTTGCATTTGCCTGCTGCCCAGGAATTCGCGGTGTCAACCGTC
Organism: Mycobacterium sp. SMC-21; assembly: GCF_045310825.1. Classification (NCBI taxonomy): domain Bacteria; kingdom Bacillati; phylum Actinomycetota; class Actinomycetes; order Mycobacteriales; family Mycobacteriaceae; genus Mycobacterium; species Mycobacterium sp. SMC-21. The sequence goes on along the minus strand of NZ_JBJIAO010000008.1, from coordinate 171,888 downwards.
AGGCCGGGGGACACCACCGCAGAGCCGACCAGGGTGCTCGGGCAATATCTGCGCGAAGTAATGGTGCGTAACGCCTGCTACCGCAACTTCAGACTGTTCGGGCCCGACGAGACGGCGTCGAATCGGCTCGGTGCCGTGTATGACGCCAGCGGCAAGCAGTGGAACGCAGCAGTTCTGCCGAGCGACGAGCACCTGGCCCGCGACGGGCGTGTGCTCGAAGTCTTGTCGGAACACATGTGCCAGGGCTGGCTGGAAGGTTATCTGCTGACCGGGCGGCATGGCCTGCTCAACAGCTACGAGGCCTTTGCTCATGTCGTGGACTCGATGGTGAACCAGCATGCCAAGTGGCTCAAGGTGAGTCGCGAACTACCGTGGCGAGCACCGATCGCGTCCCTGAACTACCTGATCACGTCCCACGTGTGGCGCCAGGACCACAACGGCTTCTCGCACCAGGATCCGGGTTTCATCGACCATGTTGCCAACAAGCGCGCCGATATCGCCCGCATTTACTTGCCGCCGGACGCAAACACGCTGCTGTCGGTAGCGGCGCACTGCCTCGCCAGCCGGAACTACATCAACGTGATCGTCGCCGGGAAGAACGACGCCCCGGTATGGCTCACCGCGGAGCAAGCTGCGGTGCACTGCGCACGCGGCGCGGACATCTTCGAGTGGGCCAGCACCGACAGGGGTTCAGAACCTGATGTGGTGCTGGCCTGTGCCGGCGACGTGCCCACGATCGAGGTGCTGGCCGCTGCTTCGATACTGCGAGAGCACCTGCCGGAGGTGGGTATTCGCGTCGTCAACGTCGTCGACCTGTTCCGGCTGCAATCCGACTCTCAACATCCGCACGGCATGACCGATGCGGCGTACGACACGTTGTTCACCCCCGACCGGCCCGTGATATTCGCCTACCACGGTTACCCGTCGTTGATCCACCGGTTGACCTACCGGCGACGCAATCACCGCAACATGCATGTGCGCGGATACCTGGAGGAGGGCTCGACGACCACGCCCTTCGACATGCTGGTGCTGAACAAGATGGACCGCTTCCAGCTCGTGATCGACGCCATCGATCTGACGCCCGGACTCGATGGTCCCGCAGTACACGCACTGCGCGCAGACATGGTTGCGGCTCATGATCGCCACCGTGAATGGATCCGGACGCACGGTGAGGATCTGCCCGAGGTCACGGAGTGGCGTTGGGAGTCGGCAACTGATTGACGGCGTCGGCGATATGTGTCCTCGTATGACGACTGTGCGCTCAAGGAGCTTCGGCGACTAGGGGCTCGGGTCCTCAGATTGACGGCCACTGGTGATCCACGCCGTGGCGTCCTCGACCTGTCCCGCGGGAAACTTCCGGATCTCCGCCGCGATGAAGTGTGACACCAGGTACTGTGCAACGCCCGCTATCGGCGAATCAGTGACGATGGCAATCTTTTTCACGTGTTGGTGATGGTCATGGACGAATCGCAGGTGCGTCACCATCGCCCCGAAACTGTCCCATCCCGGAAAATGCGGAGCGTCGATGACGAGGCCGGCAAGGTCGCCGCCCTGCTCGATCTTCGGGTCGACAGTTTGGGTGAGGGCGGCAAAATCGCCGGTACTCAACGGGGATTCCGGGTGAATGGTGAGAATCGAGTTGTCCGAGTCCCATTGTTGATCGATCACGGTTCACTCCTGTGCTATCAGTCTGAGCGCAAAGTTGTTGTGCAGCAGCGGGTAATGGCCGGTTCTAGCCGCTGAGCAGCATCAGGTTGCCCAGCCGGCGAGTGTGCGTCGCAGCTGACGCGACGGAGATCAGGTGAGCGAGCCCGTTCTCGATGCCGCGGGCGAGATCTTCCGTGTCGAGCTCGGCGTCGTAGTCGCCGATGACTCCGAATGTCAGGCGATCGGCGTAGCTCATGATGGCGATGCCCGTGCGCATGCCCATCGCAATCGGCGGTACCGGCACGAGCGCGGCGATCTGACGACCCATCAAGCGCATGCGCCGGCTCGGGCCGGGGACATTCGTCGTCACGGCAACGACGCCATGTTGCGGAAGCCGGCCCAGCAGGCGCACGGCCGACGCCATGATCGGAAATGGAATCAGGTTGGCTGCGGAAACCACCAAAGAGCCGGCCTGGCGCTGCCCACTGCCTTTCGCCGTGGTCAGCCTCTTGTGGACCAGCCGAAGCTGTTCGAGCGGATCCGGCCGATCGACGGGGAGGTCAGGCAGCAATATGGAAACCCGGTTGTCGGGCACGTGGAGTAGTTCGGCAGGCCGGACGGAAACCGGCACGACGGTGCGGATCGGCCCGGCCGAAGGTTGCATGTCGTGCTGCAGCATCGCGGACCGGAAACCGTCCGTGATGGCGGCCAGAGCCACGTCGTTGACGGTGACGCCGAACCGCTTGGCGACCATCTGGACATCGGGTAGCGAGACCTCGACAGCACTGAATCGGCGCATGTCGCTGAGCTGCCCGTTGAGGGGTTGGGTCGAGGTGGTGAGCACGCCGGCTACGAGTTGAGCAGCTCCGAACGCCATGCGCACCCCACTGCGCGCCGTCGATCTCACCATCCGCCACGCATCGGTGCCGAGCGTGACCGGATTGAAGCCGCGCCGCGATTGCCGACCTGATCCCGAATGGAGGCAGGGTATTTCATCGCGCGCTGCCGACTGGTTGTCGCAAATACCGGCGAGCATCACTGTCGCCGCGACACCGTCGGCGATGCAGTGGTGCAGCTTGACCACGATCGCCCAGCGACCATCAGCCAGACCGTCCAGCATCCACGCTTCCCACAATGGACGGGATCTGTCGAGGCGGCGCTCCATCAAGCTCGCCACCGCGCGATGAATCGCAGTGTCATCACCGGGCGCTGTCACGGTGAGCCGGCGGACGTGGTGGGTGATGTCGAAACTGGGTGCCGGTACCCATTCTGGAGCGCTGAGGTCGAGCGGATATGAGTGCAACACCTGTCGGCAACGGGGCAGGGCGGCCGAGCGCTCGTCGAGCACCGCTTGTAGTTCGGCGAAGTCCGGGGCCGGGCCTTCCATGATGGCCACCACCGCGACGGCAAGATTGGCATGACTGTCGGAATCCTCAGCCTGCAGGAATCCGGCATCGAGAGCGGTGAGCTGGTTGTCGTTCATCGGTGTCCTTTACGGGCCGGCCTGCCAATGGTGCGGTGTTCGCGAATGATGTTGCGCCTATCGGAAGTTCACGAGCAGAGCTGATGGACCGCGGTCGTAGGGACCTTCGGCACCTGCTGCGCCTACCGTGACCGGGCTTGTGGCCTTCCGGCTGCCTGCCAGAGGACCTTTGACCCGTGTGGGCCTCAGACCAGTGGCGCACCATCTAGTGGCTGCCCCGCTGAAGTCGTGATTCGTAGGGAGGATTTCCCGATGGCCGTATCCACCGATGAGGATGTCCCGTCGTCAGAAGGCGTGGAAGATGCGTCCCAAGGGCGGTTTCTCGCTCTGATCACCGCTGCGCTGATCGTGGCGGCGATGCTCATCGGTTGGATGTTCGGCGGCTTTTCGCTGGTCCGCCTGGTGCTGCCGGATGACGAGGTAGCGCCGGCGAAAGTTGCTACGGCACAACAGCAGGCGCCGCCCACATCGCAACAACTGCATGCGTGGCTTGCGCAACTTGAATCACCGCTGGACGCGTTACTGATTCAGCGGGACAACATCGCCACCGCGGCTGCCAAGTCTGACATGGTGGGAATTCAGCGGGCCTGCGAAGCCGGCCAGATGGTCCTGCCTCAGCTACAGGCGTTGTTGCCGAGCCCAAAAGCGACACTGACAACCGCCCTGCAGCAGACTCTCGAGGATTTCGGCTCCGGATTCAGTGAGTGCCTGACCGGCATTCGGAGTCAGGACGTCGCAGACATCGAGATGGCCTCGGTCTATCTGTACCGCGCGAACAATGACCTTCGAACGCTGATGGCATTGATTGCGCGTGAACTGAATGACGTCGACTCCGGGAATCAGGACATCGTACCGGTCTGACGTTGCCGGCCGAGCCGAATGCCGTTGGAGTTCATCAGGAGTCGGCGGACACGGCGGCGGATGGGGCTGATCGACGATCTGGGGACCACCCGACCGCGGTGAGATACAGCCCGGCCAGCCCGGTGACGATCACGACGGCCTGCCACCACGGTGCGGCGGCCAGAACGTCGTGCCCTGTTGCCAGGTACGCCGCGGGGAACATCATCAACGCCGCGCCCTTGAGCACAGTCAACCAGCCGAGCACCGACACGGTGGCGGCCGGAGCTCCGCGCCAATGCGGGTGCAGTGTGACGACGACCAGTCCCATCGGTAAGACGAATGCGCCTGTGATCCAAGGCCATACAGAGTTGTCCCCGAATGTGTGCATCAGAGTCTTGACGTAATCAGCCCGGGTGACCAGTGATGCGGCCGCGACGACGAGATAGGGCCCGAGCACCCGAGCGAACATCCGGGTGCGGTGCTGAATGTGCGGTGTTGCGGTCATGATGCGAACTCCATCTCATCGATAGAGGCGCGGGTCGTTGATCGGGGCTCGGATCAGCGACCCGCCGCCTCGTCGTCGCAGGCACGAGAACCCGGCAACGAGTCCTCGTCGTGCAGAAGGGAAACGACGTCCGTCAGCGCGCGGCGCGGGGTCGAGGGTAAGGGGTCTGCGTTCAAGGGTGCCCAGCCGACGCGAATGAGCATCTGCGGGAACAATTCATCGCCGAAAACGTCCGATCGGACGATGGCTCGGCACTCGGGATTCTCCAGTGCCTCCGTGACGGGGCACGTGGACAGTCCCTGCGCGGTGGCTGTGAGCAGAACTGCGCTCGTTGCTTCTCCGGCCCGCAATCGATCAATCGGAGTGTCGGTCGAGGTGCCGAGCGCCAACAGTGAACCGTTGTCATCGGTGGCCGTTGTGCCTGCGGCCTGGCCGAGCACGGGTCCGGCGAAGATGCGACTGGGGAGAGCAGCGCTGTGGTCGGGCGCGGGTGTACTACGAGCGGGCACGCCGGCGACCGATGCGTAGCGGCCGCTCCAGACCGTCAGTTCGGTGAGGTAGTCCAGATCATGCACATGCTGTGAAACCGCTTGCCGCAGTGCATTTGTGAGGACGTCGTTGAGCTTTACCCGGCGCAGGCCGATGCCGAGGCGCGCCGCGCGGGCGGTCATCAGAGCGATGTCCCCGAGCGGGACGGGCCAGCCGCTGTAGTACCGCCGGTCGGTTCGGCGCCGCGGAATCGCCGCGGCGAGAGCGATGTCGGCCTGCTCTGGGACGCAGGGTGTCAATTCGATCGCGGCGAGATGATCAGGCTCGGCCGGGTTTGGGAACCTGCGCACGGTCGCCTGCCAGCCCAGCGCGTGGAAGGCCACGGTCGCGTGGTGCAGCGCCGCACCACAACTGATCAGCAGGTCGCGGCCGTCGGGGTCGGTGTGAATCAGGTGCAGTGACGATTCGGCGTACAAGTGCACACTGTTGGCGCCGATGCGCCACCGCCAGGGTTGCGTGTTGTGCACCGAAGGGGCACGCGTTGCCAGCGCCATTGCCGCGCAAATCGTCTGATGGTCGGGGAACGTCTCGGGCATCTGATTCACCTCACTGGACCTGTGATCGAGGTCGACCCGGTGCGTTTCAGATCGCGCACACTGCTCGTTTCTCATACAACGATCCTGCAGGTGATCGGGCACGATCGACAGAGCACTACGTCACTTGCTGAAGAGTTCTGTCCCAGACCACATGCCGGCGGAAGCGGTGTCTATCGTCATTGGTGGCCAAAGACATTGGACCCGCATCCCGAGTCGCCCCATCAGGGCAGCGGCGCCCACCACCGCAGGACGGTGCCGGCGTCGACGCCGGGTCCGACGGTCATGTCACCGCCGGTGTCTCGCGCCCGTCGGCGGAGGTTCGCCAAGCCACTTTCGGTGATGCCTTCGGGTAATCCCTGGCCGTTGTCGGTGACCTCGATACGCAAGTCGTTGTCGACGTTGACGGTGACGCCGACCGCGCTGGCCTTGCCGTGACGGACGGCGTTGCTCACCGCTTCGCGGACGACGGCCTCGGCGTGATCGGCCAAGTCGGGCTCGATGACCGAGAGCGGGCCGTCGTAGCGGACCGTGGTGTGCAGTTCGTGGCTGGAGAAAGAGGCGACCGCGGCATCGAGTCGCTGTCGTAACCGAGTGGTGGAGGCGGTGCTGCCGTGCAGATCGAAGATCGCGGTGCGGATTTCGGTTATCACTTCCTGGAGGTCGTCGACGCAGTCGGTGATGCGGCGCTGCACATCGCTGGACTTGGCGCGCGGGATCGCGCCCTGGAGCGTCAGACCAACCGCGAACAGCCGCTGGATGACGTGATCGTGCAAGTCTCTGGCGATGCGGTCGCGATCGGCCAGTACAGCCAGCTCACGCTTCTGCCGCTGACTGGCGGCAAGCTGCCAGGCGAGCGCGGCCTGGTCGGCGAACGCGGCCATCGTGTCCAGCTGATCCGCGGTGAATTCCTGGCGGCCCGCATTCCGCAGCACGACCAAGACTCCGATGACGCTCTCGGTGGTGCGCAGTGGCAGCACCAGTGCCGACGCCACGTCGGCCGCAATTGCTTCAGGTAGCTCCGCTGCCCGGCAGATCGAGGGCGTTCGATCGTGAAAAGCCCGGCCGATGGGTCCGCGGGCCCCCGGCGCCTCCAGCGCTGATGCTCGGGCATCGCCGACGACGTCGATCACCTGGAGTTCGGTGATCTCGCTGCTCGGCGCATCGTCGTCCTCGGGAACCGCGATCAGCGTCGCGTCCGCGTCCGTCAGCGAACGTGCCTCCTCTGCGATCTGGCGGAACACCAGCGACGGCTCCGTGCCGGACAACAGGGCGGTACCGATATCGCGGGTGGCCTCGATCCAGGCCTGGCGTTGCTGCGACTGACGGTAGAGCCGGGCGTTGTCGATGGCGATGCCGGCCGCCGCGGCCAGGGCCTGTGCGAGCACTTCGTCGTCTTCGCTGAATGGCTGTCCGGATGCTTTTTCGGTCAGATACAGGTTGCCGAAGACTTCGTCGCGGATGCGGACCGGCACACCGAGGAAAGTGCGCATGGGAGGGTGGTGCTCGGGAAAGCCCACCGAGGCGGGGTGGGTGCGAATGTCTTCCAGCCGAATGGGTTTCGGTTCGTCGATGAGGACGCCGAGTACGCCGCGCCCTTGGGGCAGCGGGCCGATCTTGCAACGGGTCTCCTCGTCTATGCCTTCGTAGACGAATTCGACGAGCTCGTGATCCGTGCCCCGAACACCGAGGGCCCCGTATCGTGCGTCGATCAGCTCGATCGCGGTGCGCACGATGGTGCGCAGTGTCTCGTCCAGTTCGAGCCCGGACGTGACGGTGAGCATCGCCTCGACCAGACCGTCGAGCCGGTCACGGCCCTCGATGATCTGTTCGACGCGGTCCTGAACTTCACTGAGAAGTTCACGCAGCCGTAGTCCCGATAGCGGCGCTCGCAGCGGATGCTCAGTGCTGCTGTCTTGACGTCTCACATCGGTGATTCTGCCACTGGGGCAGCGGTGCGCCAGGAATTTGACGCCGGCGGCAGATCAGTCGTCCGAGCGCCGCGGCCGGTCCAGTTTCGACACGAACACCGCGGCCTGCGTCCGTCGTTCCATGCCCAGCTTGGCGAGCAGACGCGACACGTAGTTCTTTACCGTCTTCTCCGCCAGGAACATTCGTGCGGCGATCTGCTTGTTGGTCAATCCTTCGCCGAGCAGATCCAGCAGCACCCGTTCCTGATCGGTCAGCCCCGAAAGCGGGTCCGAGCGCTCGGCTTCATTGCGGAGCTTCGCCATCAACGCCGCAGCGGCACGGTTGTCCAGGAGGGACCGTCCGGCGCCCACGGCCTTGATCGCCTCGGCGAGTTCCATGCCTTTGATGTCCTTGATGACATAGCCGCTCGCGCCGGCCAGGACCGCGTCGAGCATGGCCTCGTCAGACGTGAACGACGTCAACATCAGACACCGTAGGTCGGGCAGGCGCGACAGCAGGTCGCGGCATAGTTCGATGCCGTTGCCGTCCGGCAGACGCACATCGAGGACGGCCACATCGGGCCTGAGCGCAGGAATCTGGGCCATGGCGTGCGCCACGGTTCCAGCCTCGCCGATGACTTCGAGATCCGGATCCGCACTCAGCAGGTCGATGAGTCCGCGGCGCACGACTTCATGGTCATCGACGAGAAATACTGTGACCATTCGCGTGCCCTTCTGCACGCCGGCGGCGCGCTGATAAACGTTGACGTCTTGCTCATGACGATAGGCCAGGCCTCGGCTACAGGCGCTGATTACGTTGGCAAATCAGTGCCGTGCAGTTCACCTGGGGCGAGGCTGAGCGCGCCGTCCCCACGATCTCACCCATCCCGGGCCTCCGGTGCCTGCCGATCACCAGCAATTGGATCGAATCGGCATGGCGATCAAGGTAATTCATCGTGGAACCACGGATTGCGACGGGGTTGAACTCGATGTCCGGGTTGGCGAGGCGATACCGGGCGAGACGTTTGTCCAGCCGCGCAGACACGCCATCATCCTGCACTTTGTCCCGTCCGTCCGCAGGCGAGGTCGGCCGCGTTGCGAGCACCGTCAGGGGCACTCCGCGTAGCCGGGCTTCGCTGATTCCGGCCTCGAGAACGACGGCGCTGTCCGGACTTTCATCGACTTCGACCACGACGTGCCTGGGCTGCATCACCCCGTGGTGGTTGCCGCTGCGGACGATCGCCACCGGACACGGCGCGGAAGTCGCCAATGTGGCCGCGGTCGAACCGAGTCGGTGCCCCGTGGCATGCGCGATGCCGAGCGAGCCCAGACACAGGAGGTCAGCAGATCGGCTGGCGTCCAGGAGGACCCGGGAGGGATGCCCCTGCAGTACTTCCCATTCCACTTTGACAGGCTGCTCTGTGGACTCGACCGCGACCAGCGCACGCCGCACGGAGACGTCGGCGCACGCCAGATCTTGGGCTTCCTGCTGGGGATCGACGGCACCGCGTGGCTCGACGACGTAGAGCAGGCGCAGGGGTACGTCGCGACTGACGGCTTCATCGACCGCCCACAAGGCAGCGTCGACCGACCATCGCGAGCCGTCGATGCCGACCACGACGGCCGGCGACGGTGAAGCTGACTTGTACATCTCCGCACCCTCCTGACATCCCCGAGCTGAGTATTCGTCGACGGTAGGTGCGGTGACCGTGTCCGCGGCAGGGGCATTGGTCCCTAGTTGCCTGACCGTGGGTCCATGTGCCCTAGTGAGCGGGCTGGCGACTTGTCATCGTCGACGATATGAAGAAGCAACTGGCAACGGGTGTAGCGCTTGCGGCTGCACTGTGCGTAGCGGGCCGGCTGTATCGCAAGTGGGCGGCCGCCAGGCGCACATCCAGCGCTCCGCCATCACTTCCGGTCATCAGAGCCATGTGGCCGGAAGCGGAAAACATCCGCCAGCTGGCGTCGCGGTGTCGGTGGCGGGACGTCCTCCAGGGCTGGGGCGGTGCCGATGCGGACCAACACCTGGGGCAGGGGATGGCCGGTGAGCGCGCTGATGATGTCGCAGGTGGCCGGGTGCTCCGTCAGGTGGGTGAGCGTGCAACTGGCTAGGCCCGCGACGGTGGCTTCGAGCAGCACTGCCGACAACGTCTCGCCGCACGCCAAGATGTCCTCGCGCGTATCGCCGAGTGCGGAGATGACCACCACGGTGGCCTGGTCATCGCCGGCATGTTGGCGACGCTCGCGGACATGGGAAACCGGGAACGAGCGTCCGATGTCAACCCGATCACCTTCTGCAGCCGACAACAACGCACTGTGTGGAATACCGGTTGTACTCTCAAAAGACGAAGTCCACCAGTCCAATTCGGCGTGATACGCGGCGTCGTACATCCGTAGCGCATCGGTGAGATGTGACGCCTGGGCTACTTCGGTGCGTTGTCGGGCGGTCAGGACGTCAACCTGTGCCGGGTGATTCACCGTTGCCAGCCGCAGCATTTCGACCAACGCGGGCCGGTCTGTCACTGCGCCGAACGGAAGTCGATCGGATCGCCGGCACAATATCGCGTCTGCTGCCCGTCGCTGTGCCGGTGTGACGCCGGCGGCCGACTGGAAGCGGATGTCGGCGAGGTGCCGGTGGTTCTCGGGGTCGGGAAAGCGCTCGACGTTGGTGGTCCAGCCAGTTGCGGCCATCGCCACGCGGAGATGGTCCAAGGCCGCGCCGCAGCTCAACAGTGCCTGGCGGCCTGAACCGTCGGTGGTGACCAGCCAGCCGGCGTCGAGATACAGCTTCAGCGTGGCGGATTCGAGCACCCAATTCCACGGCTGGCTGTTGTGGATCGACGGCGCTCTGCAGGCCAGAAGTACCGCATCTTCGATTTCCGCGAGGGAAATAGTGGCTTTCGTCATGCGGCGTCCTTCTCGACAACAGCGAGGTGCACCTTGAAGCCTGCGACGGTTCGGACGCTTCGCACAGGGTCGGAAGTCATCATTACCTCGGCAGTTGGCGGTCAAGCACGTCATCGGGTGTCGACAGAGCACTTTTCGGATCCCGCGAGGACCTTCGACACTATGCCGTGTTCGAGCAGTGCGGTCAGATGTCATCGGAGAGCTGCATGACCACTACGGCACAAGGACCTTTGATGAACATCCAAGCCCCGGTCAACCCGGTCGTCGTCGGCATCGACGGTTCGAAACATGCGGTGCGCGCTGCGCGCTGGGCCGCACTCGAGGCGGCGAGCCGGGACACCACGTTGCGGCTGGTCTACGTCATCGACTCGGATCATGCCGACAGCCAGGAGAGCATCGACCGCGCTCAGCACGCGTTACACAAGGCGTGGAAAGCCGTGACCGCTACACGCGTCGACGTGAAGCTCGAATCAGAGATTCTCTCGGGCAGCCCGGCTGAATGCCTTGCCGATGAGTCCCGCCAGGCGGCTGTGGTGTGCGTCGGCGACCGCGGAACACATGACACGCCTGATGCTCCGCGCGGATCGACGGCTGTTGAGGTGGCCCGGAGCGCGCCAGGCTCGGTCGCGATCATCCGGCGGAAACATCGCGAGTTCGACCATCGCAAGTGGATCGTGGCCGTCCTGGACGAATCAGCCTCTGCCACGGCCGTATTGAAGGCTGCCGAGTCTGATTCGGCATGGCGTGATGCGCCGATTCTGATGCTGGAGCCCTGGTCGCATTCGGGGGCGCCGGTCGATGTCAGAAATCCGGTGCACGCCGCTCTGGAGCGGTATTTGAGGGCCGCGGACAACAGTTACCTCGAGTCGGTCACCCTGGCGATGCCGGGGCATCTGAGCAACTTGCTGCGGCAGAGTGCATGCATCGACCAGCTTGTCATCGTGCCGGGTGACGACCGGGACTTGGTTGCGGAACTGACCAGCGACGAAATGCGCAAAACCTTGAAAGGTTCGGACTGCACACTGTTGTTCGTCCGGCCGGCCTACCGCCCATCAAGTGGCAATGGAACAGCTTGCCACCAGAGTTCGACCGAGCTGCTGACGGCAGGGCAGTCATGACCCAGGTGCTGCATGAGCCGATCCGGCGCACCCAGTCGGCAACCAGACAAGGGTCGGTGGCGACCGAATTCGGGACGCGGCAGTCCCGTGACACCGCGGGTACGGACTGGATTGCCCACGTTGCGGCGAAACTCGCTCTTCGCGAGGGGCGCCACGATACCGCGCGGGATGCGGAGATCGCGAGCTGGTGCCGGGAGACTGCGATGCAGTTCGCGGATGCCCGAATTCAAGCGTTCGTCCCACTGTTGGTCGAGCGAATCGTCGCCGACCGCATTCGGCGTGGCAGTGATTTGGGCTGCTAGTCGGCATCCCGGACGGTCAGCAGCACCTTTCCGACGGTCTTGTCGGAGTCGAGCAGGCGGTGCGCCTCAGGGGCGTCGGTGATCGGCACCTCCGCCGCGACGACAGGCACCACCGCTCCGGCGTCGATCAGTGGCCACAGATGCTGCCGCAGCGCGCTGATGATCTCGGCTTTGGAGCCGGGGCCTTCCTCCGGCCGGCGCCGCAGGTTCGTCACATGTACCGATCCTCGTTTGAACAGCAGCGTGCCGAGATTCAGTTCGGCGACGGCGCCACCCTGTAAGCCGATGATGGTCAGGTGGCCGTTCTCGGCGAGGGCGTCGACATTCTTGCCGAGGTAACTGCCGCCCATGATGTCAAGAATGACGTCGGCGCCAGAGTATTCGGCGTTGACCACCGCCGGGAAATCCTGGTCGCGATAGTTGATCAACGTCCGCGCGCCGAGTTCGCGGCAGGCGTCCAGCTTGAATTGTGTGCCGGCCGTCACCGCCACGTTGGCCCCGAGTGCGCGGCCGACTTGTATTGCGTGCGTGCCGATTCCGCTGCCGCCGCCGTGGATCAGCAGCGTCTGCCCGCTCTGTAGACCACCGGTCATCACCACATTCGACCAGACGGTGGCCGCGGTTTCCGGCAGCGCCGCCGCGGCCGTGACGCTCACGCCCTGAGGCACGGGCAGCACATGGCTGGCGGCGACGTTGACACGTTCGGCGTACCCACCGCCGGCCAGCAGAGCACACACCGCGTCACCGGGTGCCCAATCCTGCACTCCGGCACCGACTTCAGCGATGTAACCGGAGACCTCAAGGCCCGGAATGTCGCTGGCGCCCGGCGGCGGCGGATGGAAGCCCATGCGCTGCATGACATCGGCCCGGTTGACACCGGCCGCCACCACCTCGATGGCGACCTGACCGGGCCCGGGCGCGGGAAGGTCGTCGACCTCGGCCCATTCCATCACCTCGGGCTCGCCGTGGCCGTTGAGAGTTGTCGCGTACATGTTATTTGCCTCCGGGGATGGGGAATTGGGTTGGTTGTGGTCGACGGACTCTGATTGTGGTCAGTGCCTGGTACTTCTCGTGGGTCTGTTCGGGTAGGTCTTCCGGCGTGCCAGGTAAGCCCGTGGGCTGGAGCCGTTCCAGCGGTGGAAGGCGTGGGAGAAGTTGCTGACATCGGTGTAGCCCAGCCGGTTGGACACCTGCTCGACCGTCATGCCGCTCTGCAACAGCTCCGTCCCGAGGTGGTGGCGCACTTCGTCGAGCAGTTTCCGGAACGACGTGCCCTCGGCCTCCAATTGGCGGCGCAACGTTCGGGTACTGCACGAGAGTCGGTCCGCCACCTGGGCCAGGCTCGGCGGGTTGGCGGGGTCGGCCAGCAGCAGGTCACGGACCAGGCCGGCCCGGCCGGTACGGGCTTCCCGCTGTTCGAGCAGCATCCGGCACTGCTGCTCGGTGAGCTTGGCGGTGTGGCTACTGGCTTGCGGCAGAGGAATATTCAGCAGGCCGGACCCGATGGTGACCGATGTTTCGGTGTCATCGAATTCCGGCGTGGAGCCGAACATGTCTTCATAGAACGTCACGGCCGGCCCCGGATCGGGGAGGGCGAAGCTGATGCGGCTCGGCGGCGGGGTGGCGCCCAGAATTTCCCGGTACAGGTTGGGGATGGCCGCTGCGTCGCGCTCCAGGACGAACCTGCGGATCGGTGCCGGCACGGCCCGGGCGTCGATGACGATCGTCAGATCGTCACCGTGTCGTCGGGTCTCGAAAGTGCAGAAGGCGTAACTCAATTGAACGAATCGCACGGCGACATCGATCGCCTCGCCCAAGGTCGGACTGGTCAGGATGGCGAATCCCCACAGCCCGAACGCCGTGACCGGGTACCGGGCCGCCGCCTGCAGGCCGAGGCCGGGCTGATCACCCAACGCGGCAACGATATTGGTGATGGCCCTGAGTTCCTGCTGCGCGGTGACCTCGGCATCGGGAACGCGAATCGCCGCGGGTGGGATCCTGGTGCCGGCGAGGCATTGCTGCGCGGTCAAGCCGAAGTCGGCGGCCCAGTCGAGCATCACCGTCAAGCTCGCGGCAGACCGCTTGGAGTGCAGGTCAAGCGTCGTCATCGGTCGCGCAATCGCTCGCGGTACTCGCGGGGCCCGACGCCCTTCCACCGGCCGAACGCCTGCGTGAAGCTGGAGGTCTGCGAATAGCCGAGGCGGTCGGCTATTTCGGCAACGGGCATCCCGCTCGCGACCAGTTCCTCGGCGAGTGCCTCACGGGTTTCCTCCTGCAGATCGCGCAGCGACACTCCCTCCTGAGCGAGGTGCCGGCGTAGCGTGCGCGCGCTGACAGTCAGCTGCCGTGCGGCCTCGTCGAGTGTCAGCACGGGCGCCGGACTCGACAGCATCATGTCGCGCAGGAGGCCGGCGACACCGGCACGCGCAGACCGCTGTCGCAGCAGTTCGACGGCTTGCTTCTCGGCCATCGAGCGCGCGTACTGGTTCGCCTGGGGCAGTGGTTTGTTCAACGCGTCGAGGCTGACGATGAGGCAGTTCTGCGGTGCGCCGAACTCGGGCTCGACGCCGAAGATGTCGACGTACTTCCGCACGATGTCATCCGCGGGCCGCTCGGTGGTGTACGCGACCTGTAGCTGGGCGTCCGATGACATGAGCAGGTCACGCTGCAGCGTCTGGATACCGGTGCTGTCGCGCTCGACGGCGAACTGACGCAGGTCGGACGGCAGGTGGGACGGGTCGAGAATCAGCCGGCCGTAGCCGTCCGTCATGTCGGGCGACACCGTGAGCCGGCACAGGCAGAAACTGAGCGCAGCCAGCGATACGCCCACCTGCATCGCCTCGCCCAACGTGCGCGAGCTCATCAGCGCCAGGCCCCAGATTCCGGGCGAGGCGGCATGGCAGCGCAGCCCGGCTTCGATGCCGAGGCCGGGGACATCAAGGGCGCCAAGCATATTGGTGATGATCTGGATCTCGTCGCGCAGATGCACTTCGGCGTCCAGGTCATCGAGGGCGGAGCGGGTCAGCGACGTGCCATGCAGTGATGCGGTGGCGGGCATTCCGTGTTCGGTCGCGAGGTCGACGAGCAGAGCCACCCCCGCCGGTGAGCGGAGAACATCGTGCGTACTCACATGCTCCTCATTCGGCCGAATCCGATTGCTGTCACCCTGCGGTACCGAGCCTAGGGGCCGAGCCGTCTCACGCAATAGGTGATGAATGGCCAACAAGTTGTGAGAAGTGGCCAACTCGTAGCGCCGCATTCCCGCCTGCGGAATTCTTGCCGTATGACCAAGCGCATCCTGAACGTCGTCACCAACGTCTCGCACTACGAGGACCCGTCCGAGCCGACCGGCTTGTGGCTGTCGGAGCTGACGCATGCCTACCACGTCTTCGCCGAGGCCGGCTACGAGCAGACCATCGTCAGCCCCCAGGGTGGGCTCTCGCCGCTGGAGCCGCGGTCGCTGAAGTTCCCCAACTTCGACAAGAGCGCCAAAGCCTGGAAAGCCGACGCCGCCAAGATGGCGCTGCTGGCCGACACCGCCGCGCCGGCGGACATCGACTCGGCGGATTTCGACGCCATCTACTTCACCGGCGGCCACGCGGTGATGTTCGACTTCCCGGACAGCGAAGGACTGCAACGTATCTCGCGGGAAATCTTCGAACGCGGGGGAGTCGTGTCCTCGGTCTGCCACGGCTACGCCGGGCTGCTGAACACCACGCTTTCGGACGGCTCGCTGCTCGTGGCGGGCCGCAAACTCACCGGCTTCTCCTGGACCGAGGAAGTCGTGGCCCGCGTCGACAAGCTGGTGCCCTACAACGTCGAAGAAGAAATGAAGAAGCGCGGCGCACTCTACGAAAAGGGGCTCATTCCCTTCGCTTCGTACGTCGTTGCCGACGGTCGCCTCGTGACCGGGCAGAACCCCGGCTCCGCGAAAGCCACGGCCAAGAAGGTCGTCGAAGTCCTCGGGCGCGGCTAGTTTCCCTCCGAGCCGGGCAGATTCGGGTCGAGGGTGCGCACAGATCGTCAGATCCATGGTTGAGAGGCGCTGATCGCACAGTCGCGGCCTGGTTGGTCATCTCGGCTCGCAGATCACGACCGGTATGTCCCGGCTGGTCCGTCGTTGGTAGTCGGCGTAGCCCCGGTAGGCGGATACGATCTTCGGCCACAGCTCGGCCTTTTCTGCGGCTGTTGCGGTGCGCGCAGACATCTGCCGGCGCTGTCCGTCTATCACGATCTCGCACTCGGGGTTGGCCTGGAGGTTGCGGTACCAGTCCGGGTTGCGGTCGTCGCCGCCCTTGGAGGCGACGAGCACGACCTGACCCGAATTGTGCACGGGCGACGTCAGATAGCAGGACCGCGGCAGCCCCGACTTGCGACCTGTCGTATGCAACTCCACCAGCGCCATGCCGAAGGGTTTGGCCAACAGCCTGTTTCCGCTGAGGGTCAGGATCAGCCGGTGTGCGCGGTTCATGAGCTTGGCACCGGCGTCACTCAACGTGTTGCTGTTCATTTGACGCCCGGGAGACGGCGCAGCAGTGCGGCGCGGGCGCCGGCCACGGGCGGAGACGCGAATGTCGTCATGGTGTCTTCTTCCTGCAGTGCGGTGCGCAGCGTGTCCTGCGCGAGTTTGATTGCGGCAGTGGCCGCGTGGGTTGAACGGAGCGCGTTGAGCATCATGAAGTCGTGGATGATGCCGCCGAACCGCACCTGCACGACAGGCACACCGGCCTCGCGCAGTTTCGCGGCGTAGGCCTCGCCGCCGTCGCGCAGGACGTCGGCCTCGGCAGTGATCACCAGAGCCGGTGGTAGGCCTTCGAGCTGCTCGACGGTGGCACGCAACGGTGACGCGTAGATCTCATCGCGTTGCGCGTCGTTCTCGGTGTACTGATCCCAGAACCACTTCATGCCCTCGCGGCTCAGGAAGTAGTGTTCGGCGAACTGGTGATACGACGGCGTGTCGAAGTCCGCCGCGGTGACGGGGTAGAGCAGCACCTGGTGGCAGATCGTCACGTCGCCCCGGTCCTTGGCCATGAGCGTGAGCACGGCGGCCATGTCGCCACCCACCGAATCGCCGGACACCGCGAATCGCGAAGAATCCAAACCTTTTTCGGCGCCGTGGGCGAAGACCCATTGTGCGGCGGCGTAGTTCTGCTCGATGGCGGTCGGATACTTGGCCTCGGGGGACAGGTCGTACTCGGGGAACACCACGGCGGCGTCGGCACCGACGGCCAGTTCCCGGACCAGGCGGTCGTGCGTGTGGGCGTTGCCGAATACCCAGCCCGCGCCATGGATGTAGAAGATCACCGGCAGGGGGCCGGTGGTCCCGGCGGGCTTGACGATGCGGACCTGCACCGAGCCCGTGGGTCCACCCTCGACGGTGATCCACTCGTCGTCGACGTCGGGCATCTGGACTGCGCCGGACTGCACCTCGTCGACCGTCTTGCGGCCTTCGGCCGGCGGCAGCTGGTAGAGGATTGGCGGTGTGTCGGTGGCCTGGCAGAAGGCGAGGGCCTCGGGCTCGAGCACCGGCTTGATGTCGGTCATGGTTGTCTCCTCATGCTCACGGGGTGGAACTGCTCAACGAGGTGGGACCTGATCGATAGTTGTCCACTTGCCTGCACCCTGACACCTGTTTGGCCACTTATCACAAGTTATTGGCCATCCGACACCTGTGGACCGTGGCCGACTGCTGTCAGCCTTGAGCTGTCAATCCCTACGAAGGACGAGGTCCATCACCATGGCTACGCAACTCACCGAGGTCGAATTCGCCGGCCAGACCGTCGAGGTGCCGAAGGGCGGTTACTACGACCGCTACCGCTCGAACCCGAATCTGGACGAGGTGGCACAAGACCCCACGGTAGGCAACATCGACTGGTTCCGGCGCATCCCGAAGGTTCAGGTCGACTCACGGGTGGGGCCGTTGTGGGCGCCGAACTTCTACTACCGCGCCAGCATCGTTCAGGCGAATCTGCTTGCGCCGCTGGACCGTTTGTCCGCGATGCTCCCCGCACCGCTGGAGCCATTGCGCGCCGTGCCCGGTTACGGCATCGCCGCGCTGACGTTCTTCTCGTACGCGGTGTGCGACAACGACCCCTACGATGAGGTGTCCGTTGCCGCCGTCATCCGCAAGCCCGGAGACCACGGCGTGGTGTCGGGCCTGCTGCCCGAACTCGAACTGCTGAATGCCCTGCGGCGCAGGAACTTCTACGCGCACGTGCTGGCGCTACCGGTCACCACCGAGATCGCCCGGGTTCGCGGAGTCAACGGTTACCAGCTGCCGAAGTGGCGCACCGACATCAGCGTCGACATCAGTGACGCCGTGCACGCCGAGATCGACGGGCCCACAGGGAAACCCGATGTGACGCTGCACGCGCCGCTGCCCGAGTTCACCGACGTGCCGTCGCAGTCCCGCATGGGTACCAACACCATGATCCATCTGGTCGACGGCCAGTGGCACCAGACGTCGGTGCAGTCCAACACGCTGTCGTACGCGCAGCGCAGCTTCCCTCGCGACGTGACCATCGCCCGTAACGGCGGCCCGCTCAGCGACCTGCTCGACGGGCTCGGCGCGTCCCGGGTCTTGAGCCTGGACATCGCCAAGGATGCGCAGTTGGTCCTGAACCTGCCGCGGCCGCTGAACGCCTTCGGCTGATCGGGTACATGGGCGGGTTATCAGAGGTGATGTCGCAGAAGGGATTTCCGGAATCGTCCAGAACTCCGTCGACATCGGCCGGCACGCGGTCGAGAAGCTCAGGGCGGCCGTCGCCGGCGATGGTGCCGATAGTGACGCCGAAGCGTGATCCGGATTTCCAGCGAATGGCCGCGGGTCGGGGATAGGGTGCGGGCGGCGACGCGGCCCAGCGGCCTGTGCGGGGTCGGCGCCATACCGACAATGGCCGGCGAGCCCCGGGGAAGGACGGACGATGAAGGTTCTGGTGACCGGGGGGACGGGCTTTGTCGGGGCGCATATCGTTGCCGCGCTGATCCGGGACGGACACGACGTGCGGATGCTGGTTCGGCGGGCGGAGCAGGTGCCGATATCACTTGAACCGCTGGGTGTTTCGGTCGATGACATCGTCGTCGGAGATGTGCTGGATCCTGACGTGGTCGCTGCCGGACTAGACGGTGTCGACGCCGTCGTCCACGCGGCCGCCGTGTTCAGTCTCGACGCGCGCCGAGCCGCCGAGATCACCCGGACCAACCTCCGCGCAACGGAATTGGTCGTGGGCGGTGCCGTGGAACGCGGTCTCGACCCCATCGTGCACATTTCATCGACGGTGGCCCTCACGTGTCGCGACGGCGGCGGACCCGATCTGCCGCTGGGCGACGTGGACCTGCCGTACGCCAAGTCGAAACGTGAGTCAGAGGTACAGATTCGAGCGTTCCAATCGGGCGGGGCTCCCGTGGTGTCGGTGTACCCCGGTGGCGTGTTGGGGCCGCACGATCCGTATCTGGGGACGCAGGTCGAGCTGTTCACCTGGATCGTGAAGGGCTGGCTTCCCGTGTGGCCGAGGGGCGGTGCCCACTACGTCGACGTCCGCGATGTCGCCGATGTCGTCGCCGCATGCATGGTGCGGGGCAACGGACCGCGTCGCTATGTGGTGCCCGGCCATCACCTGACCGGGGACCTGATGCACGGCACGCTGCACAAGATCACCGGACGCTGGCTGCCATTCGTGACGACGCCGTCCATCGTGGCCAAGCCCTTCAGCCGTTTCGTGGAACTGCTCAACAAGGTGCTGCCGGACGACATTCACCTCCCCGCGGACGTCGAGACCGTCGAGCTCGCCGAGCGGGACACCCGCTTCGACACGTCGCCCACCACGGAGGACCTCGGCGTCGTCGCGCGGCCGTTCGAGGAAACCGCCCGCGACACCCTGCTGTGGCTCATCGAAATCGGTGCGCTGGCAAGCATATACGCAGGCAATCTGCGCTGAGCTACGTTTTCGCGGCTGTGGCGGCAGCGGCTGCCCGGTCGGTGAGCAGGTCGTAGATCGGTCGCGAGCCGAGTGCGATGGCGACCAATAGCGCCGTCGCACAGGCACCGAGCATCGGGGGCAGCTGGTTCGCGCTGCCCGTGAGTTCGGTGGCGAGGATGAGGCCCGTCACCGGCGCCTGGACGGTGGCGGTGAAGAACGCTGCCATGCCGATGAGGGCAAGGGCCGCCGGAGCAGGCGCCGATTGTGGCGCGACATGGGTCGCGATCAGGCCGACGATCAGTCCGACATCGGCGCCGAGGACGAGCATCGGTGCGAACAGGCCGCCCGGTGTACCCGCGGCATACGACACCACGCCCAGGACGAAACGCAGCACCAGCACCGCCGTGACGGCACCGATGGCGCCGTGGCCCAGCAGCGCTTCCTGGGTGAGGTGGTCGCCGCCACCTGCGAGGTTGGGGGAGTACCAGACCAGCACACCGACGCCGGCGCCGATGAGCGCGGCACGGACCTCGACCGGCCAGCGGCTGGTATCGGCGGTGCGCAGGCCGAACATGATGGCTTTGTTGTAGAGCACCCCCAGGACTCCGGTGAGCACGCCGACGGCCAGTATCCACCCGGAGTCGGCCAGCGCCGGATCGGCCAGGGCCGGCACCTCGAATTCACTGCCCGAGCGGACGAATGGGTAGGCCGCCATGAACCCGGACGCCGAGGCGACCAGCGTGGCGACGGTGGTGCGCGGGTCGAAGCGCTTGACGAGCTCCTCCAGGACGAACACCCCGCCGGCGATCGGCGCGTTGAACGCGGTCGCCAGGCCGGCGGCCGCACCGGCGGCGGCGAGGATGCGCAGATCCGCTTGGGGACGGCGGGTCGCCGAGGCGACGATGACGGCGATGGAACCGCCCATCTGCACCGACGGCCCTTCGCGGCCGAGGGCGAGGCCCGAACCGAGGGCCAGCAGTCCACCGACGTACTTGACCGGCAGGATTCGGAACCGGCCCGGTTCGGCGCGCCCGGCGACCACTGCCTCGACGCGCGGAATACCGCTGCCCTCGGCGAACGGTTCGACGCGGCGGACCAGCGACGCGGCCAGCGCGGTGCAGGCGGCGCAGATGGCGGCGACGACGATGGGGCCCCACCAACTTCCGTGAGACCACTGCGACAGCGAGGCGCGCCACTGCGTCGCGTAGTCGAGCAGCACGCGGAAGCTGCCCGCCGCCAGACCGGTCATCGCACCGACGACGGCCGCGGCGAGGACGAACCCGATGACGTTGCCGGCCCGTCCCTTATCCATCACAGCCCACCGCGGGCGACCAACTGCGCGGCGATGACGTTGCGCTGGATTTCGTTGGTGCCTTCGCCGACGATCATCAGCGGGGCGTCGCGGAAGTAGCGTTCGACGTCGTATTCGGTGGAATAGCCGTAGCCACCGTGGATCCGGACGGCATTGAGCGCGATCTCCATGGCGATCTCGGATGCGAACAGCTTGGCCATGCCCGCTTCCATGTCGCAGCGTTCGCCGCTGTCGTAGCGCTCGGCGGCATACCGCGTCAGCTGGCGCGCCGCGGTGAGTTTGGTGGCCATGTCCGCCAGGTAGTTGCCCACCGACTGGTGCTTCCAGATCGGCTGCCCGAAGCTTTCCCGTTCCCGGGCGTATCTGAGCGCGTCCTCCAACGCCGCGGTCGCGACGCCGAGTGCACGCGAGGCCACCTGAATCCGGCCTGTCTCAAGGCCTTTCATCATCTGGCCGAAGCCCTTGCCGGGCTCGCCCCCGAGGATCGACGACGCGGGCGTGCGGTAGCCGTCGAACGTCAGCTCGCAGGATTCGACACCCTTGTAGCCCAGCTTGGGCAGATCGCGTGACACCGTCAGCCCGGGACCGTGTTCGACGAGCACCACCGAAATGCCTTTGTGCCGTGGCTCGGCGGACGGGTCGGTCTTGCACAGCAGTGCGATCAGCCCCGAGCGGCGCGCGTTGCTGATCCATGTCTTGGATCCGTTGATCACCAGGTCGGTGCCGTCCCGGCGGGCAGTGGTCGACATGTTCTGCAGATCCGAGCCGCCGCCCGGTTCGGTCAGCGCCATGGTCGCGCGCAGTTCACCGGTGGCCATGCGCGGCAGGTACGTCTGCTTCTGTTCCTCGGTGCCGAACAGGCCGATCAGCTTGGCCACCACGGTGTGACCGCCCATGGCGCCGGCCAGGCTCATCCACCCGCGTGAGAGTTCCTGCGTCACTTCGACATAACACGGCATCGACACCGGGGAACCGCCGTACTCGTCGGGGATCGCGAGCCCGTAGATGCCGATCTGCTTCATCTGTTCGATCCACGCCTCGGGGTAGGTGTTGGCGTGTTCGACATCGCGCACCGTGGGCTTGACGTCGCGGTCGATGAACGCGCGCACGGTCGCGACGAGCAGGGCCTCTTCGTCGGTCAGGTGAGTGGACACGGGCACTACCTTGCCAGGGCGGTGCCGCTCTCGAAGCAGGTCGGTCTAGGCGAGTTTCCGGTGCGCAGCCTGCTCCACGAAGAGTGGGATGAAGTCCCGCACCGCGTGATCGTGGAAATCGGCGTGTATCCGGCGGACAACGGCCCGCACCGTCCGGGGGTCGATGTTCGGGTAGGTGATGGTCAGTTGCGCCACCAGCGCGTCGATGGCGGCGTATTCGGTGGCCCGCGCGGTGGTGGGATCGACCTCGGCCTCGACGTCGTTCTCGGTTCCGTCGGTGCCCTGATGTTCGATCGCGAATGCGTCGTACGCCGCGATGACGCGCTCGGGCGTGGCGTCCGGGTGCTCGCGGGCCAGCGCGTCGAGCGCAATCCAGCAGGTCGGGCCCAGAATCGTGGTAGGTGGCGGCCGGTCTCCCCGCGTGATGGCCGCGGTGAGCAGATCCCGGAAGGTCTGCTCGGCGAGGCTCGTGGGTTCTTCGGACATGCCAGCGACTGTACGGATCGTTGGTTACCGCCAGGCGACGCGCACGTGAGATCGACTTTTCGCCCCATGGGGTGGGACACGTGCCGTCAGCGGCCGGTGGTCCCGCACACAATCGGCGGCGCCCGTCAACGAAGGAGCGCGGATGTACCTGCACATCGACCCCACCGGAATCCCACCACTCGTCGAGGTGCGTGAACCGGACGACTTCACGGCCTTCAAGGTGGTCATCGAGGTACCCGAGCACGCCTGGATCGCGCCGGAGGTGCTGGCCGACCTGGCCGGCCGGGGCGATGACGACCAATGGCGGCAGAACCTGGACGGCATGCTGGCATACGCCGCGAGCAAGGGCTGGTGCGACGACGCCGGACGGGTCCGGGCCCACGTCGAGGTGACTAGCGCAGCACCGCACCGGGGTTGAGAATGCCCTGCGGATCCAGCGCGTCTTTGATGCGCCGGGTCAGGGCCATGGCGTCGTCGCCCAGCTGAGCGGGTAGCCAGTCCCGCTTCAGCCGTCCGACGCCGTGCTCGCCGGTGATGGTGCCGCCGAGCCCGATGGCCAGCTCCATGATGCGGGCGAACGCGCGCTGGGCGCGGTCGGTGGCGTCGGGGTCGGTGGGGTCGTAGACGATGATCGGATGGGTGTTGCCATCACCGGCGTGCGCCACCATGTAGATCTGCACGTCGCAGGTATCGGCGATGTCCTCGACCCCGGTGACCAACGCGGGAAGTTGCGGTATCGGAACGCCCACGTCCTCGAGCAGCAAGCTGCCGAGCTTCTCGACCGCGCCGAACATGCCGCGGCGGGCGGCGGTGAACGCGGCGCCCTCGGCCGGATCATCGGTGGCGAAAACTTCGGTGGCACCGCACTTCTCGCAGTTGAGCACGATCGTCGCCACTTCTTCCGCTGCGGCCCCCGGCGCGTCGGACTGCATCAACAACATCGCTCGGGCAGACCGGTCCAGGCCCATCCGCATGTGGTCCTCGGCGGCGTTGATGCTCGCGTGATCCATGAATTCCAGCATGGCCGGCCGTATTTCACCGGTGATGGCGACCACCGCGTTGGCGGCATCCTCGACGGAGTCGAACAACGCCACCACGGTCGACGCGGGCGGCTGAGCCGGGATCAACCGCAGCGTCAGCTCGGTGATGACTCCCAGAATGCCCTCGGATCCGATGAACAGTTTCGTCAACGACAGTCCCGCAACGTCTTTCAGTAACGGACCACCCAGCCGCAACGCCGTGCCGTCGGCCAGCACGACCTCCATGCCGAGCACGTAATCACCTGTGACGCCGTACTTCACGCAGCACAGGCCGCCCGCGTTGGTCGCGGCATTGCCGCCGATCGACGAGATGTCGATGGACGACGGGTCCGGCGGGTACCACAGACCGTGTTCGGTAGCCGCGCGCTTGACCTCGGTGTTGGTCAGGCCCGGCTGCACCACGGCTGTCCGGGTGGCCCGATCGATCCGGATGTCCCGCATCCGTTCGGTGCTGAGCACCACGGATCCGTCGACGGCGTCGGCCCCGCCGGACAGGCCCGATCCGGCGCCGCGCGGTACCACGGCGACGCGATGTTCGGCGGCCCAGCGCAGCACCTGCTGCACGTCAGCGGTAGCGGCGGGGCGCACCACGGCGACGGGGGTGCCGGCGTTCGGGTCGGCTGCCGAATCTCGGCGGTAGCGCTCGATGATGTCGGGATCGGTGATCAGCGCGCCGTCGGGCAGGGCATCGGCCAGACGGTTCAGTGCGGCGGCGTGCATCGTCGGACTGTATCGAGACCGCGGCCGTCATGGACCGGACTGGTCCGCTGGGCGGATTTGTCGACGTTGCCTGCGCCGGCACCCCCGCGGGCCTACGATTTGCCCGTGTTGCTCACCGAGGGTCAGGTTTTCGCCGGTTACACCATCCGGCGGAAACTGGGCGCGGGCGGGATGGGCAGCGTGTACCTCGCGTCGCATCCGCGGCTGCCGCGACTGGACGCCGTGAAGGTGCTGTCGGCCGATCTGACGTCGGATCCCGACTACGGACCGCGATTCCTGCGCGAGGCGGACCTGGTGTCCACACTGTCGCACCCCAACATCCTCGGCGTCCACGACCGGGGCGAGTGCGACGGCCAGCTCTGGATTTCGATGGATTATGTGGCCGGGACCGATGCCGCGCAGCTGTTGCGTGAGCACTATCCCACCGGCATGCCGCCCGAGGTGGCGCTGCCGATCATCCAGGCCGTGGCGTCGGCGCTCGATCACGCGCACCGGCGGGGCCTGCTGCACCGAGATGTGAAGCCGGCCAACATCTTGCTGGACGCCGAGACATCTCGCATCTACCTCGCCGACTTCGGGATCGCCCGGCCGATGAACGACTCGGCGGGGCTCACCGCGACGAACATGGCGGTGGGGACGGTCGCGTACGCGGCGCCGGAGCAGCTCCGGGGCGAGGGGATGGACGGCCGCACCGATCAATATGCGTTGGCCTGCACGGCATTCCAGCTTCTGACCGGGAATCCGCCGTACGCCGACAGCAATCCGGCGGTGGTCATCACCAAACACGTCACCGCGCCGGCGCCGTCCCTGGGGGAGCATCGGCCCGAACTCCGCGGCCTGGATCCGGTACTGGCCCGGGCCATGTCGAAGACGCCCGCAGCGCGCTTCGCCAGTTGCGGTGAGTTCGCGCACGCCCTCGAACAGCAGTCGCGCCAACCGATGACGATGGTGCCCAACGATTTTCGCAACCAGCCGACCATGGCCGCGCCGGTGCCGCCGCCCACCCGACACGCACCGCCGTACCAGAACCCGTCCACCCAGTTTTCCCAACCGCCGGCGCGGTCGTCACGATCCGGCGCGCTCATCGCGGTCCTGGCGGTGGTCGCCCTACTGGTTGTCGCCGGTGTGGTGTTCGCCGGAGTGCAGCTGCTGGGACGAGACGATCGTCCAACCGCGCAACCGGCGGCACCGAGCCCGGCGGCCACCGCGGCAGGCACCGGTTTCAGCGGCAGGTACCGCGCCGAATACGGTCCGGCGACCGATCTGCAGGGCACGGCGATCCCCGGCGGGCCGGCGATCACTGGTCAGTGGGACGTGCGGTCATCGTGCGGTGCCAACGGGTGCATCGCCAATGCGTCGTACACCGGCAAGAGCGCCGTGCCCGTGGTGTCGAACATGACGTTCGACCAGATATCCGGTGAGTGGGTCGCCGTCGGGACCGGGGCAGTGAAATGCACCGACGCGCCCGACGAGGCGCCGACAGAGGTGTGGGTGGTCTTCCTCTTGACCCCCAGGCCCGACGGCACCTTGGCATGTGAGACCACGCGAAACGCCGTCAACGGGTGCAGCAGCGTCAAACGGACCGTCACGTTCACCCGCACCGGTGACGGCGATTTGGGCAGCGTGACCGACCCCGCCGGCCTACCGCCACGCACCACCTCGCCGGCCTCGACATTGCACGGCCGCTACCACGAGAACATCGTGTACGCGGTCGGCGGTTTCGCCCCCGGTGCGCCGGATCTGCAGGTGCGTACGCAGTGCCTGCGCACGGGGGAGCGCTGTATCAGCGCGTTCCACGCGATGGACGGTGTGGTCACATTGATCTTCGCCGGCGGCAAGTGGACGCGTACCGAGGAGGGCACCGTCCCGTGCGCGCTCGGTGGGACCACGCACGTCAAGATCACCGCGGAATATCCGCTGCCGACCGATCTCCAGGATCCGATCCCGACGCTAGAGGGCCGAGGCACCAACACGTCGACCGGCGGCGAATGCAAGGGTGGCGATTTCACCGACAAGTTCGTGCGCACCGGAGACTGACAGCGCCGGCCCGAAAGCGCGGATCGGACAGCGGACCGAGGCCGACCGATTTAAGCTGACCACCAGCGATTTCGCCCAGATCATCCGGGCGCTGCGTGGTGACGAGTTCTCGGGGAGCTGACCATGGCTGAGCCGCCGGTGATCGAGATCCGCGAATGGGGCAGACCGGCCCGCCGCATGACGCTCAGCAGGCCGGTGCAGTTCGGCCGCGAGTGTGATGGCATCAACCTCGCCGACAGTGAGGTGTCCCGCCGGCATCTGCGCCTGGTTCCCACCCCGACCGCGCTGTCGGTCGTCGACCTGGGCAGCAGCAACGGCAGCACCGTCAACGGGGTGCCGCTGACCGGACGGGGCACACTGTCGACCGGCGACGTGATCCGCTTGGGCCGCACCGAGATTCTCGTCATCCACGCCCCGAAGCTGTCGAGTGGGGAGCCGGCGCCGGTCGCCGCGGCCGCCCACGACCCCACGCGGACCATGCAGGTGATCAAGCTCGTCGACGTCCCGGTCCCGGCGGCCGCGGCGGTGGCGGTCCGGCCGGCGGGGCTGCGGCTCGCTGAGCGCGCCCTGGGCATCGATCCGACCGGGACTCGGGACCTGTTCCCGTCGTATACCGAACTGCCGCACAAGATTTCGCGCCGGACATGGCTCGGGATCCGGGTCGTCAGCGTACTGGCGTATCTCGCGGTGGTGGTGACACTGTTCGTCCGGCCGGCCGCGGGACTGTTCGTCTTCTTCCGCGTCATCGTGCCGCTGTGGCCGGCGTTGTTCTTCATCGCGCCAGGTGTGTGGCGCAACATCTGCCCACTGTCGGCGTCGAATCAACTGCCCCGGGTGGCCGGATTCAGCCGGGCCGCCACCGCGCCCGGCTGGTGGACGCGCAACAGCTTCCTGATCGCCGCCGGCCTGTTCTTCGGTATCGCGG
Organism: Mycobacterium sp. SMC-21; assembly: GCF_045310825.1. Taxonomy (NCBI): domain Bacteria; kingdom Bacillati; phylum Actinomycetota; class Actinomycetes; order Mycobacteriales; family Mycobacteriaceae; genus Mycobacterium; species Mycobacterium sp. SMC-21. The sequence goes on along the minus strand of NZ_JBJIAO010000008.1, from coordinate 144,501 downwards.
GAGCGCGGCTGGCCGGCCTGGACCGCAGCGGACCGGCGATGGGCGTGGTGCTGGCCGTCATCATCGCGTCGGCGTTCGCCGGTGGGTTTCTGCTCAAAGGCAAGAGCGGCTGGTGTTCCAGCATCTGCCCGCTGCTGCCGCTGCAGCGCACGTACGGGCAGACGCCGTACGTCACCTCGCCGAACAGTCACTGTGAGTCCTGTCTGGGCTGCGCGAAGAACTGTTACGACTTCAAGCCCCGGGCCGCCTGGCAGGCCGACATGGCCGACCCCGAACCGCGCTGGAGTGCGCCGCGCGTCCTGTTCGCGGCCGCGTTACCGGGATTCATCACCGGGTTCTTCACCGTGCATGCCCAGCAGGGCGGCACCACGACCGAAAAGTACGGCGTCGGCGGCAGGTGCTCGGCCGCTGGTACTGACCGCTGAAGAGGTACGACGTCCCTGACGTCGATCACGGCGGCAATCTGCCGTCGGTTACCGAACTCAGGGACCTCAGACGGCCTCAGCGCGTACCTGGCTTCAACCGCGATGGGCGCGCGGCCCTCGTGGGCGACGTCAGGGATCGTCTTCGTGTACCCGCTAGCTGCAAGGGCACAACGGGTGCCTGCGGGAGCGACAAACGTGCAGGTCAGACCGACGATGGAAGCACTCCGGAATACCGGCCACCGACCTGAAAGGACGTGCCGACCATGAAGATCACCGTCAAGCACTTCGCCCCGTGGCTGGCCGCTGTCGCCGCCATTGGAGCGTTGACGCCGGCACCTGTCACCGGCGCAGACCGCGACGAGGCCAACCAGTCTGCCGGCGCGCTGGATCAGCCTCTCTGATCGCGCGTTCGGCCACCGGCCCGGCTCCACCAGACCAGTGTTTCTGCCTTCCAAGGGTTTTCGATGAGAAGGCGGTATCGAGGGGTGACATTGGTGGGGAGCCGGGCCGTTTCGGCTGTGTGGCGCGGCCCGGTGCGGCTCGGGCCGTCAGGCGATGAGGGCGCGGATCGCGTCGCCCGACAGATCGAGTTTCGGCAGAAACCTCGGGGGCGAGTCCGTCAGCTCGGCGACGGGCAGTTCGGTGAAGGTGGAAGTCAGGATGGCCATGACGGTGGCGGTGTCCGCATGGGAATTCAGTTGGGCGACAAGGTCGAATCCGCTCTCCTCGCCCAGGTTCACGTCCACCAGCGCGATGTCCGGCCGCAGCCGTTCGACGGTGTGCATTCCGTCCGAGAGTGACCGCGCCGTACCGACCACGTCGATGCCGCCCTGCTGCAGCAGTGCTGTCGCCGCGGCCAGGTAGTCGGCGTTGTCATCGACGATGACGCATCGCAGAGATCGTCCGTTCGTCATGTACTTCATTGTCGCGCGGGTGATGCAGTCGGGGCATTCCTGCTAGCTGCCATCTGTGCCGACGGCGGTGGCCTCTTTCAGCGGCATCTCCGCCACCAGGGTGGTGCCGGCGCCCACGGTGCTGGACAGGTGGAGCTTGCCGCCGAGTGCGGCCACCCGGTCCTCGAGGCCGACCAGACCGCTGCCGGCGTCGAGGTTCGCACCACCGACCCCGTCATCGGCGACCGAGATGCGCAGCGATGTCGCGTCGGTGTGGACGTTCACGGTGACCACGGATGCCTGCGCGTGCTTTGCGGCGTTGGTGAGGGCTTCGGCGACGGTGTAGTACGCGGCGATCTCGACGGCCTGGGGCAGCCGCGCCGGGACATCGACGTTGACCTCCACGGGCAGCGGTGCGCGCCGGCCAAGATCGCGCAGTGCCGGACGCAGCCCGCCGCGCGACAGGATCGCGGGATGGACCCCGTGCGCGAGCTCGCGCAGCTCGTCGCTCGCGGTACGCAGGCCGTCGCCGATGCCGGCGAGGCGGGACCGCAGTTCGGCGGGATCCGGCGGGATGGCCATCTCGAGGGTGCGCACCTGCAGGGCCAGCGTGACCAGGCGCTGCTGGGCGCCGTCGTGCAGGTCGCGTTCGATGCCGCGCCGGGCGTTGTCGGCAGCGGTGACGATGCGGGCGCGGGACGCGACGAGTTCGGCACGCGCATGCGCGTTCGCGATGGCCGTGCCGATGAGTTCGGCGAAGTCCTTCAGACAGTCCTCGGTGTCGGCGGGCAGTGCATCCGCACCGGATGTGCCGACAACCATTGCGCCCCAGAGCTGTCCGTCGACGGTGACGGGTACGCCGACGCACGCGCGCAGGCCAAGGTCGCGAAGCGTCGAACCGCCGGCGTCGTTGTGGGTGTCCATGCGCGCCGGGCGACCGGTCGAGCGGACCTCGGCGATGACGCCGTCGCCGTCGAGGTGCAACGTGGTACCGACGGAGACGGCCGTGAGTCCGGGCTCATCGTGTGCCGCAACAAGAGTCGCGGTGCCGCCCGGCTCGAATCGGACAAGCCCGGCGTTGCGGACGTGCAGTACCGCGGCGACTTCGTCGGCAACGCCCGATAGGACGTCGGACGGTGATCTGCCTTCGGCGATCTGCGTCGCGACCCGCCGCAGCGCCCCCTGCTGGTCGGCGAGTTCGCGCACGCGCTCGGTGGCCTCGGTGGCGACCTGCCAGCTCTGGTAGGCGTCGCGGGCGCGGTTACGCAGTTGCCAGCCAAGAACATTCGCGATCCCGGCGATGGGCAGGAACACCGACACGGTGAGAACGTCGATGGGCTTGAGGGGCAAGAGCGGGCCGCCGTCCAGATGCACCCACAGATAGGCGAACGTGCTGGCGACGGTGGTGAGCAGTGACAGGCCCAGGCCCCAGCCCGCGCTCATGACCAGCACGCCGAACATGAAGACGATGGCGTACGTGCTGTGCGGCGGCGGATCGCGCAACAGCTGCACCACCCCTACCTCGGCAGCGATCAGCCCCGCGGCGACCAGCAGGCCGATGTACCACGGCGGGGTGGAGACAGCCGGATTCCATCGTGCCGGATTCATCCGCCGCCTCCCGTCTGGTCGCCTGATCTCGTCACGACCCTAACCGCGGTCAGGACGGCGCAGACGGCGAGTTGGCGGAAGCGTCAGAACGACTGATCGACGTGGCCTGCCGGCGCGTTCGTGTTGTGTTCGCCGTTCACGTACTGGCTGTAGGTGTCGGTGCCGGAGGGGACGGTCGGGTCGGTGTCCGCGGCAGCGACGGGTGCCACCACGAGGGCCCCGCCGACCGCGGCGATGGCCAACCACACGGTGGCGCGCTTCAGAGAGTTCTTCATGATCGGGCTCGCTTTCGGTCGGACGGTAGGGGTCGGGATCGGGTCAGTGGTTGTGGAACAGCAGGAAGCCGTAGTCGCCACCGAACGGCTCTTGCAGCTGGCCGGCTTCCTGGGCCGCGGGGCCCGGAGTCGCCACGATCTGGGCGTTGCCGCTGCTCTGGGTGACGGTGGATCCGGTGGGCAGCGTCGCGGCCGCCGCGGTCGGTGCGGCGACGATGGCCAGGGCCGCTGCGGCGGTCGCGGCCAGCGGGATGATCCGGGTGCGGGTGATATGCATTGTCCTCTACCAGCTTTCGGTGTTCTGAATTCTTCGGTTGGCCGTGTCCGGCTGGTATCCAGATTGCTCCGCGGCGTCGCCGGTGTCGTCGATGCCAGCGCCCAAATAGGGGGTAGGGCTAGCTGCAATGCCTGCCCCCGGTCAGCGGGTCCGGGGCCGATTCACCGGACCGCGAGCGACTCGGGACCGGGGCCAGGCAAGATGAACGCAATGAGCGGCACGTCCGGCGTCTGACGGCACGGCGGCCAGGATCGAGACGAACAGGACATACGTGGACGCAGTGGGCGCACGGGAGGGGACACGCGTCGTCGTCGCCGACGACGACGTGCTGCTTCGCGAAGGGGTGGCGAGCCTGCTCAGCGGCGCGGGTTTCACCGTCGTCGGGCAGGCCGGTGACAGCGACGAGCTGCTCGCCTTGGTCCGGGACACCGTCCCCGACCTGGTGGTGACCGATATCCGCATGCCGCCGACGCACACGACCGAGGGCTTGGACGCGGCCAAGGTGATCCGCGGCGAGTTACCGAATGTCGCGATCCTCGTGTTGTCGGCACACGTCGACGTCGAGCATGCGATGGAACTGCTCAGCGGCGGCCAGCGTATCGGCTACCTGCTCAAGAGCCGCGTCATCGATGTGACCGACTTCCTCGAGACGCTGCACCGCATCACGGGCGGCGCATCGGTGGTCGACCCCGCCCTCGTGCAGGAACTGTTCGCGGCGCAGCGCCGGGAAGACCCGCTGGCGGTGTTGACCGAACGCGAACACGAGGTGCTGGCCCTGATGGCGGAGGGCCGGTCGAACGCCGGCATCGCGCATCAGCTCTGGGTGACCGAAGGCACCGTCGAGAAGCACGTGCGGAGCATTCTCAGCAAGCTGAACCTGCCCGACACCGGTGAAGATCACCGCCGGGTGCTGGCGGTCATCACCTTCCTGGACTCGCGCTGACCCGCGGGCGGGACACGCCGCCCAGTGCCCAGATGGTCACGTAGGCCAACCCGAAGAACGCGGCGACCGCCAGCCCGACCCCGGTGGACTGCACGTACGACAGCGGCGAGCGCACCCACTCGAACGTGGCCGCCACGACCGCGTGGGGCCGGGTGACCAGGTCCCAGGAGTTCCAGCGCTGGAACCGGCCGATCACGACGCCGATCGCACAGAGACCCACGGACGTCACCACGGTCAGCCAGCCCCAGACAGGTCCGAACTCGCGATCGATCCGCTTGTGCACCAGTAACAGGGACACGGTGCCCAGCAGGATGCCGGTCCACGCCGCGAACCCGTACTGCAGGACGTGGCGCCACAGCTCGTCCCGTTCACCCAGGTGGACCAGGTCGGTGACCAGGTACGGCGCGTTCGGCAGGAACGCGAGCCAGCCCAGCCCCAGCGGAAGCAGCCAGCGGCGCCGCGTCACCGCGGCAAACGCGGCCGCGAACAGTACCGGGATCCAGGCCAGGAACATGTTCCACACCAGGAACCGGGTCGGGTAGGACAGCGGCGCCTCGGGATCGGTGATCCCGAGGACCAGTGTCAGGGCGGTCGTGGCGAGCAGGGCGGCGACCAGCAGGTACCCGCGGAAATCGATCACCTGACCAGTGTGCCTGCGATTTTCCCCAATTTGCGGCTCGGAGGTTTCGGCCGGCCCGTGCCCGGGTATGTGAAGCCGAGGGCAGCGCCTGCCCTGAGCTGATCGAGCGGAGCCATGGAGGGGAGCAGTCCTTGACGGACGCGAGCGACAACTCAATACGGTCGATTCGACGCGTGGCGGCGATCGGTACAGAGGCGCCGACGGCAGCGGACGCAATTGCGTGGTCCGCGCGCGTATCCCGCTGTCCAACGGGGTAGTGGCACAGACATTTTGACGAGGTTAGTCGGCTACCGCGCAAGGCGGTAGCCGGCTAACCGGACCCTGCATCACGAAATCGATTGGAAATCAACAGGAAACGCCAGATGACGCTGCGGGAGCGCGGTCAGCGGCACGGGCACTTTCGTGGCCGTAAATCGGATCGCTGAGAGCTCCGCGAGCAAACATATTGCAACAGAACAAATTTGAATCATCCGCACGTCGACGGTGCACATCGGGTACGGTGGAGCCGGAGACGTCCACCAAGGGAGCTGACTTCCACCATGTGCGGCATTGCCGGCGAAATCGCCTGGGGCCGTGGTGCTGATCTGGCGGCGGTTGCTGCCATGACCGACCGCATGGCACCGCGGGGCCCGGACAGTAGCGGACTATGGGTGCGGGACGGGGTGGCGTTGGGTCACCGGCGTCTGGCCATCATCGATCTGTCCAGTCACGGACACCAGCCCATGCACGATCCGGAGCTCGGCCTCACCGTCGTCTTCAATGGGTGCATCTACAACTATCCCCAACTACGCCAGGAACTTTCGAGCAAGGGATACCGCTTCTTCTCGCACAGCGACACCGAGGTGGTGCTGAAGGGGTACCAGGAGTGGGGTGAACGCGTCGTCGAGCACCTGTACGGGATGTTCGCCTTCGCGGTCGCGGAGATCGAGTCGGGCCGGGTGCTGTTGGCGCGTGACCGCCTCGGCGTCAAGCCCTTGTACTGGTGTGAAGCCGACGGGGGAGCGCTGCGTTTCGCGTCGTCACTGCCGGCGCTGGTGGCTGCCGGCGGTGTCGATACCGAACTCGATCCTGTTGCGCTGCAACACTATCTGAGCTTTCACTCGGTCGTGCCCGCCCCGCGCACCATCCTGCGTGGTGTGCAGAAGCTGCCGCCGGGCACCGTCATGCGCATCGAACGGGACGGCAAGCGCACGGAAACGACGTACTGGGAACCGGTTTTCGAGCGGTCGCTCGAACGGGCCGACTGGACCGAGAACGACTGGCGGGACGCGGTGCTGGCGGCACTGCGCACCGCGGTCGAGCGCCGCCTGGTCGCGGATGTGCCGGTGGGCTGCCTGCTGTCCGGTGGCCTGGACTCCAGCTTGATCGTCGGTCTGCTCGCCGAAGCCGGCCAGCACGGCCTGGCCACCTTCTCCATCGGATTCGAATCCGCCGGTGGCGAGGAGGGCGACGAGTTCAAGTACTCCGACATCATCGCCCGCCAGTTCGACACCGACCACCACCAGATCCGTATCGACTCCGCGCGCATGCTGCCTGCGCTCTCCGGTGCCATCGAAGCCATGAGCGAGCCCATGATGAGCCACGACTGCGTGGCGTTCTACCTGCTGTCGCAGGAGGTCAGCCAGCATGTGAAGGTCGTGCAGTCCGGACAGGGCGCCGACGAGATCTTCGCCGGCTATCACTGGTACCCGCCGATGGCGCGGGCCGTCGACAACGATCCGGCCGACGCGCTGCGGCACTACCGCGCGGCGTTCTTCGACCGCAGTCACGACGCGGTCAACCGCCTGCTGCAACCGCAATGGCGGCTCGAGCACGATTCCGCGGGCGCTTTCGCGCTGCAGAACTTCAGTCATCCCGGCGCGGCCACCGCGACCGATCGGGCATTGCGCCTCGATACCACCGTCATGCTCGTCGACGACCCGGTCAAACGCGTCGACAACATGACCATGGCGTGGGGGCTGGAGGGCCGCGTGCCCTTCCTCGACCACGAGCTGGTCGAGCTCGCGGCGACGTGCCCGCCGGAACTCAAGACCGCCCAGGACGGTAAAGGCGTCCTGAAAGACGCTGCGCGCAAGGTCATCCCGGCCGACGTCATCGACCGGCCCAAGGGCTATTTCCCCGTGCCCGCGCTCAAGCATCTCGCAGGCCCCTACCTCGACCTGGTCCGCGACGCGCTGCACAGTCAGGCCGCGCGTGACCGTGGTCTGTTCGCTCCCGACGCGGTCGCCGGGATGCTCGACGATCCCAACGGCAATCTCACCCCGTTGCGGGGGAACCCGTTGTGGCAGATCGGATTGCTGGAACTCTGGCTAGCCACCCACGTCGACGGAGCGGGCAGATGACGACAACGGAAACCACCGACAGGGCCGAGGGCGTCATACAGGACATGGGTTGGGGGCGGCTGGTTTTCGGTCAGACGTTCCACGACCCCGACGCGTTCGGCACCGCGCTGCGGGAAGAGGGCAGCGGGCGCCGTGACATCGGGATGTACCTCGACGCGCCGCATGTCTTCGTGGCACTGCACTCCCACGAATTCTTCATCGACCCCAGTTTCACCTACCGCCTCGACCTGACGAAGCCCATGCAGTACCGGCCGCCCGACGTGCCGGGACTGACCGTGCGCCAGGTGAATTCGCTCGAGGACTGCGTGGCGATCAACCACATCTACGTGCGGTGCCACATGGTGCCGGCCGACAGTGACCTCATGTGGACCAACAGCCAGACCGCACCGCAGGTGGTGTACCTGGTCGCCGTCGACGACGCGACCGGACAAGTCGTCGGCACGGTCACCGGCATCGACCACCGCCAGCTGTTCGGAGATCCGGAGAACGGCTCCAGCCTGTGGTGCCTCGCGGTGGATCCGGCCGTGACCCGGCCCGGCACCGGCGGCCTGCTGGTGCGCTCGTTGATCGAGGAGTTCGTCCGGCGGGGACGGGCACAGATGGATCTCTCGGTGCTGCACGACAACGACGGTGCCATCGCGCTGTATGAGCGCATCGGCTTCGCCCGTGTCCCCGCTGTGCTCGGGATCAAACGCAAGAACGCCATCAACGAAGCGCTGTTCGCCCCGGTGAAGCCGGAAGAGGAACTGGCCCAGCTGAATCCGTATGCGCGCATCATCGCCGACGAGGCGATCCTGCGGGGCATCGCGGTGGACGTGCTCGACGCGCAGGCAGGTTACCTCCGGCTGACCCATGGCGGGACCAGCATCGTCACCCGCGAATCGCTGTCCGAGCTGACCAGCGCAGTGGCGATGAGCCGGTGTGACGACAAACGCATCGCCCGATCCGTCGTCGCCGAGGCCGGCATCCGCATACCGGAAGGCTGCACTGCGACATTCACCGACGAGGACTGCCGCTTCCTGGAGAAGGTGGGCAGCGCTGTCGTCAAGCCCGCCCGCGGAGAACAGGGCGCGGGCATCACCGTCGGGGTCACCACACCCGACGAACTCAACCGGGCCATCGGGCTCGCCGTGCAGCACTGCCCCGATGTTCTCATCGAAGAGCGTTGTGAGGGTGAGGATTTGCGCATCATCGTCATCGACGGCAAGGTGATCGCCGCCGCCCTCCGCCGGCCACCCGAGGTGATCGGCACCGGCACCCACACCATCCGCCAGCTGATCGAAGCGCAGAGCCGGCGCCGGTCGGTGGCCACGCACGGGGAGTCGGTGATCCCGCTGGACAGCGTCACCGATGACACCGTGCACAAGGCGGGCTGGCAGCTGGACGATATGCTGCCCGCCAACGAACGCCTCATCGTGCGGCACACCGCGAACCTGCACACCGGTGGGACCATTCACGACGTCACCGACGAACTCAACCCCATGCTGGCGAAAGTGGCGGTCGACGCGGCCGCTGCGATCGAGATTCCGGTGACCGGGATCGATCTGATCGTGCCGTCGGTGAGCGGCGAGGAGTACGTCTTCATCGAAGCCAACGAGCGGCCCGGCCTCGCCAATCACGAGCCGCGGCCGACCGCACAGGCGTTCATCGATCTGCTGTTCCCGCGAACCGCAGCGACGCCGTGGGCCTGGCATCCCGACCCGATCGAGCAACACTGACATTTGGAGAGATGATGGCTGAGCCCGACGATGCCGAGAACGTACGGATGTCGCCGGACGACCGGGGCTGGATGGTCGACACCCTGCTGGCGCTGCTGCAGACGCCGAGCCCCTCGGGTCGCACCGATGCCGTGATGCAACTGATCGGCCAGACCCTGACGAAACTCGGCGTGCCATTCACGCTGACCCGGCGCGGTGCACTCATCGCCGAACTGCCGGGGCGGTCGCAGACCACCGACCGCGCCATCGTGGTGCACGCCGACACCATCGGCTGCATGGTCCGCGAACTCAAGGACAACGGCCGGCTGGCGCTCGTGCCCGTCGGCACCTTCTCGGCGCGGTTCGCGACCGGCGCCCGGGTCCGCATCCTGCCCGACGACAACGACCAGTTCTTCACCGGAACCGTGATGCCGCTCAAGGCGAGTGGTCACGCGTTCGGCGACGAGATCGATACGCAGCCGACCAGCTGGGACGACGTCGAGGTCCGCGTCGACCGCAGCGTGTCATCGCGCGCGGATCTCGAGAAGCTAGGCCTCAACGTCGGCGATTTCGTCGCGCTGGTCGCCAGCCCCGAGCTGACGGAGGACGGCTTCGTCGTTTCCCGCCACCTCGACGGCAAGGCCGGTGTGGCCATCGCATTGACGCTGGCCAAGGTCGTCGCCGAGGGGAACATCGTGCTGCCACACCGGACCACGCTCATGGTGACGATCACCGAGGAGGTCGGCCACGGCGCCAGTCACGGCCTGCCGCCCGATGTCGCGGAGCTGGTGTCGGTCGACAACGCCGTGTGCGCGCCCGGCCAGCAGTCCCTGGAGCACGGCGTCACCATCCCGATGGCCGACATGCACGGGCCGTTCGACTATTACCTGACCCGCAAGCTGTGCAAGCTGGCGCAGGAAAAGGGAATCACCTACGCCCGCGACATCTTTCGGTATTACCGGTCGGACGTGGCGGCGGCGATCGAGGCCGGCGCGGCCACGCGCGCCGCGCTCGTCGGATTCGGGCTCGACGGCAGTCACGGCTGGGAGCGCACGCACCTCGATTCGCTCGAAGCGACCTATCTGCTGCTGTACAGCTGGCTCCGGACACCGCTGACGTTCGCGATGTGGGACGCGCAGCCGTTCGGCGATCTGGAAGATTTCCCCGCCGAGCAGGCCGCAGCGAGCGAGCAGTGGGTGCCGTTGTCACGCGGCGACTTCCACGACCCGGGCGCGGCGTCACAGGGGCACCACTGGCCACCCGAGGAGGGCAGCGCCGACGTCTCGCAGCATTGATTCAGGCGCAATTGGTGGGTTTACTTCGCCGCGAATTGGGTAGCAGAAGCTGGAACACCGGCCGGAACGACCTTGGAGGGGATTTTCATGACACCTGCATCGACGACTGCCACCGATGCCGTCATCGACTACGTCAAGGCCCGGCACCTCATGGCACGCGAACTGTTCAGCAAGACGTTGCACGCGGCCGACACCGCTGCGCGCCGGCGGCACTTCGCGGAGCTGCGCGCGGCGCTCACCGCGCAGGAAGTGAGCGAGGAACTACTGGTTCACCCGAGGGTGCGGCGCGGGCTGGTGGTCGAGTCGTTGCGCGGCGAGACGGACGACACCAAGCAGCGGCTGGACCGCATGGCCCGGCTGGACCCGGCCTCGGCAGAATTCGAGAGCGCCCTTACCGACTTACAACAGGCCACAGAAGACCACACGCAGCGCGTCGAAGCCGAGGAGTTTCCGCTGCTGACCGGCCGCTGATCAGCGCGGCGCGGCCTGCTCGACGCGGGGTTGTGCAGGGGAGCGGCCGAGCTTGTTCATGACGAATTGTGCTGCCTGGTCGGCCATTCCGTTGTCGGAGTACGCCACATGGGCGGCATTGTCGCCGCCGGCCGTCGAGCACACCGGGTCATCGGCGATGCACAGGTCGAGGGTCTTCGACACATAACGTGAGCCGACCGTGATCGGGGGCGCACCGGTGTAGACCATCTGCAGGAAGCCGGACGAGGGCTTGCCGAACAGCACGACCGCGGCAACATGGTCTGCCACGAATGCCGGCATCGGTCCCGTGATGCCCATCGGCAGGGTGACGCCGGCGGGGACGGCGTCCTCGGTGATGTACGCGGCCACCGCCGCGCCCTGGGAATACCCGCCCAGCACGATCTTCGTGGTGGGACAGACTGATGCTGTGCTCTGGACCCTGTTCGTCGCGTCGACGACCCCGTCCGCGGCGGTCGCGAAATCGAGCGACGCCGGGTAGTCCACGGGGGCCACATCGACGGTCCGGCCCGCAGCCCGTGCGGTCAGTGCGTCGACGAAGGCCTGACCGGCCTTGCCCACGCCCGGTGGTTCCATCGTGCCCCGCGCGAAAATCACTTGAATATCGGGGCAGGGTTGCGCAGGCGCTGGAACGCTCCCGGCCGGTACGGCCAGCAACAGGGAGGTCAGCGGCACCGCCGCGGCGATACAACACGTGATGGTCTTCATGACTGAACCCACCGATCTTCGGCTCACCGGTCGGATCGCTCCATTGCGGTCGACGAATACGGCCCGTTTACCCCGGGAACCGTCGGTCTAAACCATCAGTGGCGTCACTCGTCCGGGCTGGGCCGGGAGACCGCTATCCGAATTGCCAGCGGTCGGTGTTCGCCGCCGGCCGGGCCGAGTGTTCGCCGGCCTGCGCGCAATGGTCGCAGCAATACTGGCGGCCGTCGAGTCGCAACCCGTGGCCCAGTATTCGGCATCCGCAGTGGCGGCACATCGGGGCCACCATCGTGGCCATACATTCGATGCAGTCGAAGCTCGCGCTGCGTCCGTTCCAATTGAACGTGAACGACTCGTCGCAATCCGTTCCGCAGGTAATACACACCGCCATCGAAAAGAGCCGTTCCTGTTGGGTTTTCAAGTGCTGCTCACGCCGACGGGGTGCATACCCTGGGCCATTCTCGGCCAAACCTGTTCTCGCAGAAATGTTTTTTGCCGCCTGACCAGCTGTGATGGCCGGTCGGCGCAGCGTCGCGGTGGTGCCCCGATGCGTTCGGCGGTAAGGTCGGGTACAGCGTCAAGATGGCGCAGTTGCTTAGACCGAAGCGACGGCAGCTGAGAGCTACCTGTCCGGTATGCAGCCGCGGTCCAGATGAGGGCACGGCTGTGCTGGGTGCCGTAGGTGGCGATCGGCGACGGCAGATTGCCGGTCCACCTCACTGGTGGAAACAACACGCATGCCACGGCGCCGAGTCGATACTCAGGGAGCCGAATCTCCCGATGCGTGTTGTGGGCCTGGGGAAGGCACGTCATGTCAACTTCGTTGCTGGAGAAGCGTTTACCTGAAGGAGACCGCTACGCCGACGAATATGCGGACGTACCGGAATTGGTGGTAGAGCTACGCGCCCTTCCGGCCGAATCCGACGAATTCGCCCGGCAACGCGAACAAATCGTGTTGCGGTGCTGCCCGTTGGCCGACCGGCTGGCCCGCCATTTCGACGGCAGGGGGGAAAACCTCGACGACCTGGTCCAGGTAGCGCGGGTCGGCCTGATCCAAGCGATCAACCGCTTCGATCCGGACAACGGTGCCGGGTTCGTGGCGTTCGCCGTCCCGACCATCATGGGGGAGTTGCGCCGCCATTTCCGCGACTACGGCTGGAAAGTCCACGTCCCGAGGAGCATTCGCGACATCCGCCAGCAAATCAAGGGCGCGACAACGGAATTGACGCAGCAGTTGGGGCGCACGCCGACCATCAGCGAACTGGCGGAGGCGCTGTCCGTTGCGCCGGAACAGATCACGGAAAGCCTCCTGGCGGCCAATGCTTATCAACCGCAATCACTCGACACGCCCGTCGTCGACAACGAGGACAACCCGCAGTCGCTGTCCGATCTGCTCGGTGACGTCGACGAAGGTTTCGAGCGCATCACCGACCGCGAATCGGTCAAACCGGTGCTGCAGTCCCTGCCGGTGCGTGAACAGCGGATTCTCTACCTGAGGTTCTTCAAATCCAAGACCCAGCGCCAGATCGCGGAGACGATCGGCGTCTCGCAGATGCACGTCTCGCGCATCCTGGAGCGGACGCTGCGGAAGATTCGCATGCAGGTCGCGCAGACCTGACGGCGACCGCGGCCGCCCAGCCGCTCGACGCGCTGATGCACCAAGGGCTTTCGCCCGAGAGCACCAGCGTCGTCGATCGTCTGCTGGTCGGGGAAACCGGGCTCACCGGCGGTTAGCCGTGCCCGCCGCCGCAGCCCACTCCGGGAATGCAGCCGCTACCACCGGGGACTCCGCCCGGACCGGCATTCGTGCCGCCGGAACCGCACGCCGTGCCCCATTGGGTGGGTACGCAGCCGGCACCTCCCGGGCCGCCTCCGGGACCACCATTCACGCCACCGGAACCACACTGGCCGTTGACACAACCGCCACCGCCCGGGCCAGGGCCGGGATCATCGACGGGCTGCAGCGGGTAGCTGGTCAGCACGGGGTGGGCGCCGACGGTGCTCGGCACGATATCGGCTGACACGAACGAGGCGGCCACGCCGGCCGCTGCGAACGCTCCGGCCGCCAACAGGGGAATCATTTTGTCAGTGAACATATCTCGTTCATTGCCGTCTGACGGTGGAGTCAAACCTCTGGCTGCCGGATTCGCGGGATCGGTCGTTCCGACTGCGGACCGGTGCTTACTACATGGTGTCGTAGGTCACGCAGCATAATACTTGCATCGATGATGCTTATTTAAATAGCCTGCTGGCAGGCGGCGGACCGGCCTCGACGAATCATCGATCCGGGTCGCGCCGACGCATTCACGACGAAGTGAGAGGTTCTGCCATGTTGTCCACGTCCACGTCCACGTTGTCGCCGGCCCACGCCGAGGTTGTCAAAGCCACGTTGCCTGTGGTCGGCGGTGCGATCGGCGAGATCACCCCGGTCTTCTACCGTCGCCTGTTCGCGGCGCATCCGGAGTTGGAGCGTGACCTGTTCAACCGCGGCAATCAGGCGAACGGGTCGCAGCAGAAGGCATTGGCGGGGTCGGTCGCGATGTACGCCACGCTGCTCGTGCACCCTGATGCCCCCGGGGCGGACGTCGTCGAGCGCATCGCACACAAGCACGCGTCCCTCGGCGTGGCGCCGGACCAGTACCCGGTGGTCTATGAACACCTGTTCGCGGCGATCGTCGAGGTGCTCGGTGCCGATGTCGTCACCGCCGATGTCGCCGAGGCGTGGACGGCGGTCTACTGGTCGATGGCGGACCTGCTGATCGGCCGCGAACGGGAGTTGTATGAGGCGGCCGGCACCAGTCCGGAGCATGTCTGGATGCCGGTTCGGGTGGTCGAACGGGTGCAGCAGTCGCCACTCACCGTGGCCTTCGGACTGGCTGCCGCCGATGGTGCCAAGTTGCCCGATTTCGCTCCGGGACAGTACATTTCGGTGGCGGTGCAGCTGCCCGACGGCGCGCGCCAGATTCGTCAGTACAGCCTGTCGCACGCCGGTGCCGTGGACGGGTGGCGCATCTCGGTGCGCCGCGACGGCGCGGTGTCGTCGCACCTGCACGAGTACGTTTTCGAAGGTGACGTGCTGCAGGTGTCGCACCCCTTCGGCGACATCACCCTGGACAGTCCGGCCGAGACGCCGCTGTTGCTGATCTCGGCGGGCATCGGGATCACGCCGGTGCTGGGCATGCTGTACTTCATCGCGGCCGAGCAGCCCCAACGCTCTGTGACCGTCGTGCACTGCGACCGCACCCGCGCCAGTCACGCCCACCGTGCGGAACTGGCCGATCTGGTCGCGCGGATTCCCGGTGCTGCACTGCACACCTGGTACGACGGGCTGCCCGACGGCTATCCGCTCACCGAACCGGACCGGCATGGCCGAATCGACCTGAGCGCCATCGCATTTCCGCCGGATGTCAACGCCTACATCTGCGGTCCGACGCCCTTCATGGCAGAGGTGGTCCGGCAGCTCGGGACCGCCGGTGTGGCGCGTGACCGCATCTGGTTCGAAGCGTTCAGCCCGCTGGCCGTCTAACCTCGCCGCTGATGAGTACACCGACTGCGATCCAGGTCGCCATCACCTTCGTCTGGTTGGGGATGGTGCTCGCCATCTCCTTCCTGGAGGCGCCGCTCAAATTCCGCGCGCCGAACGTCACCCTGCCGATCGGTCTCGGCATCGGGCGCCTGGTGTTCCGCGCGCTGAACACCGTCGAGCTGGTGTTCGCCGCGGCAATCGTGCTCGCAGCCTTGGTGAATCGGCCGTCGGTCACCGTCATGGTCGCGTTCGCCGTGGCCGTGGGGGCATTGGTCGTGCAGCTGGTCGCTGTCCGGCCCGGGCTCAATCGCCGGTCGGACGAGGTGCTCGCCGGCCGCGAAGGCCCGCGCTCCCGCGGTCACTACGCCTATGTCGCGCTCGAGATGACCAAGGTCATCGCGCTCCTGGTCGCCGGCGTGGGTTTGCTCTAGTCGCACCGCGCGAGAACTGTCGGTGGGCCTACGTAGCCTGGGGCCATGAAGCAGCAAGTGCACTTCTTCACCCTGGCCACGGTCGATCTCGACGCCACCCGGCAGTTCTACGGCGCGCTCGGGTGGACCCCGGCGCTCGATGTGCCGGGGGAGATCATCTTCTACCAGACGGCGCCGGGTCAGCTGCTCGGATTCTTCCTCGCGGAGAAGTTCAATGCCGACCTCGCACAGGCTGCCGACCATTCGCAGGTCAGCGGAATCACGTTGGCGCACAACGTCGACAGCCCGGACGCAGTCGTCGAGCTGGCGGCCGCGATGACCGCCGCGGGCGGCACCACACTCAAGCCGCCGCAGCCCGGTCAGTTCGGTGGCGTGTTCCACGCGCATGTCCAGGATCCGAACGGCGTGATCTGGGAAATCGCGCACAACCCGAACTGGCGCGTCAACCCGGACGGCACCGTCAGCCTGGGGTAGAAGCCGCTACATCTTGATGGCCGGCAAGAGCCGGATCAGGTTCCAGGTCCGGTTGCGGCGGGCGCACAGGCTGGAAATGCCCAGTGCGCCGAGCCAGATGCACACCAACACGATGATGGCCTGCCACAGCCGGCCGTCGATGCCGCCGAGGATCAGCTGGCGAAGTCCGTTGACACCGAACGTCATCGGATCGAACTTGTGCATCACCTGGAACGGCCTGGACGTCGTCTCGACCGGGTACATCCCGCCGGCACTGACCATCTGCAGCATCAGCAGGGCCATGATCAGCACGCGGCCGACCGCCGGCCCGACCAGTGCGTTGATGGCCTGCGTCGCGGCGACGAAGGCCAGCGAGATCAGCATCATGAAGCCGAGCATCGCCACCGGATGCGCCACCTGCATGCCGAGGGCGAACCGCACCACGCAGTACAGGATGATCGACTGGCCCAGGGCGAGGACCGCCGCGGGCAGATAGCTGGCGAACACCACGCGAATG
Source organism: Mycobacterium sp. SMC-21 (assembly GCF_045310825.1). Classification (NCBI taxonomy): domain Bacteria; kingdom Bacillati; phylum Actinomycetota; class Actinomycetes; order Mycobacteriales; family Mycobacteriaceae; genus Mycobacterium; species Mycobacterium sp. SMC-21. The sequence continues at coordinate 127,985 of NZ_JBJIAO010000008.1, read as the reverse complement.
GCCAGCACCTCGGCGGCGATCGGGCGGTTCTGCAAGGGCCGCAACACCATCCACAGGACGAGCGCACCGAAGAACAGGGCCAGCGTCAGGAAGAACGGGGCCATGCCGGTGGCGAAGTTGGGGGCACCGTTCTCGTGTGAGGACTCCAGGTTCACCGGACCGCCGATGGTGTCGGCGATGGCCTGCTTCTGCTGCTCGGTCCACGTCGGCACCTGCTTGGCGCCGTCGGCCAGCTTGGTGGCCAGTTCGTGGTTGCCGTCCTTGAGTTGAACGGTGCCCGACTTCAACTGGCGCGCCCCGTCATCGAGTTGCACGATGCCGCTTGCCAATTGCGCATTGCCGGTGGCCAACTGCTGGGCGCCGTTACGCAATTGGTTCAGTTTGTCGGTGAGCTGCTGGCCGCTGCCGCCCACCTGATCGAGAGCAGTCCGCAGCGGGCTGCCGGGGGAGCGCAGGTTCTCGGTCATCGAGATCGCGGCATTGCGGCCATCGGTGATCTGCTGGCGGATCTGTGGCGTGAACTGGTGGCCGTTCAGCTGGTCCTGGACGCCGCGCAGGGTGTTGACCGCGCCGACCGAAACCGGGTCCTGGTTCACCGAAAGTTGTTGGATCACCGAACCGATCGCTGCTGCCGCGGTGTCCTGCGCGGTGGCGAGCGCGCCGGCCTGATCGGCGGCCTGCTCCAGCGCCGTCGCGCTCTGCTGCAACTGCTCGGTGCTCCCGCCGACCTGCGACAGGGCCTTGGTCACTTTCAGCAGCGGATCGGTGGCCTGGTTGATTCCGGAGGAGAGTTGTTTGGCGCCGGCCGACAGCTTGGCCGAGCCGTTCCGGGCGTCGTCGAGGCCGCCGACCAGCTTGCCGGCGCCGGTGTCGACCTGCGCCGCGCCGTCGGCCAGCTTCTGCGCTCCGTCGGCGGCCTGCTTGATGCCGGCTCCGGACGAAACCACCACGGACAGAATCTGATTCACCGCCTGGCCGGAGATGCGCGTCGACACCGCGTTGAGCACCTGGCTGGTGGCCGTGCGTCCGATGGTCGAGGAGATGTAGTTGTTGGCGTCGTTGTACACCGCGATCAGCTGGGCCTTCTGGGGATCGCCGCTGACGGGTGAGGCGATGGCCTCGCTGAAGTTCTCCGGCAGCTCCAGCATGAAGTAGAACTTGCCGTGCTCGACGCCGTCGCGCGCCTCCTTGTCGCTGACCACATGCCAGTCGAGGCTGTGGTCCGCGGTCAGGCTCCGGGCGATCTCGTCGCCCGCGTTGACGTGGACGCCCTCGACGACGGCGCCGCGGTCGGCGTTCACCAGGGCCACTGGCATCTTGTTGACCTGGCCGAACGGGTCCCAGAACGCCCACAGGTACAGCGCGCCGTACACCAGCGGCAGCAGCATCAGCACCACGATCGCGGCGCGCGTCATGCGGCTGCGGCCGAATCGCTTGATCTCAGAGCCGAATGCGAGTCCAGCAAGCATGGTCAGGCCTTTCCGGTCAGCATGCGGCGGTCATGCAGAACGTGGTCGGGGGCGTCCTCGCCCAGCGGGTTGGTCACTCCGACGACGACGGTGCGGTGCTCGGCGAGGGCGCCGAGCCGCTGTACCGCGAGGGCACGGCGTTCGTTGTCGCGGACCTGCTCGAGGTCGCCGACGATCAGCACCGGCCGGTCGGACATCAGGGCCAGGGTGATGCGCAGCAGAAAGAGCTCGAGATCGGACAGCTCGATGATGAAGCTCTTTGGCGACAGCAGCGGAAGGTCGTCGCCGAAGACCGCCGTCATCTCCGGGACGTCCGACTGGACCGGAACCCAGGCCGGGAACGGCGACACCCAGCGGCGCTGCTCGGTGATGACCGTCTGGACCGTCACCATGTCTTCCAGGTCGTCGATGTCGGCGAACGCGGCGATGGCACAGTGCTTCCGGATGCCGCGGGGCCCCGTCGCGCCGTTGACGGTGACGGTGCCGCGCGTCGGCTTGAGCCGGCCTGCCAGCGACAGCAGGAGCGTGTGCTGCGCCGGACCGCCCGGCATCTGTATGGCGTGGAATCCGGGCCGCAGCTCCAGGTCGACATCAGAGAAGAGCGGGCCGTGCTCGCCGATGACAGCGAGCCCCTGCGCGGTGATCACCGGCGGGCTGTCCGCTGTGTCGGGGGCGGCCGTCGTCTCGTCGTCCATTGCTGCTCATCTCCGGGGTCGAAGTAACGATGGCCAGTAAATCAGCGCGCCGGGGCAGAAACTCCGATAGCGGCGTTCTCGCAGGTGTGATGTCACGCGGAATCGCTCGCGATATGCCGTGGCGGACACATCGGGCGCGCCGACTTCGTGGATCGCTTCCAGGTAATGTCTGTGCGGCCTGTCACTCGACGTCCGTCAAGAATTGAATTCTTGGTTTCAGGTATTCCTGATTTCGTGTACGAGAGTCCCATTGTTATTGTCCCGTTATGCATCGTTTCGGGGGCGTTCTGGCAGCGTGTCTGCTCATCGGTTCAGTGCTCGCGGGAGTGCCCGCAGCCCACGCGGACGGCGACGAGCCGCAGTACGCCGAGTTCTATCTACCCCCGGACCCGTTGCCGCCCGGCCGCCCCGGGGACCTGATCCGCACCGAACCGTCGCGCCTGGTGCTCGAACCGTCCGGCCAGCTCGGCGCCATCATGGCCACCGGCACGCGAATCATGTACCGCAGCACCGATGCCCGCGGAAACCCGGTCGCCGTGACCGGTACCTACTTCGAGCCGTACAACGACTGGCCGGGCAAGGGACCGCGGCCACTGATCAGCTACGCGGTCGGCACACAGGGCCAGGGCAACCAGTGCGCACCGTCACGCCAGTTCAACCAGGGCATCCATTACTCGGGTGGCTGGGACATCATGGTCAACTACGAAGAGGCGTTCATCGCCACGATGGTCGCGCGCGGTTTCGCGATCGTGATGACCGACTACGAGGGCCTCGGTACTCCCGGGATGCACACGTACGTCAACCGCGTGGCCGAGGCCGCCGCGGTGCTCGACGCCGCGCGCGCCGCCAAGAAGCTGCCGGGCACCTCACTGGATCCCGATGGGCCCGTTGCTTTCTGGGGGTACTCGCAAGGCGGAGGCGCTGCGGCGTCGGCGGCCGAGCTGGCGTCGTCCTACGCGCCTGAACTGCACGTCGTCGGCACGTACGCCGGGGCGCCGGTCGCCGATCTCAAGGAACTGTTCCCGTACACCGACGGCAGCGCGCTGGTCGGCGTGGTCGGTTACGCGCTCAACGGCGAAATCTACGCCTACCCCGAGTTCGCCGACCTGATCCGCTCCAAGCTCACCCAGCGCGGCAAGGACATGCTCGAGAGCGTCTCACGGCAGTGCGTCGGTCAGACCATCGTCGACTTCATGTTCCGGCATCTGCAGCCGTACTTCACCGAGGACATCAACGTGCTGGTCGAGGAAGAGCCCTTCAAGACGCTGTTCGACATGCAGAAGCTCGGCAAGTACAAGCCCAACGCTCCGGTCCTCATCAACAGCAACCGCTACGACCCGCTCGTGCCGTGGACCGCGGCCAACCAGCTCGGGCGGGACTGGTGCGACAAGGGGGCCGATGTCGAGTTCCGCACCAACGAGGAGCCCCCGTTCCTGAACAAACTGGTGATCAACCATGCCCTGCCGATGCTGGTCGACGGCGAGCCCGCCATGCAATGGATCGCGGCGCGCTTCAACGGTGAGCCCACGTCGCCGAACTGCGGGACGTACTGAGTCGAGAGCTCAGTCCCTGCCCGCCGCGGAGGCGCGGATCACGCGGTCGCGGCCCCGGCTCTTCGCTTCGTACATCGCCACGTCGGCGCGGCGGATCGCCGACCGCAACCCCGCCTTGTGCCCGAGCTGCGATACCCCGATGCTCACCGTTCCGGCGAGCACCGCGTCATTGTGGCTGAACGTGGCGGCGGCGAACGCCACCCGGAGCCGGTCGGCGATGACGGCCGCCTGACTTTCGTCGACACCCGGCAGCATCGCGCAGAATTCCTCGCCGCCGATCCGCGCCAACAGGTCGCCGCTGCGCAGATTCGACCGTGCCACGCATGCGAACTCGGTCAGCAGCCGGTCGCCGGCCTCGTGCCCGAAGACGTCGTTGACGGCCTTGAACTCATCCAGATCCATCACGATGACCGAGCACCGCAACTGGCGCGCGACGCACTCCTCGGCCAGCCGCTGCGCCTGGATCATGAAGCCCGCGCGGTTCAGCGTCCTGGTGAGAGAGTCGAGCATCGCCGCGTCGGCCAATTGATCCTCGAGCCGCTCCCAACCCATCAGCGACAGGCACAGGTTGATGGCCATCACGGCGAAAGCGAAGAAGAGCATCGGCACCGACACGGCCGCGCTGGTGGTGGCGAACTGCACCGCGCCGGCGTCCAGATGGAGGCTGACCGAACGCGCGACGGTCGCCGCGGCCGCGACGACGTACAGGCCGATCAGGATGCGCCGCGACGCCAGGCGCTCGACACGCTGGGCTTTGATGCCGTCGACGACGCTGAGCGCGAAATATCCGGCCAGCACGAGAGCCGTCAGGGACACCCGGGCCGGGATGCTGACGTTGAACGGCGGTATCAACTCGAACGCGGCCAGCACCACCAGCGGCCCGGCAGCCATCACCCGGCCGCGGACCGGCTGGCCGTTGAAGGCGCACAGACCACCCCAGATCAACGACCAGCACATGACGATCAGGACGTTGGAGACCGTCACCGACAACACCTCGGGCACCAGCCCGCGGGCGCTCAGCAGCCCGGCTCCGAGGGCACCCAGGAAATTGCCCGCGCCCCACAGCTGGACCGCCGGATGTCGCCGCCTACCGGCCCCCACCCAGACATGCAGCAACCCGAACAGCAGGGCGGTCATGGAGACGACCATCCACAGGGTGCGCACGTCGGGATTCATGTCGCGCTACCGGGTGCGCCCAGGGGCGTGGTGCGTCGGGATCGGCTGAGGCATAGCGCAAACTTACTCGCCGCTGCCGACGACTGTCGGCAGCATTGGGTAGGGTCCAGCCCGTGAATTTGAGCGTCAAGTCTGTCGTCAAGTCCGTGAACGCCCGCCTGGCCGAAGAGTTGGCCGTCGCCGAAGGTCAGGTCGACGCCGCGGTACGGCTGCTGGACGAAGGCGCGACCGTGCCGTTCATCGCGCGGTACCGCAAGGAAGTCACCGGCAGCCTGGACGACGGTCAGCTCCGCACCCTCGAGGAGCGGCTCCGGTATCTGCGTGAACTGGATCAGCGGCGCGACGCTGTGCTGGCCTCGATCGAAGAACAGGGCAAGCTCACCGACGACCTGAAGGCGGCGCTGCTGGCCGCCGAGACGAAGTCCAGGGTCGAAGACATCTACCTGCCGTACAAGCCCAAGCGCCGCACCAAGGCGCAGATCGCCCGCGAGGCCGGCCTGGAGCCGCTGGCGGACCGGCTGCTCGCCGACCCCACGCTCAACCCCGAGGACGTGGCCGCCGAGTTCCTGGGTGAGGAGGTGGCCGACGTCGCCGCCGCACTCGACGGCGCGCGCCACATCCTGGTGGAGCGGGTGTCCGAGGACGCCGAACTGGTCGGTGCCGTGCGCGAGAAGTTCTGGTCCGACGGCACCCTGACCACCAAGCCGTGGTCGGAGGAGGCGGCGAAAAGCCCTGCCGCCCAGAAGTTCCGCGACTACTTCGAGTACTCCGAGCCGCTCGAGGACATGCCGTCGCACCGCGTGCTGGCGGTATTGCGAGGTGAGAAGGAAGAGGCGCTGTCGCTCAACTTCGACGGCGGCGACGAGACGCTGTACCAGGCCATGATCGCGCAGTCGCTCGGTGTGGACATGGCTGCCGGGGGCGCCGCCACGCCGTGGCTGACCGCGACGGTCGGCTGGGCCTGGCGCACCAAGCTGATGTTCTCGGCGGCCGTCGACGCCCGGATCCGGCTGCGGCAGCGCGCCGAGGAGGACGCCGTCGCGGTGTTCGCCAAGAATCTCAAGGACCTGCTGCTGGCCGCGCCGGCCGGAACCCGCGCCACGCTGGGACTCGATCCCGGGTTCCGCACCGGTGTGAAGGTCGCGGTGGTGGACGGCACCGGCAAGGTCGTCGACACCTGTGCCATCTACCCGCATCAGCCGCAGAACAAGTGGAACGACGCCAAGGCGACGCTGGCCGCCCTCGTCGCGCGGCACAACGTCGAACTGATCGCCATCGGTAACGGCACCGCGTCCCGCGAAACCGATGCGCTGGCAACCGAACTCATCGCCGACCTGAAGGCGGCGGGCGCGTCCGGTCCCAAGCGGCTGCCGACCAAGGCGATCGTCAGCGAGGCCGGCGCCTCGGTGTACTCGGCATCGGCCTATGCCGCCCACGAGCTGCCCGACCTGGACGTGACGCTGCGCGGCGCGGTCTCGATCGCCCGTCGTCTGCAGGACCCGCTCGCCGAACTGGTCAAGATCGAGCCGAAGTCGATCGGCGTCGGGCAGTACCAGCACGACGTGACGCCCGGAACCCTGGCCCGCAGCCTCGACGCGGTGGTCGAGGACGCCGTGAACGCGGTCGGTGTCGACCTCAACACGGCCTCGGTGCCGCTGCTGGCCAAGGTCTCCGGCGTCACCGAATCGCTGGCCGAGTCGATCGTGTCGTACCGCGACAAGACCGGACCGTTCCGCAGCCGCAGCGGTCTGCTCGACGTTCCACGTCTGGGCCCCAAGGCTTTTGAGCAGTGCGCCGGCTTCCTGCGCATCCGGGAAGGCGACGACCCGCTGGACGCCTCGGGTGTGCATCCCGAGGCCTACCCGGTGGTGCGGCGCATCCTCGACCGCGCCGGCGTCACCCTCGCCGAACTGATCGGCGACGAGCGGAAGCTGCGCGCGCTCAAGCCGGGCGACTTCGCCGACGAACGATTCGGCATCCCGACCGTGACCGACATCCTGGGCGAGCTGGAGAAGCCGGGCCGCGACCCGCGCCCCGCGTTCTCCACCGCGACCTTCGCGGCCGGCGTCGAGAAGGTGTCCGACCTCAAGGTCGGCATGGTGCTCGAGGGCGTCGTGACGAACGTGGCCGCGTTCGGCGCTTTCGTGGACGTCGGCGTGCACCAGGACGGTCTGGTGCACGTGTCGGCGATGGCCGACCGCTTCGTCTCCGACCCGCACGAGGTGGTCAAGTCCGGCCAGGTCGTCAAAGTCAAGGTGCTCGAGGTCGATGTCGAGCGGCAGCGCATCGGACTGAGCCTGCGGCTCAACGACGACCCGCAGCGCGCCCGCGACGGCAAGCGGCCCGAGCAGGGCGGCGGAGCCCGGCGCGACGGCGGCGGGCAGCCGCGCGGACGCGATGGCGGCAACCGCGGCGGTAACGGTGGCGGACAGAACCGCGGCAATGGCCAAGATCGCGGACGTAATCCGCAGCGCGGCAATGGCGGTGGCCGCCGCGAGTCTGTGCCGTCCGGCTCGATGGCCGACGCCCTGCGCAAGGCGGGCTTCGGCAAGTAGCGGTGTTCTCGCGAGGAGACATAAAACTGTCGATATCCCAGTGATTTTCGACAGTTTTATGGCTGCTCGCGAGAAGTGATCAGGAATCGAGAAGCGACCCGGCTCGAGGCCCGGTTAGCGTGTGGGTATGCCCAGCAGAACGCATGCCGCTGACAGCCATGACCTCATCCGCGTGGTCGATGCCCGGGAGAACAACCTCAAGGACATCAGCGTCGAGATCCCCAAGCGGCGGCTGACGGTGTTCACCGGGGTGTCCGGCTCCGGCAAGAGCTCGCTGGTGTTCGACACCATCGCCGCCGAATCGCAGCGGCTGATCAACGAGACCTACAGCGCATTCGTGCAGGGCTTCATGCCGTCGCAGGCCCGCCCCGACGTCGACGTGCTCGAGGGTTTGACGACCGCGATCATCGTCGACCAGGAGCGGATGGGCTCCGACCCACGCTCCACGGTCGGCACCGCCACCGACACCGGTGCGCTGCTCCGGATCCTGTTCAGCCGGATCGGTGAACCGAACATCGGCTCGCCGCAGGCGTTCTCGTTCAACGTCGCCTCGATCAGCGGGGCCGGGGCGGTGACCATGGAGCGCGCCGGACGCACCGTCAAAGAGCGTCGCGACTTCAACATCGTGGGCGGTATGTGTCTGCGGTGTGAGGGTCGTGGCGCCGTCAACGACATCGATCTCACCGCGCTGTACGACGACAGCAAGTCGATCAACGAGGGCGCCATCACCATTCCCGGCTTCAGCATCGACGGCTGGTACGGCCGAATCTTCAACGGCTGCGGCTTCTTCGACCCCGACAAGCCGATCAAGAAGTTCACCAAGAAGGAACTGGACGCCCTGCTGCACAAGGAGGCGACCAAGATCAAGGTCGACGGCGTCAACCTCACCTACCTGGGGCTGATCCCGCAGATCAAGAAATCGTTCCTGAGCAAGGACGTCGAGGCGATGCAGCCCCATATCCGGGCGTTCGTCGAGCGGGCGGTGACGTTCACGACTTGTCCCGAGTGCGACGGCACCCGGTTGTCGGAGCTGGCTCGCTCGTCAAAGATCAAGGGCGTCAACATCGCCGAGGCCTGCGCCATGCAGATCACCGACCTCGCGGAGTGGGTCGGGGCGCTGGCCGACGACAAGCGCCTCGGCGCCGGCGTGGCGCCCCTGTTGGCGACATTGCGGCACACGCTCGACTCGTTTGTCGCGATCGGTCTGGGCTACCTCTCCCTGGCGCGCCCCGCCGGCACACTCTCCGGCGGAGAAGCGCAGCGGGTCAAGATGATTCGCCACCTCGGCTCGGCCCTGACCGACGTCACCTACGTGTTCGACGAGCCGACCATCGGACTGCATCCGCACGACATCACCCGCATGAACGACCTGTTGATTCAGCTGCGGGACAAGGGAAACACCGTGCTGGTCGTCGAACACAAGCCGGAAGTGATCGCCATCGCCGACCACGTGGTGGACCTCGGTCCCGAGGCGGGCTCGGGTGGCGGCCAGGTGGTTTACGAAGGCACGGTGAAGGGGCTGCGCGGTAGCGGCAGTATCACCGGACGGCATCTCGACGACCGGGCGGCGCTGAAGGAGTCGGTGCGAGAAGCCAACGGGGCGTTGGAGATTCGTGGCGCAAACACCAACAATCTGCAGGACGTCGACGTGGACATCCCGCTCGGCGTGCTCGCCGTGATCACGGGCGTGGCGGGCTCGGGCAAGAGCTCCCTGATCGACGGGTCGGTGGCCGGGCGCGACGGCGTCGTCACCATCGACCAGGCGCCGATCCGGGGATCGCGACGCAGCAACCCGGCCACCTATACCGGACTGCTCGACCACATCCGCAAGGCGTTCGCCAAGGCCAACGACGTCAAACCCGCACTGTTCAGCTCGAATTCGGAAGGCGCCTGCCCGGCATGCAACGGAGCCGGAGTCATCTACACCGACCTGGGAGTGATGGCGACCGTCGAGTCGCGCTGTGAAGAGTGCGAAGGCCGGCGGTTCGGGGCCTCGGTGCTCGAATACACCCTGGGCGGGCAGAACATCGCCGAAGTGCTCGCCATGCCCGTCGCCGAGGCCGAGCAGTTCTTCTCCGACGGTGACGCGAAAGTGCCGGCCGCACAGAAAATCCTCGCCCGGATGGTGGACGTCGGGCTGGGCTACCTCACGCTCGGGCAGCCGCTGACCACACTGTCCGGCGGGGAGCGACAACGACTCAAGCTCGCCACGCAGATGGGGGAGAAGGGCGACATCTACATCCTCGACGAGCCGACCACCGGCCTGCACCTGGCGGACGTCGAGCAACTGCTCGCGCTCTTGGACCGGATCGTCGACGGCGGCAAGTCGGTCCTCGTCATCGAACATCACCAGGCCGTCATGGCGCACGCCGACTGGATCATCGACCTGGGTCCCGGCGCAGGTCACGACGGCGGCCGGGTCATCTTCGAGGGTTCTCCGGCCGACCTGGTCGCGGCCGGGAACACCCTGACCGGAACCCACCTTGCCGAAGACGTCAGATAGCAGTCAGGGCTGCCATCGCTGAGCGGTGGCAGCCCTGACTGTGAAACAGAGGGGTCGTCGAACGGTTAGACGGGCATCTCCGGGCCCTCAGGAGCCGGGGCAGGCGCCTCGGGGGCCGGCGCCGGGGCCTCGGGAGCGGGCGCGAAGTTGGCCGCCTCGATGATTTCCGGGGCCGGGAGGTCGGCCGGGTCGGCCGGAGGCGCCAGGGGCGCGTCCAGCGGGCCGTCGAGAGGCAGGTCGGCGGGGATGTCCTCACCCGGGGCCATCGGCAGGTGCATGTGGTGGGTGAACTGGCGCTGGAAGGCGCCGCCGCCACCGATGCGGACGCCACCGCCCTCACCGCTGGACACCGGAGTGCCGTCCGGCAGCGTCACGGCCGTGTGGCCGCCGTTCCAGCCGATGTTCAGGGCGCCGGGCGCGGTGCCGGGCAGGAAGCCACGAGCCCGCAGTGCGGCCTCTTCGTTGCCGGTGTTGAACCGGTTGCCGTAGATGGGGCGGCCGGTGGCCGCGTTGGCCACCCAGGAGGCCAGTCCGGAGCAGTCAGTGCCGCGTGCCGTGTCTCCGCCGGAGACGTACGGCGTACCCGAAACCTGGTTGACCAAAGCCAGCAGCGAGGCGGTCGCAATAGCAAACATGGCGATGAACGCTAGCAACGGAAAATCGCGACGGTCAAAATACTGTGTCTGCCATCACGTTTCGCGAATCCTGTGGTGTGCGTTACATCGGTGTGTATTCGCATCGTTTGGGGCAGAAGCGATTTCACGTCTTCGCAGGTGAATGCGCAAAACATACTGCCATACACAGCTTTTGCGCAAATGCAAGGTCGTGACGGTCGTTGCGAGGTCGTGACCAGCTAATTCCGAGACCGGCGTGACCGGCCTCTGCGCGGCTTTTGCGTCGGTTTCGACGTCCTGTCGGGCAGCTCATGCCGCCGATTCGGCGGATACTGGCTGACCATCTGAAACGGTCAAGTTACGGTGGGTCGATGTGGCTGTCGCGGTCCCGGTTCGAACTCAGGGAAGAGGTGCCGGGGACGCCCGACGAAGTCCGCACCTTCTATACAGATCTGGCGAATATGAAGCTGGTTCATCCGCTCGTGGTGGCGGTGGACTGTCTGGCCGATCAGCAGGATGTGCGGGGCCGCCGCCGTGACTATCGGGTGCGGGATCGCATCCCATTCGGCCCGTTGAGTCTGCGCGTGACCTACCGGGCCACGGTGCTGATCGCGCCCGACGGCGTCGTGCACACCGAGGCGCGCCAATTTCCGTCCGTGCGGCTCAGTGGCACCGTCACCTTCGCGCCTGCCGGCGCAGGCACCGCTCTCACCGAGGTAGTGGATATAGAGGCACCTTCTCCGTTCATGGCTTTCACTGCTGCGCAGGCGGAGAAGGCGCACGCGGCGATGCTCGCTGCCATTCGGCGTCATTTTGAGAAAAGCTTGGGCTGATCCAGGCTGCCGGATGGGGTGCCGCGCTGGATGGCCGGGTTTCCTTGCCTTACCGGCGACGCTCTCGAAAAAACTTTGGTCACTTTGTTAGCGCTGGTTGCAGGAGGTAACTAGTGGCCCATTCGTCACAGCGCCTTGTCGGTGATTCGAACTAATGTTCGAGTATGGCCATCGACTCCGCTACTGTCCTCAACGCCTACGCGGCGCTTGAGGATGCGATCGCCACGGTCAACGGCCTGGACTACAGCGGGTTGCCCATCAAAGTCCTGTTGGAGCTGCAGTCCCGCCGCGAAACCCTGAAGTGCGCGGCCGAGGCGGTCGACCATCAGATCCTGGCCGCGGCACAAACCCAGGCCACCGCCAAGGGGATCGGGGCCAAGGATTGGCCTGAGGTGTTGCATGTGCGGTTGCGGATCAGCCGGGAGGAGGCCCGCCGGAGGGTGCGGGACACGGATAATTTGGGTCCGCGCTCGGCGATCACGGGCGAGGCGTTGGGTCCGGTGTGGGAACTGGTGGCCGCCGCGTTGGCCGAGGGTGCGATCAATAGTGAGCACGTGCAGGTGATCGCCTGGTTTTTCGGCAAGGTGCCGTTGTGGGCGGCCGACCCGGTCACGTTGTTGCAGTGCGAGACGGATCTGGTGGCCGATGCCCGGGTCAAAACCCCCGAAGACCTCCGCAAAGTCGCGGCGGATTTGTTGTACAAGCTGGATCAGGATGGGCCCGAACCCAACGACGATGAGCCGGATCCGAAGCGGTCGTTCGTGATGGGTAAGCAGCGGCCTGACGGGCGCACCGACGTCACCGCTCAACTCGATCCGGAAGGGCGGGCTTACTGGGAGGTGTTGTTCGACAAGTACGCCGCCCCGGGCATGTGCAACCCGGCCGATCCGGAACCCTGCTTCTCCGGGACCCCGACGCAGGAGCAGATCGACAACGACACAAGGACTGTGGCGCAGCGGCAGTACGACGCCTTCAAATTCGTGGGCCGGATGATGCTGGCCACCGGAACCTCCGGGGTGCACAACGGGTTCCCCGTCGCGGTGGTCGCCACCTGCACCGTCACCGAGCTGGAAAAGCGCGCCGGGATGGCGCTCACCCACACCGGTACCAAGCTCCTGGTGAAGGATCTGGTGCGGATGGCAGCCCAGGGCTCGGACAACTACCTGGCGGTGTTCGATGAGCACACCGGCCAACCGCTCTACTTGGGCCGGGCAGCGAGAACCGCCAGTACAGCCCAACGCCTGGCGTTGTTCGCCCGCGACCACGGCTGCACCCGCCCCAACTGCATCGCCCCCGCCTCGCGCTCGCAGGCTCATCACGTCAACACCAACTGGCGCGACGACGGCCCCACCGACATCACCAACCTCACCCTGGCCTGCGGCCGCGACAACCGTCTGGTCGACACCGGCGGCTGGCACACCACCATGGGCCCCGACGGTCGCACCCAATGGACCCCACCACCCCTGCTCGACGTCGGCCAACCACGAACCAACCACTACCACCACCCCACGCTCTACCCGCCCGAGAGCGGAGATTCCGATGGTGAAACAGACAGTCCCGCAACCTGATACGACGCCCCGATGCGGCAACCCAGCCTCACCGGCGATGTCCTATGGGCGAATATCGGCCGTCCGTTCGAATCGGTCGGCTGGTCCGAAACAGAAGGCGGGATCGGGGCGCGGTGCGGGTCGCGGCGATGACGGTCAGCAGCGCGGCGGATCGCAGCGACGGCGGTCGGCAGCGATGGCGGTCAGCGACCGCGGCACTTGAGGCTACCGGTGACCCACAACCATGGAAGGCGAAAGTGCTGCGCTGCAAACGAATTGAATGCGCACTACCGCCAGTGACGAATGTCGACACCCGGCCAGCGGCTCGCGGTGCAGTGTGGGGATCAGCTCGGGAAGAACCCGTCGCCGGTCTTGAAGCCGGGCTGCCAGCCCTGCGCTCCCAGGCACAGCAGCGGTCGGCCGTCAGGAGCCTGCGCCGCGGTCTGCGGGCCCGGGCACGGAGAACCGATGTCCTTGACGCCCTGGATCGCATAGGAGTAGCCCCAGAATCCGGTGTCGACGGGCGGCCACTGGTTGGGAATCCAGTGGCAGGCCATGGATGCGCCGCCCGGACCGCGGCCGAAGATGAAGATGTCGTGGTTGTCGCACGGCGCGCCGTTGACGGCCTGGTAGTTCATGCCGGGGACGTCAGTGGGGTAGCGGCCGGGATCGTCGCTGCCGCCCAGCGCCGGATCGGCGCTCGCGAAGGGTGCCAGCCCGATGGCGGTTCCGGCGATCGCTGCGGCCACCGTCAGTACCCGAAACATCCTGGTCATCTCCCCTCGCACTACTGCCACACGACAATGTGGCAAAGCGTAGCGTGTCAGCCGCGTCGCCGGGGATATAGTCGGCAGGTCAATATCAGCGGGGTTCGTGCCCCGCCGTCTGATCGTCGTCACGCTGCGGTGCGCCGGCCTGTTCAGGCGCGTCCAGCACGCTCACCCCGATGCCGTAGGGCAGGAACCTGACCTTTCGGGACGGGTCGGTGTTGTTCTTGTTGGCCCGCAGGGCCTCCAGTTCGGAGGGGTAGACCTCTTCGACGTGCGCTCCGCCGTCCGCGGCGACGGTGTACACCACCCACACGCCGTCGCCGGTGTCGCCGGTGGTCTCGGGCTGCGTCGCGTGCCGCGGCGTCCGGGTCAGGTCGTTCACCACGTTGGCCCAGGCGGCACCGCGGCCGAGGCGGTCGAATACGCCCCGGATGCCCTCGCCCGTCTCGCGCAGGACGCGATCGAACTCTTCCGGATCGATGCCGAACGGGCCGTTGTTGCTCATACCGACCAGTGTGCGCGACATCGGCGACATCTGCCACGACGATCCGACAGGCCATCCCCTCGCAGCCGAACTCGGCGGTGGTGGACGATGGAGACATGCCGGTACCACAATCGCCGACCCGCGACGACCTCCTGGCCACCGTCGAGCGCTCGCCTGCCGCCACGGCAGCGCACGACAAGGCGGCCTGGGTGGATCTGTTCAGCGCCGACGGACGCGTCGAGGACCCTGCCGGTTCCCGGCCGCACGTCGGTCACCGTGCCATCGCACAGTTCTACGACACCTTCATCGGGCCGCGCACCATCGTGTTCCACCGCGACGCCGACATCGTGCTCGGCAACACCGTCGTGCGTGACCTCGAGCTCGAAGTGCACATGGGCACCCAGGTGCAGCTGCGCATCCCGGTCTATCTGCAGTACGACGTGGTGGCAGAGGGCTCCGACGCGTCGCTGAAAATTTCTCGGCTGCAAGCATTTTGGGAGCTGCCGGGCATGGTCGTGCAGTTCGTCCGGTGCGGCGCCGCGGCGCTGCCGGCGGGTTTGGGGCTCTCGGCGGCGCTGTTGCGCAACCAGGGCCCCGGCGGCGCGGTGGGTTTTCTCGGCGGGCTGCGCACCGGAGGGACAAGAGCAAAGCGTGCGTTGACGGGGCTGCTGGCCGATGCCGCGACGGGCGACGAGCTGGCGGTCAAGCGCCGGCTCAGTGAGCCGGTGCAGATCACCCGCGGCCCTGACGCCCGGCTCAGCGTGTCCGAACTGGTCGAAGAACTCGCCGGAACGCGCGTGCAGAAGGTCATTGCCGCAGGCCGGTACGTCCTGGCCGGCGTCCGACGGGACGGCTACCGCGGTGTGGTCATCGCGGAGCTGGGTATCGGGGGCCGGGGCATCGTCGGCCTGCGACTCTTTGCCGAATGAAGCCGCCAGTTGCCGCTGCTTCCGTCCCCGACATGAGAACGTAGTCACACCATGCCAGTGCAACCACAACACGAATACATGTCCTACGAGGAATTCGGTCGACGATTCTTCGAGGTCGCGGTCAGCGAGGAACGTGTCGCGGACGCGATCGGCGGCATCGCCGGTGAAGCCTTCGACATGGGTCCCATCGCCCAGGGCCCCGGCGGGCTCGCGAAGGTCACCGCGCGCGTGCAGATCAAACACCCCGTGGTGGCCAGGACGCTCGGTGAAGAAATCACCTTCGCAATCCGCATCCCGCTGGAAATCGACATGACGCTGGACCTGCGCATCGACCGGCCCCGGTTCATGGTGTTCGGCGAGATCAACCTGACCGCGACCGCGCGGGCCGCCCACCCGCTGCTCCTCGTCATCGACGTCAAGACGCCACGGTCGTCGGACATCGCCATCCACGTGACGTCGTCATCGATCCGGGCGGAGCTGTTGCGCATCGTTGCCAACGTCGACGGCGAGATCCGGCGCTTCATCGCCCAGCATGTGGCAGGCGAGATCAACAGCGCAGATGCCAAGGTCATCGACATCGGAACCCGGATTGCAAGCGCCTGGACGGGCGTCTGAGACGGCCGCGAGGCGGTAGCGGCAACCTGCTTCCCCTATGATGAGGACATCATGAAGAGCACATTCGGCGCCGCCATCGCAATTGCAGCTACCACCGTCGGAATCGTGGGCAGCCTCGTCGTGGCCGCTCCGGCCAGCGCAGATGCGGGCGTCGATGCCTTCAACAACGCGCTCAGCAACGCCGACATGATGCTGCCGAACGGGTCTGATCCGGTCGCGCTGGGCCAGTCGGTGTGCCCGATGCTCGCGCAGCCCGGCCAGACCCTGGCCGACGCGGCGGCCAAGGTCGCCGACACCTCGGGCATGTCGCTGGGCCCGGCCACGATGTTCACCGGCTTCGCGATCTCGTCGTTCTGCCCGGGCGTCGTCGGTGCGCTCGGACGCGGTGAATCGCCGCTGCCGCTCGGACTACTCGGCCTCGGATAACGCCGGGCTGGCGTCGAGCGGCGCCAGCACCGGGCGCTTCGGCTCGAGCCCCTTACCTCGAGAACTGCCCAGCGTGTGCCGCCACACCCACGGCATCAGCATGTTCTGGGCCCACATCAGCTGCGAATACATGCGCTCGCGCAGTCGCGGCAGGACGAGTTCACCCTCGACCTCGGCCCAGCGGTGATCGCTGCCGGGCAACTCCAGCGCCTCGGCGGCGGCGTCGGCGAACAGTTGATGGCCGTGCGGGGAGCCGTGAACCCGGTCGACGGCCCAGGTCGCGGGGTCCAGCATCGAGGTGGCCGTCGACAGGTCGACCAGCCGGAATCCGAAACGGGTCGAGTCGGCCCGGATCACCTCATTGATGCGGCGCAGCCGGCCGCTGAGCACCCGTCCCACCGGCAGGATGCGGGCGATGTCGGGAAACGTCGTCGTGACCACGGTCGCGCCGGTGGCGGCGAGTTCGGTATGCACGCGCCGCATGTCCTCGAGCGCCTTGTCGAAGCTGCGCACCGGCCGCGTGACGTCGTTCATCCCGATGCAGCTGGTGATCAGGTCGGGGTTCATGTCCCGGGCCAGCGGCAGCTGCCGGTCCAGTACGTCACTGATCCGACGGCCCCGCACCGCGAGGTTCGCGTATTGGAGTCCAGGCTGTAATGCGTTGAGTCGCCAGGCCAGGCGGTCGGCGAAACCGTGGATGCCGGTGTTGTCGTCGCCATCCAACAGGCCCTCGGTCTGGCTGTCGCCGAGCGCGACGTATCGGGAGTAGCCGATGGTCACGACCGTGACTGTAGTGAAGGATCGGCGGATCTTCAGCGCAGCGGATCAGCCTGGCCAGATCACGTCGAGCGGCCGGCCCACCACACTGAGTTGGTTGATCAGCTCGTCCAGGACGGCGCGCGGCAGGTCGAACCGCCATTCCGGCAGTGTCGCACCGACACGTACGACGCCCGGACCGACCTCCACCGAGGTCAGGGTCATGCCGTACGGCAGCTCGGGCAGCCGCACCGGGTACGCCGGGGCGAGTCCGGGCACCGGGACCCGGGCGGCGCCCAGCGTCAGGCCACGGGGCTTGAGCCACAACGTCTTGCCGTGCAGGTGAGGATCGACCTCGATGACCCCGGAGCGGAAGCGCGACAACCGGATTCGGGTGACCCCGTCGTCGCCGATCTCGGTGCGCACACGCGGTTCGGCGGCCCGGATCAGCTCGTCGAGCGAGTCGGACGGCACCTCCAACGTCACCTCGACGGGAGTGGCTGCCAACATCGGTGGCACCGAGGGCCGGATGTGCAGGTTGTTCAGCTTCGCCGAGACCGAATTCAGTTCGGTTCCCGCCCATTTCACCTTGTCCGCGGCGATGTTGACCGTGCCGATGTGGCCGACGGCGAAGATGCCGGCATCCCACCGGGAATCGAACTTGGTCACGGTGAAGGCCAGGTCGCTGGTGCTCATGCGGACGGTGATCCGGCGCCCGACCACCAGCGGCCGCACCGTCAGCAACGCCGTCCGATAGGCCGCGGCCGCCCCGGTGCTCACCGGCAGCACCGCGGCGGTCGACACCACCGAGGTGAACAGATCGAGCGGTCGGAGCGGGTCCCACCGGCGCGGCGGACGCGTCATGGGGTCCAGCATGCCCGTAGCTGCCGCCGGTGCACCACTCGGCATCCGGGGAACGGGCTCCCGGTAGCGTCGAGTCGTGGCTGAGTCTGATGAGCTGTACCGGCAGCGTGACCGAGCTGATTCGTTCGGCGGTGCCGCCCGGTCGTATGACCGGCACCGGCCCCGCTACCCGGAGGCCATGCTCGACGAACTGGTCGGGACCGGTTCGGTCCGGGTGCTCGACGTCGGCGCCGGAACCGGGATCGCGTCCCGGCAGCTGATCGCCCGCGGGGCGGAACTGGTTGCGCTGGAACCGGATCCGAGGATGGCCGAGATCGCCGCCGAGCACGGCGTCACCGTCGAGGTGGCCACTTTCGAGGACTGGGACGACGCCGGCCGGACCTTCGACGTGGTCCTGTTCGCCCAGTCGTTCCACTGGGTCGACCCGGCGGCGGCGCTGCCGAAGATTCGCCGGTTGCTCGCCCCGGGCGGCCGGCTGGCGCTGGCGTGGAACCGGCTGTTCCCGGTGCAGCCGTCGCGCCAGGATTTCGCGGAGGTGTACCGCGACTTCCTCGATGCCGCTTCACCTTTGGTGACCGGGACCCCCACCGGCGGGACCGGCTCGGGCATGGACAGCGCCGACGTGGTGGCCGACCTGGAGACCGCCGGATTCGCCGTGCAGCAGCTGACCTACGCCCGCGGTGAGCAGTACACCCGCGAGCAGTGGCTGGACCTCGTGTTCACCTACTCCAACCACCTGGTGCTGCCCGCCGACCGGGCCGCCGAGCTGCGGGCTCGGCTGGCGGCGGTGATCGGCGACGGCGGCGTGCAGGTCGGCGGAGACACGCTGCTGATCGTGGCGCAGCCGGCGTAGACGACGGCTAGTCCCGGAGGCGGCGGACGGGCCGGGTCTCGATGGCGTTGAGCGTCAGGGCGCGGCGCCGGATGCGCCAGCCGTCGCCGGTCGGGGCGTACTCGTCGTCGTACCGCAGGTGCCACACCAGATCGGTGACGTCCGAGTCGGCGCCGCGGGTCCAGTGGTGGGCGACGCACGTGATGCGGCCACGAGCGTGGTCGGTGGCGTCGGTGTAGACCTCACCGACGATCTCGTGCTGGGTGCGGACGACGCCCGACAGGGCGGCCATCGCGGCCCGGACCCCGTCTGGCCCGTGCTCGGGCCGTATCGGGTCCAGCGATCGGGGCGGGTCCGGGAGGACCAATTCCGCTGTGCTGGTGAAGAGTTCGACGACATCGTCGAACCGGCGGTCGTCGACGGCCGCGGCGTAGCGGTGCACCAGGTCGGTCAGCGCCAGCCGGTCGGCCACTGTCAGCGGCACGGTGTGAGCCCGAGCCGTTCGGCGCACGCCGACAACATGTCCCTGGCCTCGTCGATGTCGGTGACGGGCGGCATCGCCAGCACGATGCGGTCGGCGCCGAGCTCCGCGAGCCGGCCGGCACGATCGGCGTCGACCTTGGGCACCAGGTGTCCGAGGGAGAGTTCGAGGGCGTCGGGGTCCCGGCCGGTCCGCTCGGCCGACTCCCGCATCAGCGCGATCAACGCCGACAGTTCCGCGCCCGCGACGCCGAGCGGCTGCAAGCCGTCACCGCGCTGGCCGGCGCGGCGGGCCGCGGCCCGGCTGTGCCCGCCGATGTGGATCGGGATCGGCGAAACCGGCTTGGGATAGCAAGCGGCATGGGCGAATTCGAAGAACTCGCCGGAATGGGTGACGCCGTCCGGCTGATCCGACCACAGCAGCCGCAATACGTCGATCTGCTCGTCGGCGCGGCGGCCACGGGCGTCGAACGGGGCCCCGCACGCCTCGATCTCCTCGCGCAGCCAGCCCATGCCGACGGCCAGGCGAACACGACCGCCGGACAAGGCGTTCAAGGTGGCGACGCGCTTGGCCAACACCACCGGGTGATGGTTCGGCAGCACCAGCACGCCCGTCGCCAGGCCCAGTGTGCTCGTCTGCCCGGCGAGGAAAGCCAGCAGTTCCAGTGGATCCGGGACCGCACAGTCGGCGGGAATCTCCACGCGGCCCGAGGCGTCGTAGGGATACACGCTCGAGTACTCGGTGAGCAGCACCGTATGTTCCACGGCCACAATGGATTCGAAGCCACAGCTCTCCAGGTGGCGGGCGAACTGCGTCATCCAGACCGGATCGGCGGTGACTCCGGCCGCGACCGGTGCGACCACGGCGAACTTGGGTGACATCAGCGCCTCCGCTCGCCGCGGCGAATCTCTTCCCAGCACTGCAGCCGTGTCATCCCGGTCCGGTCCATGCATTCGCGGATCGGCGTCTCCTGTTCTGGCGCAGGCGCTTCGGTGGTGGTCGGGGTGGTCGGCGGCGTGGTGGTCTCGACCGTGACCGTGCTGGTGACCGTCGCCTCGGTCGGCTCGGCGGGAGGCTC
Organism: Mycobacterium sp. SMC-21; assembly: GCF_045310825.1. NCBI lineage: Bacteria > Bacillati > Actinomycetota > Actinomycetes > Mycobacteriales > Mycobacteriaceae > Mycobacterium > Mycobacterium sp. SMC-21. The sequence continues at coordinate 107,805 of NZ_JBJIAO010000008.1, read as the reverse complement.
GGTGGGCGCGACGGCCGATGTCGGGCTCGGTGGCGCCTCGGTGGCCGACGGTGTGGTGGTCGCCGGGGGAGCCGTTGTGGTCGTCGCTGCGGGACGCGGCGGTGCCGGCTGTTCATCCTTGGCGCGGGTGAACTCGATGGCCGCGAAGACCAGTGCGGCGATCAGCAGCACCGTGAGCACCACGGGCAGGATCAGCGACCGGCGGGACCGCGTGGATTTGTCCGGCTGCAGGACCTGCGTCCGGTCCGCCGCCGCGGGAGCCAGAATGGTGGCATCCGCGCCCGTCACGCCCAGCCCGTGCTGGAGGGCGCGGGCGAAATCGGCGCACTTGTCGAACCGGTCCTTGGGATCCTTGGCGAGTGCCTTGGCCAGCACCGGGTCCAGGGCGGCGAGATCGGGCCGGCTTTGTGAGAGCGACGGCGGGGGAGCGCTGAGGTGCTTGCCGATGATCACCGCGGCGTTGGAGTTCTCGAACGGCGGCGCCCCGGTGAAGAGCTGAAAAGCGGTGGCCGCCAACGCATATTGGTCGGCGCGGCCGTCGATGACGCTGCCGGTCAGCTGCTCCGGAGCGGCGTAGAACACGGTGCCGACGGTCATGTTCGTCGCGGTCAGCCCGGCGGAGTCGTTGGCGCACCGCGCAATGCCGAAGTCGGCCAACTTGATTCGGCGGCTCGCCGGATCGGTGTCACTGATCAGGATGTTGGCCGGCTTGACGTCGCGGTGCAGCAGATCGTGCTGGTGCGCGTAGTCGAGCGCGTCGGCGACGGCGCTGATGATCGCGACCGCCTGATCGTCGGATACGCCGCCGGCGCCGCGCAGCAGGCGGCTGACGTCGATGCCGTCGACGTACTCCATCGAGATCCACAACTGGCCGTCGAACTCGCCGCGGTCGTACACCCCGACGATGTTCGGATGCGACAACGCAGCGGTCAGGTCCGCCTCACGCAGGAACCGCTCGCGGAACTCCTGATTCGTGGACATCTCGGGACGCAGCACCTTGAGCGCGTCCTGCCTGGGCAGTCGCGGATGCTGGGCGACGTAGACCTCGCCCATGCCACCGGAACCCAGGCACCGGACGATGGTGTAGCCCGCGAAATCGGTCCCCTCGGCCATTGGCATTGGGGCATCGTAAACCGGACGGCTAGAGGTCCAGGGTCAGCGGTCCGTCGCCCTGCGCGCGCGACACACAGATCAGTGCCTGACCGGCCTCGCGTTCGGTCTCGGTCAGCAGGCCGTCCCTGTGGTCGACGGCGCCGGCGAGCACCTTCACCCGGCACGTGCCGCAGAAGCCCTGCTGGCACGAATACGGTGCGTGCACACCGGCTTTGATCAGCGCCGTCAGCAACGTCTCGTCGGCCGCGACGGCAACGGTCTGGCCCGTCGAGGCGACCTCGACCTTGAACTCCTGGCCATCGGTCACCGGAGGCGCGGCGAAGCGCTCGAAGTGCAGCTCGATGTCGTCCGCCCCGACCAGCCGGGTACGGATCGCATTGAGCATCGGCGCCGGGCCGCACGTGTACACCGAGGTGCCCGGCCGGCAGTCGCCCAGCAGATCGTCGGCCGTCGGCAGGCCGTCGACGTCGTCGGTGCGGATCTGCACCTTGTCGCCGAACCGTGTCAGCTCGTCCAGGAACGGCAGGCTGTCGCGGCTGCGGCCGACGTACAGCATCGACCAGTCGATGCCGAACTGTTCGGCACGCGCCAGCATGGGCAGGATCGGCGTGATACCGATACCGCCGGCGATGAACCGCAGCGTGCGGGTCGGCGACCCGAAGCCGGGCACCGCCAGCGGGAAGGCGTTGCGCGGTCCGTTGGTGGTGATCACGTCCCCGACCGCCAGCTGGTGCGCCTCGATGGAGCCACCGCCGCCATCGGGTATGCGCCGCACGGCAATTCGGTAGGCGCCCTGCTCGTCGGGATCGCCGCACAGCGAGTACTGGCGGATCAGACCGCTGGGCAGGTGGATGTCGAGATGCGAACCCGGGTGCCAGCGGGGAAGTTCCGACCCGTCGGCGCTGACGAACGTCAACGCCACCACGTCCTGGTCGTGCGCGACGACCTCACGGCCGGCGATCTTCAGCGCGATGGTGCGCTCGACGACAGCCGGTACCGGGGGCTTGCGTACCCGCGTCGATACCCAGAACGTGCTGCTGACGACGGCGTCGGCCACGGTCACCAGCAGGTCGTGCGGCAACAGGCCCATCACGCTGGGCGGCGCCAGACGTGACCGGAAGCGGCGCGCCCTCACAGGTGTGCGGCGCGGGCAGCGGGCGAGGCGGCCAGATACGCCACGGCCTGCGCGGTCGAGCCCATGTCTTCCGGGCTGTAGTTCGGCTTGAAGTACACCAGCGTCTGGGTCAGCAGCAGGTTCCGGTACTTCGGCAGGAGCCCCAGCTTCGAGTCGCGCATCCGCAGGCGCTGCGACTTCCACCAGCCGAGCTTGAGCTGCGGGTCGCTCTTGACCAGGAACCGCATGCCGCGCTGGAAGAACACGTACATCAGGACCGCCACCACGCTCATGGCGCGGATGCGGTCGAAGTAGCTGTTGCGGAAGTACACGGCGACCTCGTGGGCCACCGAGCGGTGCTCGACCTCCTCGGCGCCGTGCCAGCGGAACAGGTCCACCATGACGGGGTCGGCGTCGTAGTTGTCCCACGTGCAGTTCAAGACGAAGTCGCCGAGCACCGCGGTGTAGTGCTCGACGGCCGCGATGAACCACAGCCGCTCGATGAGGTTGTTCATCTTGCGGCGCGGGTCGTCCGTCTTGGCCGGAGCGAGGATCTCTTCGAAGACGAACTCGACCTGATCGAGCAACGGCGTGACATTCATGCCACTGCGCACCAGGTAGTCGTTCATGACGGTGTCGTGGGCCTCGGCGTGCATGGCCTCCTGGCCGATGAAGCCGCGGACGTCGTCGGCGAGTTTCGGATCCTTGATGAGCGGCAGCGCTTCGTTGAACGTCTCGATGAACCAGCGCTCACCCGCCGGAAGCAGGATGTTCAGCAGGTTCACCACGTGCGAGGCGACAGGGTGGCCGGGAATCCAGGACATCGGCTTGTCCGCGGTCTCGAAAGCCACGTTGCGGGCCTGGATCTGCACCGGACCCGGGTCTACCTCATGGGCGAAACGTTGTGGTCGCAGCATGGAACAGCTACCTCCGGATCCTCAAGCATCGTTGCGAGTGGACCCAGTGTAAGCGTTTTATGTGGGAACGGCGGTACTGGGTTTTGCCGCGAGACGACGAAACGGCATCCCAGCAGGCGAAAACAGTGTGTCGACCTGCTGAAATGCCGTTTCGGCAAAGAGTTACATACCGGGGATGGACATGCCCGGCTGCGGGCCGACAGGCGTCGCCTGCACCGTCGTCACGCCGTTGGCGCCGACGTTCGGGCCCTTCGGAGCACCGGGCGCCCCTGCGGGGGCACCGCCACCGGCCGCCGGCGCGCCGGCGGAGGCGTTCTCGACGGCCTTGGTGGTGCAGTTCAGCATGAGGATGACGCGGCCGTGGCTGCCCATCTTCTCCTGATCGACGATGCACTGCGCCTGCGGCACATCGCTGCCGACCGAGCCGCCGAACGTGGCCCTGACGCCCTGGCTCTTGAGAATCGACACGGCGCGTGCGTAGGACTCGCCGACCACATTCATGGAGTTCGAACCGCCGGGATCGGACGCGGCCACCGACGAGCCGAACATCGCGGTGGCACCCACCGCCACCGCACCTGCTGCCACGGCACCTGCCGTCAGCATCTTCAGCTTCTTCACCTGACCTCCTCGAGTACAGCGAAGATAGCGCAGATGGCGGGGTGGAGAAACTCGAATCAACTCAATCCCGGCGTCACCGCGTCGGCCATCACCTGCGCCAACGCGACCGCACGAGGATCGGAAAACAGGTCTTCGAGGAGAATTTTCCGGCCGTCGGGACCCGCCAGCGGCACCCGCCAGTTCGGATATTCGTCGGTGGTGCCGGGCTGATTCTGGGTCCGCACGTCGCCGACGGCGTCGGGCAGCGCCAGCGCCAGCAGTCGCGACGGGGTGCGGGTGAGGTACCGGTACAGCGCGAGGACGATCTGGTCGGCATCGATCGCCTCGGGTGCGTTCGGCGGTAGCAACCCCGCCGCCCGTAGCACGTCCAGCCAGTGCTGCTGATCGGCGCGATCGGCCGCGACCTCTTCTTCGTAGGCGCGCGTCAACAACCCGAGGTCGCGGCGCAGGCTCAGATGCGCACCCGCCAGGTAGCCCGCCGTCGGTGGCAGGTCGTGCGTCGTCACCGCCGACAGGCAGTACTCGCGCCATCGTGGCGCGGGCAGTGGTCCACCGTCCTGATCGGCCTCGAACCACAGGATCGAGGTGCCGAGCAGGCCACGGTCACGCAGGTAGTCGCGAACCCACGGTTCGACGGTGCCCAGGTCCTCGCCGACCACCACCGCACCGGCCCGGTGCGCCTCCAGCGCCAGGACGCCGATCATCGCCTCGTGGTCGTAGTGGACGTAGGTGCCGTCGACCGGCGTCGCACCGGCCGGAATCCACCAGAGCCGGAACAGGCCGATGATGTGGTCGATGCGGACCCCGCCGGCGTGCCGCAGCACCGCCCTGACCACGGCGCGGAACGGCTCGTAGGCCCGCTCCACGAGCTCGTCCGGGCGCCAGGGCGGCTGCGACCAGTCCTGCCCGAGCTGATTGAACTCGTCGGGCGGCGCCCCGGCCGACACGCCGGTGGCCAGCACATCCTGCAGGGCCCAGGCATCGGCGCCGCCCGGGTGCACGCCGACCGCCAGGTCGTGGACGATGCCCAGCGACATCCCCGTCTGCACGGCGGTGGCCTGCGCGGCGGTCAGCTGGTCATCGAGCTGCCACTGCAGCCACCGATGGAAATCGATACGGCTGCTGTGCTTTTCGGCGAACGCCCGCACCGCGGGATGGTCCGGGTGCTGGAACTCCGCCGGCCAGTCGCGCCAGTCGTCACCGTGTTTCTCGGCCAGCACGCACCACGTCGCGAAGTCGTCGAGCGTGCGGCCGGTCCGTTGCCGGTAGCCGTCGTAGGCGACGGCCCGGCCAGCCGAGCGAGTGGCCCGGTACACCTCCTTGAGGGCATTGCGCTTCGACTTCCAGGCCGCATCGCGGTCGATGAACTCGTTCTTGTCGGCGCGGGACTGGGCGTCGGCCCGGGCTTTGCGCAGCGTGGCCGGTGTGCGGACGGCGGTGTATTCGGGGATGGCCTGCACCCGCAGATAGAGCGGGTTGGCGAACTGGCGCGAGGTCGGCAGATAGGGCGACGGCTCCATGGGCGCCACCGGGCCGGCGGCGTGCAACGGGTTCACCAGGATGAAGTCGGCCTGGTGCCGGGTGGCCGACCACACGGCGAGGTCGGTGAGGTCGGTGAGATCGCCGGTACCCCAGGAGTCCCGAGACCGCACGCTGTAGAGCTGGGTGGCCAGGCCCCAGGCCCGGCCGCTGCCCAGACGGCTCGGCAGCGTCAGCGCGTCGGGGGTGACGATCAGGACGGCGTCGGCGTCCGCGGCGGCGCCGGCCTGGACGTGCAGCCGGTGGTAGCCCAGCGGAAGATCGGCGGGCAGTTCGAAGCTCGCCTCGCCGACCAGGCGGCCATCGAGATCGAAGGGCGGCCGGTTGTTCTCCAGCTGGCGCAGCCCGGCCCGCACCGAACCGTCCTCCAACCGGATCCACACGCCGACGGGCGCGCCGTGGGTGACATGCACCCAGAAGCTCGACGGCTGACCGGCCCGGGCGACGATCGTGGGGGACAGGGTGCGCTGCCAGTACGCGCGCTCGTGGTCGGCCAGGGCAGCCGCGCGTGCGTCCTCGGAATCGGCCGGTACGCCGAGCGCCGCGAGCACGGCGACCAGCGTGGACGCGGCGACGGCGTGTTGCGTGCCGCTCCAGTCCAGGTACTCGGTGGCCACACCGTGGCGTCGGGCGAGCTCGACGAGCGACGCGGTGCGATCAGTCATGCGCGCCATCTTGCCGCGATTCGGAGCACGATGGGAGCTGAGTGGAGGGTGCGGGCGCATTTCCGGCCGGCGGACGGTGCGTGCCCGGATACGCTGCGCCCGGAGGTGTCGACGTGAGTTCCGATCTGCTGTCCGACGTGCTGCCGACGATGCTGCACGACCCGGTCTCGTACGCCATTCCGTTCTTCGTGGTGGCGCTGCTGCTGGAGTGGGGCGCGGCCCGCAAGCTCGCGTACGACGAACAGCGGCCGCCGTCGGGCGCCTACCTGCGCGCCGATGCCTGGGCCAGCATCTGGATGGGCGCGGTGTCGCTGTTCACCAGCGGTGTACTGAACTTCCTCGCGCTGGTCGGCTACGCGGCGCTGTATGTGTACGTCGCGCCGTGGCACCTGCCGGGTGACGCCTGGTACACGTGGGTGATCGCGATCCTCGGCGTCGACCTGATCTATTACACCTACCACCGCATGGCCCACCGGGTGCGGCTGTTCTGGGCCACGCACCAGGCGCACCATTCCAGCGAGTACTTCAATCTGTCCACCGCACTGCGGCAGAAGTGGAATCCCTCCGGCGACCTGGCGATGAAGGCGGTACTGCCGGCGCTGGGCGTGCCGCCGTGGATCGTGTTCGCCAGCTTCTCGCTGAACCTGGTGTACCAGTACTGGATTCACACCGAACGAATCGGAAAGCTCTGGCGGCCAATCGAATACATTTTCAACACGCCGTCGCACCACCGCGTGCACCACGGCCGGGACCGGCAATACCTCGACAAGAACTACGGCGGCGTCCTGATCATCTGGGACCGGATGTTCGGCAGCTTCACGCCGGAGGCCGCGCGGCCGAACTATGGTCTGACCAAACCTGTTGGTACGTACAACATCTGGAAACTTCAGACGCACGAGTATGCGTCGATTGTCCGAGATGTGCGCCAGGCCAACGGGTTCGGTGACCGAATGGGCTACGTCTTCGGCCCGCCGGGATGGCAGCCGGCGGGACCGGAGGCCGCGCCGGTTCACTGACAGGGGCGTCAACGCTGACAGAACGCTGTGATTCCTTCGCGATAACTCATTGTTCGCCAACTGTTTTGATTTCAGCGAGCGCAAACACTGGCGTTCCCCGGAACCGTCGGTACTGTCGTTGCTCGACAGGGGTGAATCGAACCAAAGGAGCTGGACTTTCATGGGTGACACACTTCAGAAGGGCGAGAAGCTCGAGGTCGGCCAGTCGCTGACGTCGAACAACGGTGCGTACCGGCTGGTGCTGCAGGACGACGGCAACCTAGTGCTGTACGCAGGGGAGCAGTCCGTGTGGGCCACCGCCACCGACGGCCAGGACGTCAAGCGCGCCGAGGTGCAGGAGGACGGCAACTTCGTGCTGTACACCCCGGACAAGCCGGTGTGGGCCAGCCAGACCGCCGGCGCCGACAACGTCCGTCTCGTGCTGCAGGACGATCGCAACCTCGTGCTCTACAGCGGCGACGACGCCAAGTGGTCGTCCGAGACCCACACCGACGAGGTGCCCCCGGCGCCGGTCGAGGCGGCTCCGGAGCCCGCGCCCGCACCCGAGCCCGAGGTGGCTGCCGAGCCGGTCGCCGAGGTCGCGCCCGAGCCCGAGCCCGCCCCGGTGCCCGAGGCGCCGGCGCCGCGCACCTACACCGTGCAGTCGGGTGACACCCTGTGGGCCATCGCCGAGCAGTTCTACGGCGACGGCAACCGCTACCCGGAGATCGCCGGGGCCAGCGGTATCGACAACCCGGACCTGATCCAGCCCGGTCAGCTCCTGACCATTCCCTGACCTGGACGGACGTTGGCGGCCTGGATCGAAAGATCCGGGCCGCCAACGCGTTTCAACGCCCGGTTCGAGGGGCAGTTTGTTTGCTGGTGCGGGGCGGCCGCCGGTCGCCCACGGCGGGGCCTTTCCCGTCCCGGGTTGGGGTTTGCGGGGTAGGCTGGCGCGACGTCCGTCCCGAGGTGATGGGAGCAAGTCATGTTTGTGGGGGGTTTGCGGGCCGTGGCAGTAGCCGCGGTCGCAGTTCCGATGGTCGCCGTGGGTGGCCCGGCGCCGGTCGCGTCGGCTGATCCCGGAGTGCTCGTCTACCCGGGTATGGAGATTCACCAGGGCACCACGCGCTGCACGCTCGGTTACGTGGACCCGGTCGCGCGGACCGGCTACACCGCAGGTCACTGCCGCGGCAACGGCCCGGTGACCGACAAGGACGGCCGCTTCATCGGCACCATGATCACGTTCCGGGACAACACACCGGACGGCGCCACCATCGCGACCGACCACCAGATCTCCGACTGGGAGTCCATCAACATCGCCGGCGACGTCATGGTGAACAACATCCTGCCCGGCGGGCGGATGCTGGTCACCGATCCCGCGGTGAATCCGCAGCGCGGCGCACCCGTCTGCCACTTCGGTGTCGTCACCGGTGAGACGTGCGGCACCGTCGACGCGGTGAACAACGGTTGGTTCACCATGTCCAACGGCATCGTCAGCCAGAAGGGCGACTCCGGCGGACCGGTCTACACCGTCACGCCGGACAACCGGGCCGTCCTCGTCGGCGTCTTCAACAGCACGTGGGGGCATTTCCCGGCGGCGGTGTCGTGGAGCGCGACCGACCAGCAGACGGGCGACGGCGTCGTGCAGCAGGCCGCCGCCGGCAACTGACCGGGGCGCGGCCCGCGTCGATCCTGCGCTGTGGGCGCGAACGTGGTTTCTGCGTCACGCCCAGATGTGTAACCCTTGACTTATATAAGTCGTGACTATAACTTTGCGATGTGCACGCCTTCGATGTCCTGGGGGACCCGGTTCGCCGACGGATCCTGGAACTGCTGGCGCACGGTGAACTGACCGCGGGCGCCATCGGGGCGACGATCCAAGCCGAGTTCTCGATCAGTCAACCGGCGGTGTCGCAGCATCTGAAGGTCTTGCGCGACAACGGTTTTGCCAGCGTGCGCCCGGACGGTCAGCGACGGCTGTACGCCGTGGACGGCCGGGGTATGCAGGACATCGACAACTGGCTGGCCGGTTTCCGCCGGTTCTGGCAACCGCATCTGGACGCGCTGGCCACCGAAGTGGCGCGCGGGAAACGCAACCGCAAGGGGGAGTGATGATCGACGTCACCGCACAGATCAACGCCGTACAACGCACGGTCGGCACGCGCACGTGGCAGGCGGGCGAAGTCCGCGTCGTCACGATCAGTCAGACATACCCGACCGATGCCGCCGATCTGTGGGACGCATGTACCAATCGGGAGCGGATTCCGCGATGGTTCCTGCCGGTCACCGGCGACCTCGTGGTCGGCGGCACGTTCCAGATCGAGGGGAACGCCGGCGGCACCGTGTTGACGTGCGATCCGCCGCATACCTTCACGGCCACCTGGGAGTGCAACGGACAGACCAGCTGGATCGAGCTGCGCATCGTCGACGGGGGCGACGGCTCGGCGCGTCTCGAGCTCGACCACATCGCCCCGGCCGACGACGACGAGTTCTGGGCGCAGTACGGCCCCAGTGCCGTGGGTATGGGCTGGGACGGCGCGCTTCTCGGGCTGGCCATCCACACCTCGACGGGGCAGGACATCGATCCGTCGTTCGGCCCGCAGTGGACCGTCAGCGACGAGGGCCGCCGGTTCACCCGCGAATCCGGCGCGGCCTGGTGCGCGGCGGATATCGCCGGTGGCGCCGACCCTGAGCAGGCGCGCGCCGCGTCGGCCCGGTGCATCGCGGCCTACCTGGGTGTCGACGAAAACGGATAGCGAACTAGAACACGTTCTAGCCATGGTCCCGTCTCGACGTTATTGTCTAGTCGATCACTGATCAGACACGTGTCCAGGTTTCCTGAATCGACCGCCCTGGACACCACCGAGACCGGCCCAGGAGAGACGATGCAAACAGTTCCCGAGACCGTCAACGCCGCCGACGTCACCGAATGGTCCGACGAGGCCGACGTCGTCGTGATCGGCTTCGGTATCGCCGGTGGCTGCGCCGCGGTCAGCGCCGCCGCCGCGGGCGCCAAGGTCCTGGTGCTGGAGAAGGCGGCCGGTGCCGGCGGCACGACGTCCATGGCCGGCGGCCACTTCTACCTGGGTGGCGGCACGGCGGTGCAGCAGGCCACCGGCCACGACGACAGTCCCGACGAGATGTACAAGTACCTGGTCGCCGTTGCCCACGACCCCGAGCACGACAAGATCCGGGCCTACTGCGACGGCAGCGTCGAGCACTTCAACTGGTTGGAGGACTTGGGTTTTCAGTTCGAGCGCAGCTACTACCCGGGCAAGGTGGTGGTGCCGCCGGGCACCGAGGGCCTGTCCTACACCGGCAACGAGAAGGTGTGGCCGTTCTGCGAGCAGGCCAAACCGGCACCCCGCGGCCACTCGGTGCCGGTGCCGGGCGAACTGGGCGGCGCCGACATGGTCATCAAGCTGCTGCTGAAGCGCGCCGACGAACTCGGTGTCGAGATGCGCTACGAGACCGGCGCGACGAACCTCGTGCTCGACGACACCGGCGCCGTCGCCGGGGTGGCATGGAAGAACTTCGGCGTGACGGGCACCGTCAAGGCCGGTGCGGTGATCATCGCCGCGGGCGGTTTCGCGATGAACCCCGAGATGGTGGCCGAGCACACGCCGGCGCTGGGCCAGAAGCGAAAGACCAAGCACCACGGCGAAGTCGAGCCCTACATCCTGGGCAATCCCAACGACGACGGGCTCGGCATCAAGCTCGGCGTGTCCGCCGGCGGCGTCGCCAAGAACCTGGACCAGTTGTTCATCACCGCTGCCGCCTACCCGCCGGAAATCCTGCTCACCGGCGTCATCGTCAACCAGAACGGCCAGCGCTTCGTCAACGAGGACTCCTACCATTCGCGCACATCGGCTTTCGTGCTCGAGCAGCCCGACCAGGTGGCCTACCTGATCGTCGACGAGGCGCACACCGAGATGCCGGCGATGCCGCTGATCCGGTTCATCGACGGCTGGGAGACGATCGCGGAAATGGAAGAGGCGCTGGGCATTCCGGCCGGCAACCTGGCGGCGACACTGGAGCGGTACAACGCCAACGCCGCGGCCGGCGCCGACCCCGACTTCCACAAGCAGCCGGATTATGTTGCGGCCCAGGACAATGGGCCGTGGGCGGCCTTCGACCTGTCCCTCGGCCGGGCCCTCTACTCGGGATTCACGATGGGCGGGCTGTCGGTCAGTATCGACGGCGAAGTGCTGCGCGCGGACGGCACCGCCGTGCCGGGCCTGTACGCGGCGGGTGCCTGCGCATCGAACATCGCGCAGGACGGCAAGGGCTATGCCAGCGGGACCCAGCTGGGCGAAGGGTCGTTCTTCGGCCGCCGGGCCGGAACCCACGCCGCCACGCGGTGATCAGACGGGGGCGGGCACGCCGTCGTCTTCGATCCGGGTGAGCCGCCAGTTGCCGTCGCCCAGCAGCTCCAGCTCCTGCTGGTGGTGCTGTTCGACGGTGCTGCGGTGGCTGACGCTGACCACGGTGGTGTCGGGCAGTTCGTTCCGAACCAGTTGGTACAGCATCATTTCCAGGCCTTCGTCGAGTGCCGAGGTGGACTCGTCGAAGAACACGGCCTTGGGCCGGGTCAGCAGCACGCGGGCGAAGGCGACGCGCTGCTGCTCGCCGGGCGAGAGGACCTTGGCCCAGTCGTCGACCTCGTCGAGGCGGTTCGCCAGGTGCGGCAGTGCGACCTTGCGCAGGACCTCCTGCAGCTGCTCGTCGGTGTGGGCGCCCACCTTGCTCGGGTAGGACACCACCGCGCGCAGATCACCCAGTGGCACATACGGGAGCTGCGACAGGAACAGCGTCTCGTTCTCCTCCATCGGGAAGTGCATGGCGCCGTGGCAGAAGGGCCACAGCTTGGCCAGGCTGCGCAGCAGGGTCGTCTTGCCGCTGCCGGACGGGCCGGTGACCACCAGCGCCTCGCCCGGGTACAGGCACAGATCCAGCGGCGCGATGAGTTCGCGGCCGTCCGGCGTGCTCACCGTGACCTGCTCCAGCGTGATGGTGTCGTCGGGGCAGTCCTCGGTGGCGAGCTCGGGCAGGTGCCGTGCCGCGTCGTTGGCCGTCACCAGGCCGTGCAGACGGATGATGGCGGCGCGGTAGCCGGCGAACTGGTCGTACACGTTACGGAAGAAGGACAGGCCGTCCTGGATGCTGCCGAACGCCGACGCCGTCTGGTTCATGTCGCCGAGCTTGATCTCGCCGGCGAGGAAGCGCGGGAACTGCAGGACGTACGGCAACGGCACGATGATCTGGCTCATCGAGAGGTTCCAGCCGTTGAGGCCGATCATCCGGTTCACGTACCGCTTGTAGTTGTCGACGACGGGCGCGAACAACCGGCGCAGGCCCGTCCGCTCGGCGAGTTCACCGTGATAGAAGGCGACGGCCTCGGCCGCGTCGCGCATCCGCACGAGCGCGTAGCGGAACGCGGCGTTGAAGCGTTCGTTGTCGAACGACAGCCAGATGATGGGGCGGCCGATCCAGAAGGCGACCACCGAAGCGACGAGGACGTAGCCGAGCCCGATCCAGAACATCGCCTTCGGGATCGTGAGGCCGGCGATGGTCAGCGTGCCGGACAGGTTCCACAGAATCGCGGTGAACGAAAGCATCGATGCGATGGCGTTGATGGCGCCGAACAACAACGTGGAGGTGGTCATGTTGTTGGGCGTGTTGGGCAGCGGGCCCACGCCGGCGGTGAAGATGTCGATATCGCTCTGGATGCGCTGGTCCGGGTTGTCGATGGTGTCGTCGATGAACCGCGACCGGTAGTACGCCTTGCCGTCCAGCCAGTCGCCCGTGAGCCGGTCGGTCAGCCAGGCGCGCCACCGCAGGATGAACCGCTGCGTCATGAACAGGTCGAGCATGATGCGGCAGACGTGCAGCACGGCCAGCAGCGAGAAGATGCCGATCGACATCCAGAAGCCGTGTGCGCCCGAGTCCTTGACGGCCTGGTCGTGACCGGCCAGGCCGGAAGCCACCACCTGGAAGCTGGTCATCAGATCGTTGCTCTGATAGCTGAAGAGCACCGTGAGCCGAACACCGGTGATCACCGACAGCAGCAGCGCCGCCAGCCACAGCCATACGACGATGCTGTCGCGGCCGACGAAGTAGGCGCCGGTGATGCGCCAGAACTGCCTTCCCCAGACCGTGAAGCGGCCGATGGCGGTCACCACCACCAGCGTCGATACCGCGGCGATCAGCCAGGCTTTCGCGATCCACCACAGCGAGGTCGTGAGCTCACTGCCCCATTCGAGGGTCGGGGTGAACAAATCCATCCCCGCAAGGTACCCGTGACCTATTGACGTTCGCGCTGCGACAGGCAATGACGTGAGACGCCGGTCACCTTCCGCGGGGCTCCGGCAGGTGGACGGGCAGGTGGACGGCTGCAGCAGAGCGGACGGACGGGACCGGTACCTTTGACCTGTGGCGAAAACCAGCACCGCGAAATCCGGCCGGCTGAGCAGCAAGTTCTGGAAGCTGCTCGGTGCTTCCACCGACAAGAACCAGAACCGATCGATGAATCAGGTTCGGGCGTCGGCCGAATTCGACGACAAGGCCGCGGGGCTGGACGACGAGCAGATCACCAAGGCCGCCAAGCTGCTCGAGCTGTCCGACCTCGCCGATGCCGCCGACATCCCGCAGTTCCTGGCCATCGCCCGGGAGGCGGCCGAACGCACCACCGGTCTGCGGCCGTTCGACGTTCAGCTCCTCGGCGCGCTGCGCATGATGGCCGGCGACGTCGTCGAGATGGCCACCGGTGAGGGCAAGACCCTGGCCGGCGCGATCGCGGCCGCCGGTTATGCGCTTGCCGGCCGGCACGTGCACGTCATCTCCGTCAACGACTACCTGGCCCGGCGCGACGCCGAGTGGATGGGGCCGCTGCTGGCCGCGATGGGCCTGACGGTCGGCTGGATCACCGCCGAGTCGACGGCCGACGAACGGCGCGCCGCCTATGAATGCGACGTCACCTACGCCTCGGTCAACGAGATCGGGTTCGACGTGCTGCGCGACCAGCTGGTCACCCATGTCGACGACCTGGTGTCGCCGCGGCCGGACGTCGCGCTGATCGACGAGGCCGACTCCGTGCTCGTCGACGAGGCGCTGGTGCCGCTCGTGCTCGCCGGCACCACGCACCGCGAGACCCCGCGCATGGAGATCATCCGGCTGGTGGGGGAGATGACCTCCGAGAACCGTGTCGACGACTCGCTGCAGTACTACGACACCGACGCCGACCGCCGCAACGTGCACCTGACCGACGCCGGCGCGCGCAAGCTCGAGAAGGCGCTCGGCGGCATCGACCTGTACTCCGAGGAGCACATCGGCACCACCCTGACCGAGGTCAACGTGGCCCTGCACGCGCACGTGCTGCTGCAGCGCGACGTGCACTACATCGTTCGGGACAACGCCGTTCACCTCATCAACGCCTCGCGCGGCCGCATCGCGTCGCTGCAGCGCTGGCCCGACGGCCTGCAGGCGGCCGTCGAGGCCAAGGAAGGCATCGAGACCACCGAGACCGGCGAGGTGCTCGACACCATCACCGTGCAGGCCCTCATCGGCCGTTACCCGACGGTGTGCGGCATGACCGGTACCGCGCTGGCCGCCGGTGAGCAGCTGCGCCAGTTCTACCGGCTCGGGGTGTCGCCGATTCCGCCGAATACACCGAACATCCGCGAGGACGAGGCCGACCGCGTCTACATCACCGCGGCCGCCAAGAACCAGGCCGTCATCGAGCACATCCAGAAGATCCACGCGACCGGTCAGCCGGTGCTGGTCGGCACCCGCGACGTCGCCGAATCCGAAGCGCTGCACGCGAAACTGGTCAAGGCCGGCGTGCCCGCCGTCGTGCTGAACGCCAAGAACGACGAGGAGGAAGCCGCCGTCATCGCCGAGGCCGGCAAGCTCGCCACCGTCACCGTCTCGACCCAGATGGCCGGCCGCGGCACCGACATCCGCCTCGGCGGATCCGACGAAGCCGACCATGACGCCGTCGCCGAACTCGGTGGCCTGCATGTCATCGGCACCGGCCGGCACCACACCGAACGCCTCGACAACCAGCTGCGCGGCCGCGCCGGCCGCCAGGGTGACCCGGGCTCGTCGGTGTTCTTCTCCAGCTGGGAGGACGACGTCGTCGTCTCGCACCTGGATCCCGAGAAGCTCCCGATGCAGACGGACGAGGACGGCCGCATCATCAGCGACCGCGCCGGCCAGATGCTCGAGCACGCACAGCGCGTCGCCGAGGGCCGGCTGCTGGACGTGCACGCCAACACCTGGCGCTACAACCAGCTCACCGCGCAGCAACGCGCGATCATCGTGGAACGCCGAGAGACGTTGCTGCGCACCACAACCGCGCGGGACGAACTCAAGGAGCTGTCGCCGGACCGGTACCAGGAACTCGTCGACGAGGTCGGTGAGGACGCGCTAGAGCGCATCTGCCGGCTGATCATGCTGTACCACCTGGACCGCGGCTGGGCCGACCACCTGGCCTACCTGTCCGACATCCGCGAGAGCATCCACCTGCGCGCGCTGGGACGCCAGGATCCGCTCGACGAATTCCACCGCATGGCGGTCGACGCGTTCGCGTCGCTGGCGGCCGACGCCATCGAGGCCGCGCAGCAGACCTTCGAGACCGCCAACGTGCTGGAGGACGAGCCCGGACTGGATCTGTCCAAGCTGGCCCGCCCGACGTCGACGTGGACGTACATGATTCACGACAACCCGCTGGCCGACGACACGATGGCAGCGCTGAGCCTGCCCGGGGTATTCCGTTAGGTTTAGCCCTATGGACCCCCAGCGAGAAGCCGGAGGCGGATCGCACACAGACGTGGAAGCCGAGTCGGGCGACCGGGTGCTGACGATTCCCAACGCGCTCAGCGCGTTGCGGTTGCTGCTGGTCCCGGTGTTCCTCTACCTGTTGTTGTCGGCGCACGCGAACGGCTGGGCCGTCGCGATCCTGATGTTCAGCGGCTTCTCCGACTGGGCCGACGGCAAGATCGCGCGCCTGGTCCCGAACCAGTCGTCGCGGCTGGGCGAGCTGTTGGACCCACTGGTCGACCGGATCTACATGCTCGTCGTGCCGGTCGCGCTGGCGATCGCGCACGTCGTGCCCTGGTGGTTCGTGCTGACCCTGATCGGCCGCGACGCCGTGCTGGCGGCCACGCTGCCGCTGTTGCGCGGCCGCGGGCTGACGGCGCTGCCCGTCACCTACATCGGCAAGGCCGCCACGTTCGCGCTGATGTCCGGCTTCCCGCTGGTGCTGCTGGGCCAATGGCCCGATGCCTGGAGCCGCGTGGTGCTGGCCTGCGGCTGGGCGTTCCTGGTGTGGGGGATCGCCATGTATCTGTGGTCCGCGGTGCTGTACCTGATCCAGGTGGCCATGGTGCGCCGAGATCTGCCGCCGGTCGCGAGGTCCGCCGCGTGACTGAAGCCGGGACACCCCGGGACCGGGCCCTGGGCGGTTACTGGCCGGAGGCCGGCCGCAACAGCCACGTCGCCGACGAGCCGGTCCGGATTCCGGTGCCGTCGCTGCTGCGCTCGCTGCTCACCGATCACCTGGACCCCGGTTATGCCGCCGCGGCCGAGCGCCGCAAAGCGGACGGCGACGGTGCCCGGCGCGGTCGCTCCCGGCGGTTGGCCGACGGTGCGTGGCTGCTGGTCGGCGTCGCCGCGGTGTCGGTGGTGTTCGTGACGGCGGCACAGCATGCGGTGTCGATGGCCCCTGCCAACGACCAGACCCAGCACGTCCTGTCGGCCAACGCGCGTACCGCGGAAGCGCGCACCCGCGACAGCACCGCCACCCGGGACGCGCTGGCCGGCCAGGTGGAGGCCGCACGCCGTGGCCGGCTGGCCGGCGACGCGAAAGGCCGTGAACTGCTGGCCGCCCTCGAGCAGGCCGAGTTCGGCGCGGGCGTGACCGCGGTGACCGGCCCCGGCCTCACCGTCACCGTCACCGAGCCCCCGCCGAGCCCGAACCTGTCCGACGTGTCGAAGCAGCGGGTCGCCGGCAGCCCGCAGATCATCCTGGACCGGGACCTGCAGCTGGCCGTCAACTCCTTGTGGGCCGCCGGTGCCGAGGCGGTGTCCGTCGGCGGCGTACGGATCGGGCCGAACGTGACCATGCGGCAGGCCGGCGGTGGCATCCTCGTCGACAACCAGCCGGTGGCCAGCCCGTACGTCGTCGTCGCCATCGGGCCGCCGCACGCCATGCAGGAGGTGTTCGAGCAGACCCCTGCCATGCAGCGGCTGATGCTGCTCGCGCAGTCGTACGGGGTGGGGATCAGCGTCCAGACCCGGGACCGGCTGACGGTGTCGGCCGCGTCGGTACGAGATGTCAACTTCGCCAAGGAGATTGGACCAAAGTGAGCAGGGCTACATGATCGGGATCGCGGCACTTGTGGTCGGCATCGTGCTGGGGTTGATCTTCCACCCCAGCGTGCCCGAGGCGGTCCAGCCGTACCTGCCGATCGCCGTGGTGGCGGCGCTCGACGCGGTGTTCGGCGGACTGCGGGCCTACCTGGAGCGCATCTTCGACGCGAAGGTCTTCGTGATCTCGTTCGTCTTCAACGTCCTGGTCGCCGCCGTGATCGTCTATGTCGGCGACCAGCTGGGCGTGGGCACCCAGCTGTCCACCGCGATCATCGTGGTGCTGGGCATCCGGATCTTCGGCAACGCGGCGGCGCTGCGGCGCAGGTTGTTCGGGGCGTGACGGTGCACCATGGCTGACGACGAACAGCACGCGGAAGAAGAACACCACGGCCGGCACGAGCTGCCCGACGGCGTTCCGGCGCGGCTGCCGCGCAGCCGGTCGCAGTTGATGTTCGGCGCGCTGGCCGTACTGCTCTGCGTGCTGCTCGGGGTGGCCATCGCGACGCAGGTGCGCCAGACAGAATCGGGTGACGCGCTCGACACCGCGCGGCCTGCCGACCTGCTGGTGCTGCTCGACTCACTGCAACAGCGCGAGGCGTCCCTCAACACCGAGGTGGCGGACCTGCAGAAGACGCTGTCGTCGTTGCAGGCGTCGGGCAACAGCGACCAGGCCGCCATCGAGAACGCGCAGGCGCGGCTGCGTGCCCTGTCGATCCTGATCGGCACGGTCGCGGCGACCGGCCCGGGCGTCACCATCACCATCGAGGACATCGCGCCCGGCGTGTCACCCGAGACCTTGCTCGACGTCATCAACGAGTTGCGCGCCGCCGGCGCCGAGGCCATGGAGATCCGGTCGGGACGCGGCGACCAGCAGACCGCGGTGCGGGTCGGCGTCGACACCTGGGTGACCGGCACCGCGGGCGCGCTGGTGGTCGACAACGTGACCATGAACCCGCCCTATTCCATTCTCGCCATTGGGGATCCGCCGACGCTCGCGGCCGCGATGAACATCCCGGGCGGGGCGATGGACAGTGTGAAACGCGTTGGCGGCACAATGTCCGTGCAACAGGCCGACACGATCGACGTGAGTGCCCTGCGGCAACCGAAACCGCGCCAATACGCTCAGCCCGTCAAGTAGACGCCGGGCCTGATCGTCGAGCCGTATCCTTACTGACCGAAAACACACTGACCTGAACTCGCAAGGAGCGTCGTGAGCGAAACGCCAGCCGATCTGCTGTACACCACCGAGCACGAATGGGTGCGCCGCACCGGCGAGGGCACCGTGCGGGTCGGAATCACCGATTTCGCGCAGGGTGCGCTGGGTGACGTCGTCTACGTCGATCTGCCCGAGGTCGGTACCACCGTGGCCGCCGGCGACGTGTTCGGTGAGGTCGAATCGCCCAAGACGACGTCGGAGCTGTACGCCCCGATCGCCGCGAAAATCGTTGCGGTCAACGGTGATCTGGAAGGCTCGCCCGACCTGGTCAACTCCGATCCGTACGACGGCGGCTGGCTCATCGAACTGCAGGCCGACGCGGCCGAACTGGATGGCCAGCTCGCCGGTCTGCTCGACGCGGACGGCTACCGGGCGACCCTGGACGAGTAACCCTTTTGTTAGGGTGCTGCGGTCCGGTTCGGCCGTGGCGACACCAAAGTCGGCGCGGCGGATCCGGTGGTGGCGGGCACACTGGCCCGCGCCGCGCGGTACGGTCAATAGTGAGACGTATGCGACATTCGATGACTGCTGGCAGCACCTGCCGGCTGGTCGTGCAAAAGAGCGCCACAGCAGCCAGTAGAGGAGCAGCGCGTGACGGATAACGACAGCGGTTCGGGGACCGATTTCGGCTCCGAGGAGGCAACGGTGGAGACCACTTCGGTCTTCCGGGCGGACTTCCTCAATGAGCTCGACGCCCCGGCTTCGACGAGCGGCACCAGTGCCGTCTCCGGAGTTGAAGGACTGCCGGTGGGCTCGGCCCTGCTGGTGGTCAAGCGCGGGCCGAATGCCGGCTCGCGATTCCTGCTGGATCAGCCGAGCACCTCGGCAGGCCGTCATCCCGACAGCGACATCTTCCTCGACGACGTGACGGTGAGCCGTCGCCACGCCGAGTTCCGGCTCGAGTCCGGTGAGTTCCAGGTGGTCGACGTCGGCAGCCTCAACGGCACCTACGTCAACCGCGAGCCCGTCGACTCGGCGGTGCTGGCCAACGGGGACGAGGTCCAGATCGGCAAGTTCCGCCTGGTGTTCCTGACCGGCCCCAAGACCGACG
Organism: Mycobacterium sp. SMC-21; assembly: GCF_045310825.1. Classification (NCBI taxonomy): domain Bacteria; kingdom Bacillati; phylum Actinomycetota; class Actinomycetes; order Mycobacteriales; family Mycobacteriaceae; genus Mycobacterium; species Mycobacterium sp. SMC-21. The sequence goes on along the minus strand of NZ_JBJIAO010000008.1, from coordinate 88,203 downwards.
ACAGCTCGGCTGGTTAGACCGGCGGTCAGTCGATGACGCAGCCCGACCGCAGTGCAGTGGCCGGGATGTCGATCGGAGCGGTGTTCGACCTGCTCCGGCCAGACTTCCCGGATGTGACCATCTCCAAGATCCGGTTCCTGGAGGAACAGGGTCTGGTCACGCCCGAACGCACTGGGTCGGGCTACCGTCGTTTTACGGCCTATGACTGCGCGCGGCTGCGGTTCATCCTGTCCGCGCAGCGGGACCAGTACCTGCCGCTCAAGGTCATCAAGGCCCAGCTGGACGCCCAGCCCGACGGCGCGCTGCCGTCGAACGGATCCGCTTACGGCGTACCGAAATTGGTTCCGGATCCCGACAGCGACCAGGCCGGCGGCCCGGCTGACGTCGCACCCGCCCAGGTCCGGCTCAGCCGCGAGGACCTGCTGCAGCGCTCCGGGATCAAGCCGGAGCTGTTGGCCGCGCTGGTCAAGAGCGGCGTGATCATCCCCGGCCCGGCGGGGTTCTTCGACGAACATGCCGTGGTCATCGCACAATGCGCCCATGCGCTGGGCGAATACGGTGTCGAACCGCGGCACCTGCGGGCCTTCCGGTCCGCCGCCGACCGGCAGTCGGACCTGATCGCCCAGATCGCCGGCCCCATCGGAAAAGCCGGCAACGCCGGGGCCCGGGACCGGGCCGACGAACTGGCCCGCGAGGTCGCGGCGCTCGCCATCACGCTGCACACGTCTCTGATCAAGTCTGCCGTGCGCGACGTTCTCGATCGCTGAGGACTAGACTCGAATTCGTTGATGGCACACGGATTGCGGAGGGCAGACGCAGATGGGCGAGGTTCGTGTGGTCGGCATTCGGGTGGAACAGCCGCAGAACCAACCCGTGCTCTTGCTGCGCGAATCCGACGGTGACCGCTACCTGCCGATCTGGATCGGGCAGTCCGAAGCGGCCGCGATCGCGCTCGAGCAGCAGGGCGTCTCGCCGGCTCGGCCCCTGACGCACGACCTGATCAAGGATCTGATTGCCGCGCTTGGTCATTCGCTGCGCGAGGTGCGCATCGTGGACCTGCAGGAAGGCACCTTCTACGCCGACCTGGTGTTCGACCGCGACATCACGGTGTCGGCGCGGCCGTCGGACTCGGTGGCCATCGCGCTGCGGGTGGGCGTACCGATCTACGTCGAGGAAGCGGTACTCGCAGAGGCGGGTCTGCTCATCCCGGACGAGGGTGACGAGGAGTCGTCCGGCCCCGTGCGCGAGGACGAGGTCGAGAAGTTCAAGGAGTTCCTCGACAGCATTTCGCCGGACGATTTCAAGGCGACTTAGGTCGGAGTGCGCTGTCCCGGAGGGCCCTTGTTACGGATGCATCTCAGTTAGGTCAGCGCGTGTCGACACTCGGTGCGCCGTTTGCGGATTCGCCGAATCCGCGCCACATACTTTCCTCGTTCTGGTGACGGGCTGAAGTGGCCCGGCGGGAAGCGTATGCTCGACACATTCGAGCAGCGGACATGCCCGCCGAGCAGCAGTGGCCGCCAGGCAGGTTAGTTCGATCGGCGAGAGGATCAGGCAGTGGGCGACGAGACGCCACGTCAAGAGCAGTTGGACCTGACGACCAACGGCGCGCCTGAGCAGGCCGCCCCGACACCGGCTCCCGTGCCGGTGCAGGCAGGCCTGTTCCCTGACGAGTCTGTTCCCGACGAACTGGTCGGCTACCGCGGGCCGAGCGCCTGCCAGATCGCCGGCATCACCTACCGTCAGCTGGACTACTGGGCCCGCACCTCGCTGGTCGTGCCGTCGATCCGCGGCGCCGCCGGCTCCGGCAGCCAGCGCCTGTACTCGTTCAAGGACATCCTGGTCCTCAAGATCGTCAAGCGGCTGCTGGACACCGGCATCTCGCTGCACAACATCCGCGTCGCGGTCGACCACCTGCGCCAGCGCGGCGTACATGACCTGGCGAACATCACGCTGTTCTCGGACGGCACCACGGTGTACGAGTGCACGTCGGCCGAAGAGGTCGTCGACCTGCTGCAGGGCGGTCAGGGCGTGTTCGGCATCGCGGTTTCGGGCGCCATGCGTGAGCTGACCGGCGCCATCGCCGACTTCCCGGGTGAGCGTGCCGACGGCGGCGAGTCCATCGCCGCGCCCGAGGACGAACTCGCCTCGCGTCGCAAGCAGCGCGACCGCAAGATCGGCTGAGTCCCGCCAACCCAAGCACGAGCAACGGCCCCTCTCCCCACGGAGAGGGGCCGTTTGCTGTCCATTCGTGACCATCGGTGACCGACCGGTAGACTGGCGCGCGCATCGTCCCGACGCGGGAGAGTTCTGTGGCCGCCAGCCATGGACGCCGAAGGAGCAATACCTCTCCATCAACCTCTCAGGCCCCCGGACCGCGCCGGAGCCCGATGCCTCTGGAAAGCGGCGAGCTGCGACTCGCCCGCCCATGGGGAAAGGCCGACCACGCCGTCGGGCCGAATCTCTCAGGCACCGACGACAGAGGGGGAGGAACCCCTAGCGGTTCCGTGGCAAGCCTGCCCCGAGCCTGAACGTCTGGAGAGGCCGTCATGACCGACAGCACGTCCCGTTCCTCTGCCGAGCACCACCAGCTTCGCTTCGTCGACCGGCACATCGGTCCGGATGCCGGCGCGGTGGCCACCATGCTCGAGATCATCGGCGTCGACTCGCTCGAAGAGCTCGCCGCCAAGGCCCTGCCCGCGGGCATCCTCGATGCCCTGTCCAGCGCCGGCCTGGCCCCCGGCCTCGACGAACTGCCGGCCCCGGCCTCCGAAGAGCAGTCGCTGGCCGAGCTGCGGGCGCTCGCCGAGACCAACACCGTCGCGGTGTCGATGATCGGCCAGGGCTACTTCGACACCCTGACCCCGGCCGTGCTGCGCCGCAACATCCTCGAGAACCCGGCCTGGTACACGGCCTACACGCCGTACCAGCCGGAGATCAGCCAGGGCCGGCTGGAGGCCCTGCTCAACTTCCAGACCATGGTCACCGACCTGACCGGCATGGAGATCGCCAACGCCTCGATGCTCGACGAGGCCACCGCCGCCGCCGAGGCCATGACGCTGATGCACCGCGCCGTCAAGGGCGACTGCCGCCGCCTGGCCGTCGACGCCGACATCTACCCGCAGACCGCGGCCGTGCTGGCCACTCGCGCCGAACCGCTGAACATCGAGATCGTCACCGCCGACCTGCGCGACGGCCTGCCCGAAGGCGACTTCTTCGGCGTCATCGCCCAGGTGCCGGGGGCCAGCGGCGCGGTCAACGACTGGTCCGCGCTGATCGCGCAGGCTCACGAGCGCGGTGCGCTGGTCGCCATCGGTGCGGACCTGCTGGCGCTGACGCTCGTCACCCCGCCCGGCGAGATCGGCGCCGACGTCGCCTTCGGCACCACGCAGCGTTTCGGCGTGCCGATGGGCTTCGGCGGCCCGCATGCCGGCTACCTGGCCGTGCACGGCAAGCACGCCCGGCAGCTGCCCGGGCGTCTGGTCGGCGTCTCGGTCGACGCCGACGGCGCCAAGGCCTACCGGCTGAGCCTGCAGACCCGCGAACAGCACATCCGCCGCGACCGGGCCACCAGCAACATCTGTACCGCGCAGGTGCTGCTCGCGGTGATCGCCGCGATGTACGCCAGCTACCACGGGCCGCGCGGGCTGACCGCGATCGCGCACCGCGTGCACGGCCACGCCCTCGCGGTGGCCATGGGCCTGAAGGAGGCCGGCGTCGAGGTCGTCCACTCCGGATTCTTCGACACCGTCCTGGCTCGGGTTCCCGGCATGGCCGCGCAGGTGCAGGCGGCCGCCAAGGAGCGCGGCATCAACGTCTGGCTCGTCGACGCCGACCACATCTCGGTGTCCTGCGACGAGGCCACGACCGCCGAGCACGTCGACGCGGTGCTCGCCGCCTTCGGTGCGACGCGCGGCGGCCATCACTGGGACGGCCCCGAAATCCACACCCGCACTTCGGAATTCCTCACCCACCCGGCGTTCTCGCGGTACCGCACCGAGACCGAGATGATGCGCTACCTGCGCTCGCTCGCCGACAAGGACATCGCGCTGGACCGCAGCATGATCCCGCTGGGCTCGTGCACCATGAAGCTCAACGCGGCCGCCGAGATGGAACCCATCACCTGGACCGAGTTCGCGCAGCAGCATCCGTTCGCCCCGGCGTCGGACACCCCGGGTCTGCGCAAGCTGATCGCCGACGTCCAGGCGTGGCTCGTCAGCATCACCGGCTATGACTCGGTGTCGCTGCAGCCCAACGCCGGGTCGCAGGGCGAGTACGCCGGTCTGCTCGCCATCCGCGCCTACCACGAGGCCCGTGGCGAGGCCGGCCGCAACATCTGCCTGATCCCGTCCAGCGCGCACGGCACCAACGCCGCGTCGGCCGCCATGGTCGGCATGAAGGTCGTCGTCGTGGCGTGCCGCGAGAACGGTGACGTCGACCTGGACGACCTGCGCGCCAAGGTCGCCGAGCACGCCAGTGATCTGGCCGCGCTGATGATCACCTACCCGTCGACGCACGGGGTGTACGAGCAGGACGTCGCCGACATCTGCGCCGCCGTGCACGACGCCGGCGGTCAGGTCTACGTCGACGGCGCCAACCTCAACGCCATCGTGGGCCTCGCTCGTCCGGGCAAGTTCGGTGGCGACGTCAGCCACCTGAACCTGCACAAGACCTTCTGCATCCCGCACGGTGGTGGCGGTCCGGGCGTCGGCCCGGTGGCGGTCCGGTCGCACCTCGCGCCGTACCTGCCTGGGCACCCGCTGGCCGCCGAGCTCGCCGACGACCACACCGTGTCGGCGGCGCCGTACGGCTCGGCGTCGATCCTGCCGATCACCTGGGCGTACATCCGGATGATGGGCGCGGCCGGGCTGCGCGCGGCGACGCTGACCGCGATCGCGTCGGCCAACTACATCGCGCGGCGCCTCGACGAGCACTACCCGGTGCTCTACACCGGCGAGAACGGCATGGTCGCCCACGAGTGCATCCTGGACCTGCGGGCCATCACCAAGGCCACCGGCGTCACCGTCGACGACGTGGCAAAGCGCTTGGCGGACTACGGTTTCCACGCGCCGACCATGAGCTTCCCGGTTGCCGGCACGCTGATGGTCGAGCCCACCGAGAGCGAGAGCCTGACCGAGGTCGACGCCTTCATCGCCGCGATGATCGCGATCAAGGCCGAGATCGACCAGGTCGGCTCCGGTGAGTGGCCGGCCGACGACAACCCGCTGCACAACGCGCCGCACACCGCCGAGTGCCTGCTGGTCGACGAGTGGAAGCACCCGTACACCCGCGAGCATGCCGCCTACCCGCTGGGCAAGGGTTTCCGGCCGAAGGTGTGGCCGCCCGTCCGCCGTATCGACGGCGCGTTCGGCGACCGCAACCTGGTCTGCTCTTGCCCGCCGATCGAGGCGTTCGCCTAGGTCCGTGCAAAAACGTCCCGCTCAGCGCTGCTGAGCGGGACGTTTTTGTATGTAGGTCGCGGCGTGTCGCGCGCAGACACGGCCGCTCGCGGGTGGTGAGAAAAACCCGGGTTAGGGCAGGGCCGCGGCGACGGCGTTGACCAGCTCCGGCGCCGCCGAGGTCGGCATGCTGGTGAACGTGCCGCCGGTGAGCTGCGCGACGGCCTGCCACGTCGAACCGTCCGAGTCGGACCCGATGTCGATGACGTTGACCGCCAGCGGCCGGGCCGGATCGAACGCCGACTTGATGTAGTCCTGCAGGCCCTGGCCGTCCAGCGACTGGTCGGTGTGCGGGCCCGAGGTGATCAGCAGGATCGAATTCGCCTGGCCGTCGACATATTTCGACATCGCATCGCCGTAGAGCATGCGCAGCGTCGTGAACGAGACGTGCCCGCCACCCGACGAGCTCTGGCTGTTCAGGTTCGAGATCAGCTGCGTCGAATGCGCCTGCTCGCTCAGCGGCGCCACCGGAATCTCGCTGCGCCCCGAGACGCCGTCGAACGTCCACAGACCCACCGAGCTGTTCGGCGACATCGCCTTGAGCCGGTCCATCAGCGCGGTGGTCACGTTGCCCAGGCGGGTCTTGGCGCCATCGCTGGTCGGCATCGATTGGTCCAGCATGATCGTCACGGCGCCGCTCTTCGAGGTGCCGCCGACGGCGTTCGCCAGCGTGGCGCGCGTGCCCGTGTCGCCGACGGCGAGGGCGTCGGGCAGGGAGCCGAGGTTCACCACGTCGTTCTTCGGGGGATTGCCGCCGCTGACGCGGAAGCCGGCCTTGGACAGCTCGGCGAGCTGTTCGGGCTTGCGCAGGAAGCGCTCGAACTCGCTGGCCGCGGTGACCTCCTCGTGCGACAGGCCCTCGCCGCCGAGCAGCACGGCGGGGTAGTCGGCGACCGCCGGTGCGCCGGGCGGCAGCCAGGCCGCCAGCTTGCCCTTGGCGTTGTCGGTGTGTTGCGACCGCTGGTAGAGCTGCTGTTCGGTGGTGACGACGGCGTGCACCGGCGCCGTGGCCGGGTCGCTCGCGGAGATGAGGGCATCCAGCGCCGTCGAGGCCTTGGGGTCCGCGAGTTTCGGCTGTGCGGCCGTCAACCGGTGCACGGCACCGGCGCCGGCGTTGACCGGGCCGCCGTTGGCCGCGGCCGAGGCGACGGCTTCAGCCGCCAGGTATGCCGCGTCACTGTTGTCGACGGTCGGCACGGCCAGCCGCAGCGAACCCCAGCCCGGCAGGCTCAAGCCGTCCAGCGCCGTCGGGTTCGTCTGCAGTGCCGGCAAGGTGCCCCAATTCTGTTGGGCCAGAGCGTCTTTGAGCTGTGGCCTGACAGCCAGCAGCACGGGCGAGGTCGCCAGCGACTTGGCTTCACCGCTGACAGCCTGCTCGCCGGCGCCGGCCACCAGCCGGGCCGCCGACACCGAGCTCGCCGGCACCCACAGTGCGGGCCGCGGACCCAGGTTCGACGGCCACTTGTTCACCACCCCGTCGACGACGGTGGTCGGGTCGGTCGCCTTGACCTCGACCTTGACGCACTTGTCGCCGATGGGCGCGGCGGTCTGGCTGTACTTGCCGGCCAGCGAGTTGAGCGCATCGGAGATCGACGGGTCGGCCAGCACGGGCACGCTGACCGAGCCGGACACGCACCGCGCCGAGGCCTCGCGGCTGCGGTCGGACAGCACGCTGCCGAAGAACCGCCACAGGATCACCGCGGCGACGACGACCACGACGGTCACGAGCGCGGCGATGACCCCGACGCTGACGCCGCGGCGCTTGGTCTGAATGGCCCGGTGGCTGCCGGTCCATTCGCCGCCCTCCCAGTCGCCGCCGTGCGACCGGACCGAGGCCCGGCGCGGGACGGACGGGAACGCCTGGGTGACGCTGTCGGCGCCGGTGAGGTCGGGCTGGTCCGAATAGTCGGGCTCGCCGTAGTCGGGTTCGTCGGTCTCGTACCGGTCGCCGTTGTCGGACGGCGGCGCGGCGGGGGGTGGGGTGGCAGCACGCGGGTTCTCGGCAGCAGGCATCCCGTGCATCTCGGCCCAGTCGTCGGGCACCCGGAATCCCAGCACGCCGGTCGCGGTGTCGTCGGCTTCCGGGATGTCGGGCGACAGCGCGTCGTAGTCGGAGACCGCGTCGTCGCGTGATTCGTCGGCGTTCGATTCGTCGTCGTCGGGAGCTCTGTGCCTACCCATTGGTGTCTGCTCCTGGTGTCGGCGTGCAATCGGCGGACCCGTGTCGAGTGACGCGGGCCCGCCGAATTTTAATCAACGATGATGGGGGAGTTGACCGTTCACGAACCGGCGTGTGCGGCCTTGAACTCCCGCCGGCGCCGATGCAGGATCGGCTCGGTGTAACCGTTGGGCTGGCTGCAACCCTCGAGGATCAGCTCCTGCGCGGCCTGGAAGGCGATGCTGCCCTCCGGATCCGGGGCCATCGGCAGGTACGCGGGATCACCGGCGTTCTGCTCGTCGACCACCGCGGCCATCCGGCGCAGGCTCGCCTTCACGTCGTCCTCGGTGATGACGCCGTGCCGCAGCCAGTTGGCCAGCAGCTGGCTGGAGATGCGCAGCGTGGCGCGGTCCTCCATGAGGGCGATGTTGTGGATGTCCGGCACCTTCGAGCAGCCGACGCCCTGGTCGATCCAGCGCACCACGTAGCCGAGGATCGACTGGCAGTTGTTGTCGACCTCTTCGTGGATCTCCTCGGGCGCCCAGGCCAGTTCCTTGGCCAGCGGGATGGTCAGCAGTTCGGCGCGGGTGGTGCGCTTCTTGCCGGCCAGCTCCTTCTGGACCTCGGACACGTCGACCTGGTGGTAGTGCATGGCGTGCAGCGTCGCGCCGGTGGGCGAGGGCACCCACGCGGTGGTGGCGCCGGCCTTGGGCTGACCGATCTTCTGCTCGACCATGTCGGCCATCAGGTCGGTCATGGCCCACATGCCCTTGCCGATCTGGGCGCGGCCGGCCAGGCCGCACGCCAGGCCGGTGTCGACGTTGGCGTCCTCGTAGGCCTTGATCCAGGTCTGGGTCTTCATGGCGCCCTTGCGCACCATCGGACCGGCCTCCATCGAGGTGTGGATCTCGTCGCCGGTGCGGTCCAGGAAGCCGGTGTTGATGAACACCACGCGGTCGGCGGCAGCCTTGATACAGGCCTTGAGGTTGACCGTCGTCCGGCGCTCCTCGTCCATGATGCCGACCTTGAGGGTGGCCTCGGGCAGGCCGAGGACGTCCTCGACGCGGCTGAACAGCTCGCAGGTGAAGCCGACCTCGTCGGGCCCGTGCATCTTGGGCTTCACGATGTAGACCGAGCCGGTGCGGCTGTTGGTCAGCTCGCCGTTCTCCTCGGTGGACTTCAGGCCGTGCATGGCGATCAGGCCGGTGAACAGCGCATCCTGGATGCCCTCGGGAATCTCGTTGCCCTCGGCGTCGATGATGGCGTCGTTGGTCATCAGGTGGCCGACGTTGCGGACGAACAGCAGGCTGCGGCCCGGCAGGGTCAGTTCACCCTCGCCGTCCGGCGTGGTGAACACGCGGTCGGGGTTGAGCACGCGGGTGAAGGTCTTGCCGCCCTTGCTGACCTCTTCGGACAGGTCGCCCTTGTTCAGGCCCAGCCAGTTGCGGTAACCGAGCACCTTGTCGTCGGCGTCGACGGCCGCGACCGAGTCCTCGAAGTCCATGATCGTGGTGACCGCGGACTCCAGCACGACGTCCTTGATGCCGGCCTTGTCGGTCGAGCCGACCGGCGAGGTGGGGTCGACCAGGATCTCGATGTGCAGTCCGTGGTGCTTGAGCAGCACCGACCACGAGGCATCCCCGAGCTGGCCGGTGTAGCCGACGAACTCTTCGGGGTTCGCCAGGCCGCTCGACAGTTCGTCGCCCAGTTCGGCCTGCAGCTGGTGCTCGTCGTCGATCTTCAGACCGGTGACGTCGGCCCACGAGCCGGCCGCCAGCGGGACGGCCTGGTCCAGGAAGTTGCGGGCGTAGGCGATCACCTTGTCGCCGCGCACCTTGTTGTAGCCACCCTTGCCGGCCTCGGCGCCGCCCTCGTCGGAGATGACGTCGGTGCCATACAGCGCGTCGTACAGCGAACCCCAGCGGGCGTTGGCGGCGTTGAGCGCGAACCGGGCGTTCAGGATCGGCACCACCAGCTGCGGTCCCGCGGTGCTGGTGATCTCCGGGTCGACGCCCGAGGTCGTGATGCTGAAGTCGGCCGGTTCCGGCTGCAGGTAGCCGATCTCGGACAGGAACTCCTGGTAGGAGGTCTTGAACTCGTCGGTGTCGACGGGGTCGATGACGCGGGCGCGGTGCCACTTGTCGATCTGCGCCTGGAGGTCGTCACGGCGGGCCAGCAGGTCCTGGTTCTGCGGGGTCAGGTCGGTGACAACCTTGTCGACCCCCGCCCAGAAGCTGTCCGGATCGACCCCGGTGCCGGGCAGAGCCTCGTTGGTGATGAAGTCGTGCAGTACGCGGGCCACCCGCAGATTTCCCACCGTCACACGATCAGTCATTTTCTTCTTCCTCCTAAGCAGCCCACACGGCGACCATCCACTTTACCCGTGGGTAACCGCAGCTCACCGGTGCGTCGGCCAATGAGAACCGGGTCACACCGTTATTGCGGTGTCGAGCCGGGCAAACCGATGGCCGGGACGCCGGGCGTGTGCAGGCGTCCGGCCAGCCACGGCAGGGCCGCGGTGAACACCTCTGCGGCGCTGGGGAACGTGTGGTCACCGCCGTGCGGGACGACCGAGCACTCGATGCCGGCGGCGCTGACTAACGCACACATGTAGGTCGCGACGGCGGTGTGGCTCTCCGGATTGTCCGGCGGTTGCACGTTCGTCGGCGTGCCGGCCTGTGCCGGCTGGTACACCACCGGCCCGTTCTCCGACACCGCGAACCAGCCGGCGACGCCGGTGTACGGGCCGTGCTTCCGCACCACGGTCGCGGGATCGAAATGGGCGAACGCCGCCGCGTCACCGCCGAAGAGCCGCGCGATGGTCTGGGGTTCGGAACCGGCGTTGGGGCCGACCTGGCCGTCCATGTCGACGAACGTCTGGAACAGCTCGGGGTGCATGACGGTCGTCATCACCGCGCACGTGCCGCCGGCCGACCAGCCGACGATGCCCCACCGCGACGGGTCGGCACTCGCCGAGAACGTCGACGTGACAAATGGCACAACATCTTTGGTGAGGTGATCGGCGGCCATACCGCGCGGCCCGTTGACGCATTCGGTGTCGTTGGAGAACTGCCCGCTGGTGTCGACGAACACCAGGATGGGGGCGTTGCCGCCGTGGGCGGCCGCGAAATCGTCGGCGGTGCGCTGCGCGCCGCCGGCCGTCGGCCAGTCGGCGGGCCAGCCGAACTCGCCGCCCACCATCACGACCGCCGGTAGCTGTGGGGCGTCGTGCGCGAACCACGCGGGCGGCAGGTAGACGAGCTCCGGACGGGCGCGGAAGCCCGACGCCGTCGTCGGAATCTGCACCGAGACGAGGACGCCGCGGTCCGGGCGCTCGCCGGAGCGGCGCATGGTCAGCGCGGTCTCGAGATCGATCTCGCCGCGCAGCTCGGCGCCGGTGGCGCGCTGCCACAGGGCCTCGACGGTCGGCAGGTAGCCGGTCCAGGTGTTGACCGCCAGACCCGCGCAGACCGCGCACAGCGGCACCACGGCGACGGCCACCGCCCGCCGCCACCAGTGCAGGCCGGGCCAGCCCGCGATGGCCACGACGAGCGCCACCCCGGTCAGCACGATCCACACCCACAGGGACGTCGGGGCCGGCCCGCCCGCCAGGCCCTGATCGGAGATGAACCAGCTGCACGCCAGGGCCAGGACGACGCCGGTCCCGATGGCCACCGGCAGCCACAGCCGCAGCCAGCGCGGCGACCGTCGCCCGACGGCGACGACCAGTGCCAGCACCGTCACCACTTGGATCAGGGTCGGGAGCCAGCCGTCGAGCAGGCCGATGTTCATTCGGCATCCCCGGGGTCCGCCGGCGGCGGGGCCGCGGGCTGCTGGTGGTGCGGCGCCTCGGTCTCGGCCGCGGTCTGTTCGGCGGTCGGGGTCACCTCGTCGCCACCCGAGTCCGACTGGTCGCTGTCGGAGTCGTCCGAGTGCGAACTGGCCGTCGACGTCGGTGTGGTGGAGGTCGGGGTGGCGCCGGGACACGTGTTGGGTGCGGGCACCCCGTTGAACCGGTCGGTGATCCAGCCGAGGGCGTCGGCCTCGTCGGGTTGGACGTAGTCGATGACGTCGCCCATGGCGCAGGCCCGTTCGACGGCGGCGGCGGTCTGCTCGGGCGGCACCAGGCCGTCGGGCGGCCCGGGGGTGATCAGCATCGGCGCGGCGGCCGGCGCCTGCGGCAGCGTCGCCTTGCGCAGGTAACCGCGCAACGCGTCGGCGGCTGCCGGTGTGGTCGGGCCGAGGTCGTGCGGACCCAGCGAATCCAGCACGCCGGTGCGGTCGGCGACCGCCGGGCCGCGGCACGCCGACAACGTGTCCCAGTGGTCGCGGGCGGCGCCGCGGCGGTAGTCCTCGATGGGGAATCCGGGGTAGGCCTGCGGCATGACCGCGAGGTACTGCTGCAGCATCAGCTGCTGGTCGCGGTTCAGGTTCCCCTCGGCCGAGGCGTCGGCCAGCCACTCGAGCGCCGCGGTCGGGGCCAGCGCGACGGCGCCCTGTGGACGGAGCCCGCCGCCGTAGTCGGTGGCCAGCTCGGCGGCCGCCCACGCGGCCTGACCGCCCTGCCCGGTGCCCACGGCGACCCAATTGGTGGAGGCGGCGGAGACCAGCTTGCGCGTCGCCCGCGCCAGGTCGATCAGGTTGAAGCCCTCGGTCGTGGAGTCCAGGTACGGGTGATAGGTCTCGTCGAGCCCGATGCCCTGATAGTCGGTGATCGCCACGAGATAGCCGGCGCCGACCATGAGTCGCACGGTCGGGAGCAGACCCAGCAGGCTCGGCGACGACGACGGCGCGCAGTCGGACTTGATGCCGCTGCCCGGGTTGGCCAGGGCGATGATGCGCCAGCCGCCCTCGGGCGGGTTGCCCTTCGGCAGGAACACCGAGCCCGTCACCTTGGGATGGCTGTCGTTGATGCCCGAAGTCGAGACGTAGGTGATGCGCGCGGAGATCGCGGTCAGCCCGGCCAGTTCGGGGTCGACGGTCGTCAGCGGCTGCGCGGCGACGAGCGTGCCGGGGCCGGCGCCGCTGTAGTCGCCCGGCAACACCTGACCACTGCGCTGCGGGCTGCGGCCCGGCGCATCGTCGGAGCAGCCGGCGACGGTCAGCACGGCGGCGAGGGCAGCCGCCGCGATGCGCAGCGCCGTCCGGGCCGTCACAGCATGCCGCCGTCGGTGTCGTACGCGAGCAAGGCCCGGCACTCGGACAGCAGCGAGTCCCGCAGCGGCACAGCGAGATTGGCGATGTCCTGCTGGCGGCGCACATACTCGGCGCGGCCCGACGGGTCCTCGATGGCGATCGGCTCGATGCCGTAGTCGCTCAGGTCGTACGGGCTGGCCTGCATGTCGAGGACGCGTGCGTCCGCCGCGAGGTCAAGGCAATCCATCAACAGATTCGACTCCAGCAAAGGTCCGAGCTTGTAACTCCATTTGTACAAGTCCATATTTGCGTGCACGCACCCCGGCTGCTCGGTGGCCGCTTGGGCGTGTCGGGTGAGGGCTTCGCCGTTACGCGGTACGGCCGCCTCGGTGAAGAACCGGAAGGCGTCGAAATGCGTGCACCGCAGCGGCATCGACTCGACCACGGCATCGGTGTCCGACGCGCTCAGCCGCAGCGGCACCTGGGCGTGCCGCACCTCGGGCGCGCGGTACACCATGGCCCATTCGTGCAGGCCGAAACAGTTCAGCCGCGCCGGGCGGGCCGCCGTCGCAGCCAACAGGTCGGCGACGAAGGCGACGGTCTCGCGGCGGCCGGCGAGGTACTCGGGCGTCACCGTCACGGCGTCACCGCACCGGCCGTACCCGGCCCGGTCGGTGAACCGCAGCGCGCCGGGACCACTCAGCGCCCGGCCGTATCCCGGATGCCAGCGCCGTAGCTGGCGGGGCTTGAGGCTGTAGTACGTGAACAGGAAGTCCCACACCGGGTGCGGCTCGCCCGCCCGCATCCGCCGTTCATGCGGCGCCAGGAAGGCGTCGACGCGGTCCAGGTAGCGCTGTTCCCGCGCCGCCCAGTCGTCCTCGGCCAGGACCCGCGGCGGCGCGCACACCGTCTCAGACACGGTGGGTACCGTCACGCACCACGCCGACGAGGTCCTCGACCAGGTCTTCCAGCGCCACCATCGCGGTGACGTAGCCGTCGGTGGTCACCAGGGACAGGTGACTGTTGTTGCGGCGCAGCCACGACAGCGCGTCGGCGACCGGCAGCGTCGAGGCGACCATGGGCAGCGGGCGCACCATGGACCGGTCCAGGACCGCGTCGTTGTCGTCCATGCACGGCAGCACGTCCTTGATGTGCAGGTAGCCGAGGTAGGCGCTGTGCCCGTCGGTGACCGGGAACCGGGAGTAGCCCGTCTCGCGCAGCGCCTGGGCCACCGCGCCCACCGTGGGACCGGTCCCGGGCGCGGCGATCGGCACCGCGCGGATGTCCTGCAGCGGTATCGCGACGTCCTTGACCGTCCGGGTCCGGATGTCCAGCGCGCGCTTGAGGCGGACGTGTTCCTCGGCGTCGAGCAGCCCCTCCGACAGTGATTCGGTCAGCATCTCGGACAGTTCGACCGACGAGACCGTGACGTCCAGCTCGTCCTTGGGCTCGACGCCGAGCAGCCGCAGCGTGCTGTTGGCGCACCAGTTGTAGAAGATGACGAACGGCCGGGCGACGCTCATGTAGACCAGGTACGGCGGGATCAGCAGCATCGCGGCCTTCTCTGGCCCGGCGATGGCGATGTTCTTGGGCACCATCTCGCCCAGCAGCACGTGCACCGTCACCACGATCGCCAGGGAGACGCCGAAGGACACGGTGTGCAGCACCGTATCGGGCACGCCGACCGCGTCGAAGGGCTCCTCGAGCAGGTGCGCGACGGCCGGTTCGCCGACGCGGCCCAGCAGGATCGAGCAGATCGTGATGCCGAGCTGGGCACCGGCGAGCATCATCGACAGCCGCTCACCGGCCCGCAGCACGGTGACGGCGCTGCGCTTGCCCTGTTCGGCCAGTGCCTGCAGCCGGTCGCGCCGCGCCGAGATGAGCGCGAACTCAGACCCGACGAAGAACGCGTTGGCGCCCAGCAGCACCATGGTCAGCAGGATGCCGAGGACGTCATTCATGGTCGGCTCCCGACTCGGTCGGGTCCAGCTGGGTGAGCTCCAGCTGGTCGATGCGCCGGCCGTCCATCCGGATCACCGTGGCCTTCCAGCGCACGGGGTCCAGTTCGGGATTGTCCGGGTCGAATTCGGTCAGGACGACGGTGTCGCCGACGTCCGGGATGTGGCCGAGCTCCTTGAGCACCAGGCCACCGATGGTCTCGTAATCGCCTTCGGGCGCGCGGAACGGGGTCTCGGTGTCCACCTCGTCGATGCGCATCAGACCCGACACCAGCCAGCCGTCGCGCACCTCGACGACGTCGGGGGTGGCGTCGTCGTGTTCGTCGCGGACGTCGCCGACGATCTCCTCGATGAGGTCCTCGACGGTGACCATGCCGGCGGTGCCGCCGTATTCGTCGACCACGAGGGCGGTCTGGACGCCGTTGGCCCGGATCTGGGTCATCACCGCGTCACCGTCGAGGGTCGACGGCACCGTCGGGACGGGCCGCGCCAGCTGCGCCAGCCGGGTGCCGGCGCGCAGCTCGACGGGTATCGCGAAGACCTGTTTGACGTGCACGATGCCGACGGTCTCGTCGAGGTCGCCGGCGACGATGGGGAAGCGCGAGAACCCGGTGCGGATGGCCGTCTCGATGAGGTCGGCGACGGTGTCGGTGACCTCCAGCGACTCGATCATGGACCGCGGCGTCATCAGTTCCTCGGCGGTGCGGCCGCCGAATTGCAGTGAGCGGTCGATCAATTCGGCCGTCTGCGGGTCCAGCGAGCCGCTCTCGGCGGAGTTGCGCACCAGCGCCAGCAGCTCCTGCGCGGACCGCGCCGAGCGGAGCTCGTCGGCGGGCTCGACCCCGAGCCGGCGCAGCACCCAGTTGGCGGTGCCGTTGGTCAGCTTGATGGCGGGGGAGAACAACAGGGAGAAGAACCACTGCCACGGCACGGTGGCGCGCGCGGTGGGCACCGGCCGGGCGACGGCGAGGTTCTTGGGCACCAGCTCGCCGAACACCATCGACACCGACGTGGCGATCAGCAGCGCCAGCGTCAGGGCCACCGGGTCGGTGAACCGCTCGGGCAGGCCGACGGCGTGCAGCGGGCCGTGCAGCAGCCGCGCCACGACGGGCTCGGCGAGGTAACCGGTGATCAGCGTGGTGATCGAGATGCCGATCTGGGCGCCCGACAGCTGGAAGGACAGGTTGCGGTGCGCGGTGCGGATGATGCGGTCGCGGCGGCCCCCGTCACGGGCGTTGGCCTCGACGGTGCTGCGTTCCAGCGCCGTCAGGGAGAACTCGGCCGCCACGAAGACTGCCGTCCCGAGGGTGAGCAGGATGAACGCGGCCAGGCTCGCGATGGTCAGCGCGGTGGTCACCGTGCACCACCGCTCGGGGCGCCGGGCTGACGGCCCGGCCGGCTACTGGGAGGTTCGGAGTCGATGGACTCGGCGCTCGACTCGGGGAGCGCGTGATCGGCCTGGCACGCTCCCGCCTGGCTCGGGACGGTCGACGCCCCAACAGGTGCCTGCGGCACGTGCTCCCTTTCGCTGAATCGATATCGACAGCCGTCCGACGCCTGCTGCGTGCGGCGGCCGTACGGCAATGGTAGCTGGTCGGCCCTTGCGGACCTGCTCACCAACCCGTCGGCAGCGGGTGTCCTTCGGCGAATCCGGCGGCCGACTGCACCCCGAGCACCACCTTCTCGTGCAGCTCGGCGAGGTTTGCCGCGCCGACGTACGTGCAGGTGCTGCGGACGCCGGACGTGATGTGGTCGAGCAGGTCCTCGACGCCGCCGCGCACCGGGTCCAGCGCCATCTTCGACGACGAGATGCCTTCCTCGAACAGGGCCTTGCGGGCCCTGTCGAACGCGCCATCGCTGGCCGTGCGGGCCGCGACCGCGCGCTTGGAGGCCATGCCGAAGCTCTCCTTGTAGACGCGGCCCTCGCGGTCCATCAGCAGGTCGCCCGGTGACTCGTACGTGCCGGCGAACCACGACCCGATCATCACGTTCGAGGCGCCCGCCGCCAGGGCCAGTGCCACGTCGCGCGGGTGCCGGACGCCGCCGTCGGCCCAGACGTGGCCGCCGAGTTCCTTTGCCGCCGCGGCACATTCGACGACCGCGGAGAACTGCGGGCGGCCCACCCCGGTCATCATCCGCGTGGTGCACATGGCGCCCGGGCCGACGCCCACCTTGACGATGGACGCGCCCGCGTTGATCAGGTCGCGCGTGCCGGCGCCCGACACCACGTTGCCGGCGGCCAGCGGCAGCCCGAGGTCGAGCGCGGCCACGGCGGACAGCGCGTCGAGCATCTTGGACTGGTGCCCGTGCGCGGTGTCGACCACCAGGACGTCGACACCGGCCTCGGCCAGGGCCCGGGCCTTGGCGGCGACGTCACCGTTGATGCCGACGGCGGCCGCGATGCGGAGCCGGCCCTGCGCGTCGACGGCGGGGGTGTAGATGCCGGCGCGGATGGCACCGGTGCGCGTCAGCACGCCGGCCAGCGAGCCGTCGGCATTGGTCAGGACTGCCACGCCGGTCGGGGAGTGCTCCAGCAGGTCGAACACCTTGCGCGGCTCGGTGCCCGCGGGCGCTGACACGAAGTCGGTGGTGGCCACGTCGCGGACGCGCGCGAAGCGGTCCACCCCGGCGCAGCCGGCCTCGGTGACCAGGCCCAGCGGGCGGCCGTCGTCGACGACGACCGCGGCGCCGTGCGCGCGCTTGTGGATCAGGGCCAGCGCGTCCGAGACCGAGTCGTCGGGCGCGAGCACGACCGGGGTGTCGACCACCAGGTCGCGGCTCTTGACGAAGTCGACGGTGCCCCGCACGGCATCGATGGGCAGGTCCTGCGGCAGCACCACGATGCCGCCGCGGCGGGCCACGGTCTCGGCCATGCGGCGGCCGGCGACAGCGGTCATGTTGGCGACGACGATCGGGATGGTGGTGCCCGTGCCGTCGGTGGTGGCCAGGTCGACGTCGAAGCGGGACGTCAGTTCGGAGCGCCCCGGTACCACGAAGACGTCGTTGTAGGTCAGGTCGTACGGGGGCCGGTGGCCAGCCGATTCATACTCGAGAAACTGCACACCGTCAGCCTAGTTGGCTCGCCCGACAATGCCGAGTGGACGCAGAACTGCCCCGCTGCCGGTGCAGAGGGGCAGTTCGCGTGACGGGAAACCTAGGCTTCGACCTCGGTGCGGTCGCCGCTCCACAGGGTGTGGAACTTCTTGCCCTCCGGGGCGTCGGTGCGGCCGTAGGTGTGGGCGCCGAAGAAGTCGCGCAGGCCCTGCGTCAGCGCGGCGGGCAGCCGTTCGGTGCGCAGCGCGTCGTAGTACGACAGCGACGACGCGAAGCCCGGGACCGGGATGCCCAGCTCGGTGGCGGTCACGACGACGCGGCGCCAGCTGTCGATGCCCGACTCGACCGCGCTGCGGAAGTACGGCGCGGCCAGCAGGGTGGCGAGTTCCGGTTCGGCGTCGAACGCCTCCTTGATCCGGTTCAGGAACTTGGCGCGGATGATGCAGCCGCCGCGCCAGATGGTGGCCAGGTCGCCGGGCTTGACGTTCCAGCCGTATTCGGCGCTGCCGGCCTCGATCTGGTTGAAGCCCTGCGCGTACGCGACGATCTTGGAGGCGTACAGCGCCTGCCGCACGTCCTCGATGAATTTCGTGGCGTCGCTGGGCTTTTCGCCGAGGTGGCCCGAGGCCAGGCCGACCGTCGCGCGGCGCTGCGGCACCGAGCCCGACAGGGCGCGGGCGAAAACGGCTTCGGCGATACCGGTGATCGGGATGCCGAGGTCGAGCGCGGACTTGACGGTCCAGCGGCCGGTGCCCTTCTGCTCGGCCTCGTCGACGATGACGTCGACCAGCGGCTTGCCGGTCTTGGCGTCGACCTGCTTGAGCACCTCGGCGGTGATCTCGATGAGGTAGCTGTCCAGGTCGCCCTTGTTCCATTCGGCGAACACGTCGGCGATCTCGCCGGCTGCCATGCCGAGGCCGTCGCGCAGCAGCTGGTAGGCCTCACCGATGAGCTGCATGTCGGAGTACTCGATGCCGTTGTGCACCATCTTGACGAAGTGGCCGGCGCCGTCGGGCCCGATGTGCGTGCAGCACGGCACGCCGTCGACGTGCGCGGAGATCTCTTCGAGCAGCGGCCCGAGCGAGACGTACGACTCGGCGGGCCCGCCCGGCATGATCGACGGGCCGTTGAGCGCGCCCTCTTCGCCACCGGAGATGCCGGCACCGACGAAGTGCAAGCCGCGCTCGCGGATCGCCTTCTCGCGGCGGATGGTGTCGGTGTACAGCGCGTTGCCACCGTCGATGATGATGTCGCCGGGCTCCATGGCGTCGGCGAGTTCGTTGATCACGGCGTCCGTCGGATCGCCGGCCTTGACCATGATGATCACGCGGCGCGGCTTCTCCAGCGCGTCCAGGAACTCGGCGATGGTCTCGCTGCGGACGAACTTGCCCTCCGAGCCGTGCTCGGCCAGCAGCGCGTCGGTCTTGGCGACGGAGCGGTTGTGCAGCGCGACGGTGTAGCCGTGGCGGGCGAAGTTACGGGCGAGATTGGAGCCCATGACCGCCAGGCCGGTGACCCCGATCTGGGCGGTAGCGGTGGTTGATTCCGGGTTTCCCGACGAGCTCACGGCTGGCCCTTTCGTTGTTTGGTTGTGGCGCATAGCATTTCGGACCGGCCTGGGCCGGTGCGGCGTCATCCGCCACGGAAGGGAGATGCTGCCAGTCGCAAAGTCTACGAGAAGAACAACCGGTGCAATTCAGTGAGCCAGGGCACAGCCACCGCGACGGTCGGTACGACCAGGACGGAGGCGGCCGCCAGGTAGGCGCCCGCGGCGACCCAGGAGCTGTTGGGTTCGCCGGCCAGGCGCTGCACCCGCAGGACGGTCGTCGGCCCGCCCGCGGCGAGGGCGCCCTTGGGTGCCCGGCCCGACGCGCAGGCCACCAGGGCGCGGGCCAGTGGCGTGGGGCCGGTGGCGCGGACGGCGGCGTCGTCGGCGAGCAGTTCGATCAGGAACCGGACCGCGTCGAGGGCGCTGGCGCTCCGGACGAAGCGGGGGAAGGCGGCGTGCACGGCGATGAACATCTCGAGCACGAGGTCGTGCCGGGCGCGCAGGTGGGCGTGTTCGTGGCTGAGGATGGCGGCGATCTCACTGTCGTCGAGGTGCTTGAGCGCACCTTCGCTGAGGACGACGCGGCTGCGGACGCCGGGCAGACAGTAGGCGAGGGGCTGCTGGACATCGAGGATGCGCAGGCCGTGCCCGATGAGGTGACGGGCCTGGGGTGCGGGGGCGGTGTCCCGCGAACAGTCGAGCAGGTCGACGATCATCCGGTGGTGGGCACGTCGGCGCCGCGTCGCGATGGCGACCTGGACGAAGGCGATGGCCAGCCGGGCGCTGACGACGAGGGTCAGGGCGAAGACCGCGACATGGGTGATCCACAACGGCCAGCCCATGACGCTGATCTCGCTGGTCGCGGTGGTTGTGGGACGACCGTCCGGGCCAGGCGCGAAAAGCCTGCTGGCGACGGCGATACCGGCGCTGAAGGCGGAGAGCACGGCGGCGATGGCGACGGACTGCCACAGCACGATCGCGGCCCGGGGGGCCCGCTGTGGCCACGATGCGCGCGCCAGCAGGGCGGGTACCGGCCCGACCAGCAGTAGCGCGACGATGGTGAAGGCCAGGGCGGACACGCGCTTAGTGTCTCTCAGTCGGTGCCGGAATTGCCAGTCGCCGGTGGGATTCGGTGCTTGGCTTCCAGCTCATCGAGGGCGCGCCGGAGCGCATCGGCCTCGTCGACGCCGACGCGTTCGACGAAATGCACCAGCGCCGCGACGCGGCTGCCGGAGTCCGCGGCCTGGTCGAGGGCGTCGACCATCAGGCCCGCGACCAGCTCGTCGCGGCCGTGGGTCGGTGCGTAGCGGTGCGCGCGGTCGTCACGATGCTGGACGACCAGGTTCTTCTTCGCCAGGCGCTGCAGCACGGTCATGATCGTGGTGTAGGCCAGATCCCGGCGCGTCGCGAGTGCTTCATGCACCTGACGCACGGTTTGCGGCTCGCGGGAGGACCACAGGTGGTCCATCACCTCGCGCTCCAGCTCGCCCAGTCGCGTCAATTTCGCCATGTCCTATTTCACTCTTTCGGCAGTGTTCTCAGGGTACTACGCATTTACTACCGTGCGTCGTATCCATTTCGGATGTTCTCCCCAACGCCCCGGTGGCGCGTCGTGGTTCCCGGTCAGGGCTGTTTTTCTGCTGCTTGTGAGTCCCGTCACAGCGGTTTACATCTCGCGGGTCGTCACTATAGTAAGGCTAACCTAACTTAAGGATGTGTTCATGCCCTCCGCTGTGACTGACCCGCTGATCGCCACGATGGACATCCGCCGGATGCTGCCGCTGCACGAGTCGAGTCGTCGTCTGCGCGAGTTGTGTCCCAGTGATCCCCGGGTCTACGGCGTCGCGGTGATGGACGACATCTCCCGACGCCGATGGTGGCCGCTCGCCGAAGCGGTGACGGGCGACCGCATGCAGATGATGTTCGACACGGCGACCGGCGACACCGGCAGCGAGGCGGTGGCCGCCCAGCAGGTGGCCGCAATGCTGGCGCACGTCGTGGTCGGCCGGGTCGTGCCGCTGCTGGTGCTCGAGGGCCGTGCCTGGGATCCCGGCTTGGAGAACCTGTGGGTCCACGTCGACTCGGAGGGCGGCATCGACTGGGTCGGCGTCGCCGACCCGACATTGCGGGTGCTGCCCGGGGATCCGGTGTTCGGAGGGCTGGGAGTGCCGGCGACCCGCCGGATCGGGGAGGGTGTCGTCGCGTTCCCGGGTGAGGAAGCGCTCGCGACCTGGCTCGCCCATCGTTGCCACCGTGCGCTGAACCCGCTGTTCGCGAAGCTCTTCGACGTCAGCGGCGGCATCCTCGCGGTGTCGGCGATGTGGCACATCGTCGGTGCGTCCGTGGTCAGCACGGCGACCCAGGTGCCGCTGTTGGCCGGGGTGGGCGAGGCTGACGGTATGCGCCGTGCGCAGGCGGTGCTGGACACCCTTGTTGGGTTCGGTGCGCCGGTGCGCGGCCGCGACCGGATGCAACTGGCAAGGGCTTGCTAATTAGGCAAGCCTTGCCTACTATTCAGGAGTCGAAAGACCAACGGACCGCGCCGGAATCCTGAGGGCTGCAGTGATTCCCGGTCCATTCGAAGAGCAGGCCCCGCACCATCGGTGCGGGGCCTGCTCGCTTTGGTGGCGCGTGGGTGCCGAACTCGCCGCCACCGGCGCTCGTGTAGACAGCTATTCGTGACGACATCTGTGCCCGAGGGCCTCGGCAAGGGCTTCGACAGCGAAATCGGACTGACCTATCTCGAGGTCACCCCGGACGGCGGCCGCGCCCAGCTGACCATCACCGACAAGATCCTGCAGCCGTGGGGCATCGTGCACGGTGGCGTCTACTGCGCCATCGTCGAGGGTCTGGCGAGCGTGTCCGGCCACGTCTGGCTCGCCGAGCACGGCGGCGGCACCGTCGTCGGCGTCAACAACAACACCGACTTCCTCCGCGCGCTCAAGGCCGGCACCGTCACCGCCACCTCGACGCCGATCCACCGGGGCCGGCGGCAGCAGCTGTGGCTGGTCACCATCACCGACGAGGACGATCGTCCGGTGGCGCGGGGCCAGGTGCGGCTGCAGAACCTCGAGGGCTGAGCGCCCGCCTGCGGTGAGGGGCTGAAAACCACCGCCCGACATGCCATTCCCGGCGTGCCGTGGCAATATCGCCCCTTATGCGTTTGACGCCGCATGAGCAAGAACGCCTGCTGATTTCGTACGCCGCCGAACTGGCGCGCCGACGGCAGGCCCGAGGGCTGCGCCTCAATCATCCCGAGGCGGTCGCGGTGATCACCGATCACCTGATGGAAGGCGCCCGTGACGGGCGGACCGTCGCGGAGCTCATGGTCAGCGGCCGTGAGGTGCTCAGCCGCGACGACGTCATGGAGGGGGTCCCGGAGATGCTGTCCGACGTCCAGGTCGAGGCCACCTTCCCGGATGGCACCAAACTCGTCACCGTCCACTATCCGATCGCCTGAGGCCCGACGATGACCGAACGCGCGACCGTCGAGGGGGCGGGGCTGATTCCGGGCGAAATCCTTTACGGCGACGGCGATATCGCCATCAACGCCGGTGCCGAGCGGCTGACCCTCGACGTGGTCAACGCCGGTGACCGGCCGGTGCAGGTCGGCAGCCACGTGCATTTCCCGCAGGCCAATTCCGCGTTGGAGTTCGACCGCGCCGCCGCACACGGGTACCGGCTCGACGTGCCGGCGGGCACCGCGATCAGGTTCGAACCCGGGGTCGCGCAGCGGGTTGCCCTGGTCCCGTTGGGCGGAACCCGCGAGGTGTACGGGCTGTCGCTGAATCCGCCCGGAAAGCTGGATGGCTGATGAGCGCTGGCGCGAAGAACGGACGGCACGAATGAGTTCCCTTTCCCGCTCACGGTATGCGGCGCTCTTCGGGCCGACGACGGGCGACCGCATCCGTCTGGCGGACACCGATCTGCTGATCGAGATCACCGAGGACCTCAGCGGCGGCCCGGGCCTGTCGGGCGACGAGGCGGTCTTCGGCGGCGGCAAGGTGCTGCGTGAGTCGATGGGGCAGGCGCGTACGACCCGGGCCGACGGCGCGCCGGACACCGTGATCACCGGCGCGATCATCATCGACTACTGGGGAATCATCAAGGCCGACATCGGGATTCGGGACGGCCGCATCGTCGCCATCGGCAAGGCCGGCAACCCCGACATCATGTCCGGGGTGCACCCCGATCTCGTGGTGGGCCCGTCCACCGAGATCATCGCCGGCAACGGCCGCATCCTCACCGCCGGCGGCATCGACTGTCACGTGCACTTCATCTGTCCCCAGCTGCTGGAGGAGGCGATCGGCGGCGGCATCACCACCATGATCGGTGGCGGCACCGGACCGGCCGAGGGCAGCAAGGCCACCACTGTCACGCCCGGCGCCTGGCATCTCGGGCGCATGCTGCAGGCGCTCGACGGCTGGCCGATGAACATCCTGTTGCTGGGCAAGGGCAACACCATCAACCCCGACTCGATGTGGGAGCAGTTGCGCGGCGGCGCCGCCGGTTTCAAGTTGCACGAGGACTGGGGCACCACCCCGGCCACCATCGACGCGTGTCTGCGGGTGGCCGAGGAGGCCGACGTCCAGGTGGCCCTGCACTCCGACACGCTCAACGAGATGGGGTTCGTCGAGGACACGCTGGCGGCCATCGCCGGCCGGGCCATCCACGCGTACCACACCGAGGGCGCCGGCGGCGGTCATGCGCCCGACATCATCACGGTGGCCAGTCACCCGAACGTGATGCCCAGTTCGACCAACCCGACGCGCCCGCACACCGTCAACACCCTCGACGAACACCTCGACATGCTGATGGTGTGCCACCACCTCAACGCTGCCGTGCCGGAGGATTTGGCGTTCGCGGAGAGCCGGATTCGGCCGTCCACCATCGCCGCCGAGGACCTGCTGCACGACATCGGCGCCATCTCGATGATCGGCAGTGACAGCCAGGCCATGGGCCGCATCGGCGAGGTGGTGATGCGGACGTGGCAGACGGCGCACGTGATGAAGAAGCGCCGCGGTCCGCTCGAAGGCGACCCCGGCGGCGCGCGAGGCAACGACAACAACCGGGTCCGCCGCTACGTCGCGAAGTACACCATCTGCCCGGCGGTGACCCACGGTATCGACCACGAGCTGGGTTCGGTGGAGGTCGGCAAGCTTGCCGACCTGGTGCTGTGGGAGCCGGCGTTCTTCGGCGTCCGTCCGCACCTGGTGCTCAAGGGCGGCGCGATCGCCTGGGCCGCGATGGGGGACGCCAACGCCTCGATCCCGACGCCGCAGCCTGTCCTGCCGCGGCCGATGTTCGGCGCGCACCCGACGGTGGCGGCGGGCCTGGCGGTGCACTTCGTCTCGCCCACCGCGATCGAAGACGACCTCGCGGCCCGACTCGGCTTGCGGCGCAGGCTCGTTCCGGTCAAGAACGTCCGTGGCCGGGGCAAGGCAGACCTGCCGCTCAACGACGCCATGCCCGACATCCGCGTCGATCCCGACACCTTCACCGTCCGCATCGACGGCGAGGTCTGGCAGGAACAGCCCGCCGCCGAGCTGCCCATGGCGCAGAGATACTTCCTGTTCTGATGGATGGTGGTTTGGCCACCCTGCTGGCGCTGGCGGATTCGCGGTTGCCGACCGGCGGGCACGTGCACTCCGGTGGCGTCGAGGAGGCGGTCACCAGCGGACTGGTGACCGACGTGGTGACATTGCGGGCGTACCTGCGGCGGCGCATCCGGACCCAGGGGCTCGTCACCGCTTCGATCGCGGCGGCGGTCCACAGCGGGCTCGACCCGGTGGCCGCCGACCGCGAAACCGATGCGCGCACACCGGCTCCCGCCGCGCGGCAGGCCTCCCGGGCGCAGGGTCGTGGCCTGCTGCGGCTGGCGCGCCGGGTCTGGCCCGAAACGGACTGGGTCCCATTGGGCACCCGTCCGCACCTCGCGGTGGCCTCGGGTGTGGTGGGTCGCGTCAGCGGGCTCGACCCCGAACGGACATGCGCCACAGTCGTTTACACCACCATGACGGGTTCTGCGACAGCAGCGCAGCGCCTGCTCGCGCTCGACCCCGCCGACGTCGCCGCGCTGACCTTCGAGCTGTCGGGCCTGTGCGACGCCACCGCGGCCGAAGCGGCGAAAGGCATCGCGGACCTGTCCGATCCACTGCTCGACGTCCTGGCGCAACGACACGCCGGCCGCGACCGCCCCCTGTTCGCCTCCTGAACCGAAAGGTCCACCATGCCACCACATTTCATCGACGGCCAGCCGCACCATCACCACGACCGGCCCAAGCGCGAGCGGCAGCCGGGTGAGCCGCTGCGCATCGGCGTCGGCGGCCCCGTCGGCTCCGGTAAGACGGCGCTCGTCGCGGCGCTGTGCCGGCAGCTGCGCGACGAGCTGTCCCTGGCCGTGCTGACCAACGACATCTACACCACCGAGGACGCCGACTTCCTGCGCCGGCACGCCGTGCTGCCCGACGAGCGCATCGCCGCGGTGCAGACCGGCGGCTGCCCGCACACCGCGATCCGCGACGACATCACCGCGAACCTCGACGCCATCGACGATCTCATCGAGACCAACGACAAGCTCGACCTCATCCTGGTGGAGTCCGGGGGAGACAACCTGACCGCGACGTTCTCCTCGGGTCTGGTGGATGTCCAGATCTTCGTCGTCGACGTGGCCGGCGGCGACAAGGTGCCGCGCAAGGGCGGGCCCGGCGTCACGTACTCGGATCTGTTGGTGGTCAACAAGACCGATCTCGCGCCGATGGTCGGCGCCGACCTCGACGTCATGCGGCGCGACGCCGGCCAGGTGCGCGGTGACCGCCCGACAGTGCTGATCTCGCTCACCGAGGATCCGGCCGCGTCGCTGGTGCAGGCCTGGGTGCGCGAACAGCTCGCCGGCGCCGGGGTGACGAACGCCTGAGTGATGCACACCCAGGTTCTGATCGTCGCAACCCCCGGCCGGGGCCCGCGCATCGAATGCGTCGGCGGCGTGGCCGCACGGCGCACCGCCCCTGACGCCGTCCACCTGGTGTCCACGGCCGCAACACCATTGGGCGGTGACACCATCGACGTGCGCGTCATCGTCGAGGCCGGTGCCCGGCTGCGGGTGCGCAGCGTCGCTGCCATGGTGGTGCTGCCCGGTGCGATGACGGCGCAGTCACGCTCGGCCTGGGATCTCGAGGTGGCCGGGGAACTCGACCTGGATCCGGAGCCGACCGTCGTCGCGGGCGGCAGCAGCCACCGGGCCGCGACGCGACTGCAGATCGCCGAGACGGGTCGGGTGCGGCTGCGCGAACGGGTACAGGTCGGACGGACCGGCGAGCAGCACGGCTTCTGGGAGGGCACACTGCACGTCGACCACGAGGCGCTGCCGGTGGTACGGCACCGCGTCGAACTCGGCGCCGGCGCCGTCAGTGACGACGAGATCGCCGCCCCGCGCGCCTACGTCAGCGAATTCTGTTACCCCGAAAGCGATCTCGGCGTGATCCGTACCGCCGATGGGTACGAATCACGCCGAGATCAGGTGGTCATGGCCCTGGCCGACGGGGGTTGCCTGTCGGCGTGGCAGGGCCCGAGGCTCTAGCTCAGGAAGCCACCGGGTCGGGTGTGGCTTGAACAGACGATGCGATCTCCTCGAGTTCGCCGATGCGGGTGCGGGCGTAGGCCTGCTGCTCGGTGATGGTCAGCTGACCGCGCTGGCGGCTCATGAACGTCACCGTCCACGACAGCAGCGTGGCGATCTTCGTCTTGAAGCCCACCAGGTAGATCAGGTGCAGCCCCAGCCACGCCAGCCAGGCGATGAAGCCGCCGAATTCCAGCTTGGCCTTCTCGCCGAGCGGAATCTGGGCGACGGCGTTCCACTTGGAGACCGTGGCCATCGAGCCCTTGTCGAAGTACGAGAACGGTTCGCGCGGCTTGGGTTTGGTGCCGTGCGCGCGGGCCTTGGCCTCGTTCTTCAGGATCGCGGCGACGTGCTTGCCGCCCTGGATCGCGCCCTGCGCCATGCCCGGGACGCCGTCGACGAAGGCCATGTCACCGACGACGAAAACGTTCGGGTGGCCCGGGATCGACAGGTCCGGATTCACCTTGACGCGGCCGGCCCGGTCGATCTCGGTGTCCGACTGGTTGGCCAGGTCGCGACCGAGCGGGCTGGCCTGCACACCGGCGGACCACACCTTGCAGGCCGACTCGATGCGCCGGATGGTGCCGTCCTTGTCCTTGACGGTGATGCCGTTGCGATCGACGTCGGTGACCATCGCGTTGAGCTGAATCTCGACGCCCATCTTCTCGAGCCGGTTCTTGGCCTTCAGACCCAGCTTCTCGCCCATGGGCGGCAGCACCGCGGGGGCGGCGTCGAGCAGGATGACCTTGGCCTCGGTCGGGTCGATGTGCCGGAAACTGCCCTTGAGGGTCTGGTCCGACAGCTCCTGGATCTGCCCGGCCATCTCCACACCGGTCGGGCCGGCGCCGACGACCACGAAGGTCAGCAGCTTCTTGCGGCGCTCGGGGTCGCTGGACCGCTCGGCCTGCTCGAACGCACCGAGGATGCGGCCGCGCAGCTCGAGCGCGTCGTCGATGGTCTTCATGCCCGGCGCCCACTCGGCGAAGTGGTCGTTGCCGAAGTAGGACTGCCCGGCCCCGGCGGCGATGATCAGGCTGTCGTACGGCGTGCTGTAGGTGTGCCCCAGCAGGATCGAGTCGACGGTCTGGTTCTCCAGGTCGATGTGCGTCACGTCGCCGAGCAGCACCTGGGCGTTCTTCTGCTTGCGCAGGATCAGCCGGGTGGGCGGGGCGATCTCACCTTCGGAGATGATGCCCGTGGCCACCTGGTACAGCAGCGGCTGGAACAGGTGGTGCGTGGTACGGGCGATCAGCTTGATGTCGACATCAGCATGCTTGAGGGCTTTCGCACTGGACAGGCCACCGAAGCCCGAACCGATGATGACGACCTTGTGGCGATCCGTTGCCGTAGCTCCGGGGTGGACCATGTTGAGGGGCTCCTCGACGTACTACTACAAGACTGTTTACACACACAGGCTAGTCGCAGCTGAATCGATCAATGCAGTGAGATGCCCCACCGGGCCCGGCTAGGCGCCGATCACCGAATGCAGGGCAGCTCCGAGTGCGGCGATGACGCCGGGTACGTAGCCCGTGACCTGCGTCGGGATGTTGATGATGACGCCGTCGACGCCGACGTCGAACACCTTGGCCTTCAATTGTTCGGCGACGCTTTCAGCGCTACCGGCGACCATGTTCTGGCGGTTGGCCTCGGGGATGGCGTCGGGAGTCGCCCGGTCGTCGACGAGCGCGGTGAGCAGCATGCTGGTTTCGAGGGTCGCCGGGTCGCGGTCGATCTTCTCGCACGCGTCACGGACGACGCCCAGCTTGTGGGGCAGCTCTTCGAAGCCGCCGATGATGTTCAGGTGGTCGAAGTGCCGTGCCGCCAGCGGGATGGTCTTCTTCTCGCCGCGGCCGCCGATCAGCAGGGGGATGTGGTCGCGGTAGCGGGGGTTGGCCATGGCTTCGACGGTGCGGTAATACTGGCCGCTGAAGGTCGGGCGCTCGCCCTTGAGCATCGGCAGCACGATCTGCAGTGATTCGTTCAGGCGGTTGAACCGGTCGGTGAAGGTGCCGAAGTCGAATCCGAGCTGCTCGTGCTCGAGCTCGAACCAGCCGGTGCCGATGCCGAGGATCGCACGGCCCTGGCTCATGACGTCGAGTGTGGTGATGGCCTTGGCCAGCAGCGTCGGATTGCGGTAGGTGTTGCCGGTGACCATGGTGCCCAGCTGCACCTTCTGGGTCGCGGCCGCGAGGCCGCCGAGCGCGGTGTACGCCTCGAGCATCGGCTGATCGGGGGTGCCGATCATCGGCAGCTGATAAAAGTGGTCCATCACGAAGACGGAGTCGAAGCCGGCCGCCTCGGCCTCCCGCGCCTGGGCGACGACGGTCGGGTACAGCTCGCTGACACCGGTGCCGTAGGAGAAGTTGGGAATCTGGAGAGCGAATCGAATCGTCACGATTCGACCCTAGTCACCAACCACCTTGTCGCGTCCTGCGTTTCGCCGGGCGCGAAGCCCGGGCGAAACGGGAATAAATCCGGATCAGGCGAAGGTTGCGAGCGCACCGGCGCTCACGTGCAGCGTCTCGCCGGTGATGTGGCGGGCTGCGGGCGTGGTCAGGAAGAGCGCGAGCTTGGTCAGCTCGGACCCGACGGTCGCACCGCCGGTCTCGACGCCGTCGTAGCCCGCTTCCGAGCCGCGGCCGGCAGCGACCACGTTGATCGTGATGCCGCGGACGCCGAAGTGCTCGGCCTGGCCGGCGGTCCAGTTCGACACGGCCGCCTTGATCGCGGCGTCGGCGGTGCCGTCCTTGGGGCACTCCGGCACGACGGTCACGATGGCACCGCCCGAACGCATCTGGTCGCCGAGGATCTGGACGGTCAGGACCGCCGACAGCAGCGAGGAGTCGAGCGTGTTGCGCCACACGGCGGCGCGCTCGGCCAGGCTGTAGGTGCGCGGGTCGCCGGCGGACCAGGCGGGAGCCGGGACGTTCACGATGGTGTCGAGGTGCTGCGGCAGCTTGTCGCGCATCTGCTCCAGCGCGGCGCCGTCGGTGTTGTCCAGCACGATCGACTCGACTTCGAGTTCCTTGGCGGCCACTTCGAGCTCGTCGCGGCGGGCGCCGGCGATGGTGACGTTGTGCCCGGCGTCGCGGAATCCCGCGGCGATGACGCGGCCGAGATCGGTATCGCCTCCGGTGACCAGAACGTCCATGAACAGGGCCTCCTCGTGTGCAACGCTGAACGCGGTTGCCGCCATGTTACTGGACAGTAGCTAGCTGACGAAACTCGCCACGCGGAGGAATGACCCCTAGGGTTTTGCGCATGTGGCTCATGCGCAAGTTGATGCGCGCTGTGGCGGTATCGGTCCTGCTCGGCGGAGTCGGAGCGTTGTCCGGATGCGGTTCGGAGCACAAGACGTCGGGCCCCGTCGTCAACGTGTACGCGGCGGCGTCCCTGAAGCAGGCATTCACCGCGCTCGCCGACCGCTACAAGAAGGAGAACCCGGGCGCGGACGTGCAGTTCAACTTCGCGGGCTCGTCGTCGTTGGTCGAACAGCTGACGCAGGGCGCGAAGGCCGATGTGTTCGCCTCGGCCGACGCCAACAACATGACCAAGGCGGCCAAAGCCGGGTTGCTCGCGGGCACCCCGGTGAACTTCGCCGCCAACACGCTCGTCATCGTGACCCCGCCGGGAAACCCCAAGCATGTGGGCAACTTCGGTGATCTGGCCCGGCCCGGGCTGAACGTCGTGGTGTGTGCCCGTCAGGTGCCGTGCGGCACGGCGACGCGGAAGGTCGAGAAGATCGTCGGCGTCGAACTCAAGCCCGTCAGTGAGGAGACGTCGGTGACCGATGTGTTGAACAAGGTCACCAGCGGCCAGGCCGACGCGGGGCTCGTCTATCAGACCGACGCCAAGTCGGCGGGCGACAAGGTGGCCACGGTCGAGTTCCCGCAGGCGGCGTCGGCGGTGAACATCTACCCGATCGGGGTGCTGAAGTCGGCGGCCGACGCCTCGGCTGCCCAGCGGTTCGTCAACCTGGTCACGAGTGACACGGGCCGCCAGACCCTGGCGCAGTTCGGGTTCGCACAGCCTTGAACCCCGGGCTGCCGCGCTGGATCTACGTCCCGGCGGCTCTGGGTGCGCTGTTCGTCGTCCTCCCGCTGATCGCGGTCGCGGCGAAGGTCGACTGGTCGCGATTCCTGGAGCTCATCAGCAGCGACTCGTCGGTGACCGCGCTGGTCCTGAGCCTCAAGACCGCCGCGGCCAGCACCGTGCTCTGCGTGGTGCTGGGTGTGCCGATGGCGCTGGTCCTGGCACGCAGCGGCTCCCGGGTGGTGCGCTGGACCCGCCCACTGATCCTGCTGCCGTTGGTGTTGCCGCCGGTCGTCGGCGGTATCGCGCTGTTGTACGCCTTCGGCCGGCTGGGGCTGATCGGCAGGTACCTGGATGCGGCGGGTGTGCACATCGCCTTCTCGACGACGGCGGTCGTGCTGGCGCAGACGTTCGTCTCCCTGCCGTTTCTCGTGATCGCGCTGGAAGGCGCGGCCCGTACGGCCGGGTCACAGTACGAGGCGGTCGCGGCCACGCTGGGCGCCCGACCGACCACGGTGTGGCGCCGGGTCACGCTGCCGATGCTGGCCCCGGGTCTGGTGTCGGGCTCGGTCCTGGCGTTCGCGCGGTCGCTGGGCGAGTTCGGCGCCACGCTGACGTTCGCCGGTTCCCGCGAGGGCGTGACGCGGACGCTGCCGCTGGAGATCTATCTGCAGCGCGAGGCCGACGCCGACGCCGCGG
Organism: Mycobacterium sp. SMC-21; assembly: GCF_045310825.1. NCBI lineage: Bacteria > Bacillati > Actinomycetota > Actinomycetes > Mycobacteriales > Mycobacteriaceae > Mycobacterium > Mycobacterium sp. SMC-21. The sequence continues at coordinate 56,540 of NZ_JBJIAO010000008.1, read as the reverse complement.
TGGCACTGTCGCTGGTGCTGGTGGTGGTTGCGGCCGTCGTGGTGCTCGTGACGGGCGGTGCGCGGTTCGGTCGCGGGCCGTTCGAGGCGGAGGCCCGGCCGTGACGGGCGGTCTCGCGGTACGCGCGGTCGTCGAAGACCGGGGCATCGACGTGGAGTTCGATGTCGCGGCCGGCGAGGTGCTGGCCGTCGTCGGGCCCAATGGCGCGGGGAAATCCAGTGTGCTGCACGTGATCGCGGGCCTGCTGCGGCCCGACGCGGGGTCCGTCACAGTGGGCGGGCGCCGACTGACGGACACGGCGGCCGGCCGGCATGTCGCGGTGCACAACCGGCGGGTCGGCCTGCTGCTGCAGGACCCGGCGCTGTTTCCCCATCTGACGGTCGCGGGCAACGTGGCATTCGGGCCCCGGGCCCGTCAGCACCGTCGCCGGGGCGTCCATGCCGAGGCGCGGCGGACGGCCGGACGCTGGCTCGGCGAGGTGGGTGCCGCCGAACTGGCCGATCGCCGGCCGGGACAACTGTCGGGTGGTCAGGCGCAACGGGTCGCGCTGGCGCGGGCGCTGGCCGCGGAACCCGACGTGCTGCTGCTCGACGAACCGCTGTCCGGCCTCGACGTCGCGGCGGCATCGGCGATGCGCCGGCTGCTGCGCGGTGTCCTGGCGACGGACGGACGCAGCTCGGTGCTGGTCAGCCACGACGTGCTGGACGTCGTCACGTTGGCGGACCGCGTGGCGGTCATCGAGGGCGGGCGCATCGTCGAATCGGGCGCCGTCGCCGACGTGCTGACCGCACCGCGGACGGCTTTCGGGGCGCGGTTCGCGGGCGTGAATCTGGTCAGCGGGCACGCGGGCGCGGACGGCGGTTCCCTGCTGGCCGCGGGGCAGACGTGGCGCGGTGTGTGGGGGCCAGAGGTGACGGCGGGCGATCCGGCGATCGCGGTGTTCGCTCCGGCGGCGGTATCGGTGTCCCGTGAAGTGCCGGCGGCCGACGTCAACGTCGTCGCGGTTGGCGTCGCGGAACTGGATCACCGCGGCCCCGTCATCCGCGTCCGCGCCGAGGCGACGGACGACGGCAGTGGAGGTCTGGCGGCCGATATCAGTGCGGAGGCGGCGGCAGGTCTCCGGCTGATTCCGGGGGAGCAGGTGTACTTCGGCGTCGATCCGCGGGACGTGGCGATTCGGCCCGCCTGACGGCACGCCCGGCCCGTCCCGGGCCGCATCGGGGCATCGCGACGCCTCAGCAACGGACCGATATCGCCGTGGTCTGTCCGGATGCCGGAAGCGAGCTAACCGACTCGCCGGAGAATTAGCCGCAACTCGCACTTGCGTCACGCCGGTAACACTGTATTTTCGTCCCCATGCGACACCCGGATGCGCGGACAAGTGCCCGCAAACGCCTTCCGAAATCCCTGACTGCTGCTGTGGCAGGCGCGGCGGCCGCGGCCATCGCGCTGCCGAGCGCGATCTCGTATGCCGACCCGGTGCCGCCAGCTCCTGCGCCCGCCCCGGCTCCTGCTCCGGCACCCGCCCCGGCTGGGGAACCGGCGCCTCCGGTCGACGCGCCGGCGCCGCCGCCGTGGGCCCCGCCGCCGCCCGCGCCGGACCCGGCCGCACCTCCGGCTGATCCCAACGCCGCCCCACCACCAGCGGCCGCACCGGGTGCGCCGGCAGCTCCCGCCGCACCGGGAGCCGCGCCCGCCGCACCTGCGGCAGCTCCGGCGCCCGCGCCCGAGCCCGGACGCGTCAACAACGACGCCGGTGGCTTCAGTTACGTTGTGCCGCAAGGCTGGAAGATCGCCGATGCCACGCAGCTGTCCTACGGCCAGGCGCTGCTGACCAAGGCCCCGGCCGCGGGTTCGGAGCAGGCCCCGAGTGACACCAGCGTGCTGCTGGGTCGTCTGGACCTCAAGCTGTTCGCCGGTGCCGAATCCGACAACGGCAAGGCCGCCAACCGGTTGGCCTCGGACATGGGCGAGTTCTTCATGCCCTTCCCGGGCACCCGCGTCGGCCAGGAGACCACGGCGCTCACCGCCGGGACGCTGCCGGGCGCGGCGTCGTTCTACGAGGTCAAGTTCACCGATACGGGCAAGCCCAACGGCCAGATCTGGGCGGGCGTCGTCGGCAACCCGCCGCCGGACGCCACCATTCGCAGCCAGCGCAACCCGCAGCGGTGGTTCGTCGTGTGGCTGGGTTCGGGCAACCACCCGGTCGACAAGGCCGCAGCGGTGACGCTGGCCCAGTCGATCCGCCCGTGGAACCCGCCGCCGCCACCTCCGGTCGACCCGAACGCCCCGCCCAAGCCCGCCGATCCGGCCCACCCGATGGTCGGCGTGCCGGTGCCGGTGACGAACGCGCCGCCGGAGATGGCCCCCGCCGGATAGTCGCTCAAAAGAATGAGGACCGTGCCCAACCGGGCGCGGTCCTCATTCTTTGTGTCGAGTTCTACGTAGAACTCTTCGACTTCACGAAGCGGTAGAGCAGGACGAGGATCACCGCGCCGACCAGTGCACCCCAGAACGAGTGCTCGATCGGCGGGCGGAAATCGAGCTTGTGCGGTGCGTAGACGACACTGCTCAGCGTGCCGCCGACATAACCACCTGCGATACCCAGCACGCACGTGAGGATCCACCCCATGTCGTCCTTACCGGGTACGACGAACCGGGCGATGGCTCCGACGACGAGGCCGAGAAGAATCAACCAGACGATGTGCATCATTGTCATGACCTTTCGATTGACTGATACATCTCGAGGCTAGCCCGGTTCGGCGCACGACAAACACGTCTGAAACGCAGCAATCTGGTGACGGTTCGGGGGCCACTCGCGGGGCGGGGAGGCCTAGCTGAAGTGCCAGACCGCGGCCGCGGCGAGTGCGCCCATGCCGTTGAGCGACCAGTGCAGCGCGATCGGCGCGAGCAGGCTTCCGGACCGGCGCCGCAGCCAGGTGAAGACGAATCCCGCGGCCGCGGTGGCGACGACGGCCATGGCGACGCCGGCGATCATGCCGGCCACCCCGCCGCCGAGGACGCGTGTGAACCCGACGTTGCTGCTGGTCAGGCCCAGCGAGGTGGCGATGTGCCAGAGGCCGAACAGCAGTGAGCCGGCGGCGGCGACGCCGCGGAATCCCCAGGCCCGGTCGAGTGTGCCGTGCAGTACGCCGCGGAAGGCCAGTTCCTCGGGGATGACGGTCTGCAGCGGGATGACGATCATCGACGCAAGCAGGGCGCCGGAGATCGTCGCGTAGTGGTTGTTGAGGAACATCGGGCGGGTCCAGGGCAGCAGGACGCCGACGGCGATCACCGACCCGACAAGCAGAGTGGCGCCGAGCGCGTAGCGCATGCCGGTCCGCCAGTGCGCGCGGCCGAGACCGAGCTCGGTCCAACCGAGACCCCGTTTCCGGACCAGGGCCACCAGGCCGAGCGCCGCGAGCGGCACGACGACGATGTTCGCCCAGGGGGTCGTGAAGTGGGCCAGCAGGTTGGTCGCGACCAGGACGGCCACCACCACGGCCACATCGATGTAGACGCGCGGGTGCCGCACGGCTGGTGAGCCGGTCGGTGGGCAGGGTGCAGCGGCGGCTGCCGAGGCGTCGATCATCTGTGGCGAGTGTACCGATACGGGGCAATGGGCCAGGTCACACCGGTTGGTGATCACCGACGGCCCTTCCACCGTCGGTACTGCTCGGGTAGGCACACCGCACAGGGGCGGTATCCGGCAGCGGCGGCGGTCTTCTCGTCGGCGAAGAACACCCGGTGGGCACGGTAGCCGCCGGCGGCGATGGCCCGCAGTGCCGACGGGCAATCGAGGCGCCCATAGAGCTTGCTGCGCCGGTGGCCGCCCAGGCGCCCCGGTGTCGCACTGCGATAGGGGCGGCCGGCGGCGTCGAGAAGGGTGTACCTGGTCACGCGGCGTCGTGGAAGATCAGGCCCAGCGTCATGCGGGACCCCGAACGCAGAGTCGAAACACCGTGGCGCACAGGGCCGACGGCCCATCCGCGTTTCGATGCGACCGGCCGCTCGCGGGTGGTGATGACCAGCCCGTGGCCGAACGGAATGGAGATGGCCGAGCCGCGGGACTGAGCGCGCGGCCGCTGTTCGTAGAGAAGGAACTCGCCGCCCGTGTAGTCGACCTCCGGCCGGGTCAGGTTGATGACGACCTGGAGCGGAAAGACCAAGTCCCCGTAGAGATCCTGGTGCAGCGCGCACCAGCCGCCGGCGCCGTACCTGAGCAACAGTGCGGTGGTTCGCGTCTGCCCCGCGCGGTGGCAGGTCGCCAGCCAGTCATCGAAGCTGTCGGGCCACGGCGGGTCGCGGCGCAACCTCGTCCACCAGTCCCGGGCGATCGGCAGCAGCCGAGGGTAGAGGGCGTATTTGAGCTCGGTGACGATCTCGGGATAGGGCCGGTGGAAGTAGCGGTACTGGCCTTCGCCGAACCGGTAGCGGGCCATGTCGATGGTCGACCGGAATCGGGTCGCATCGGGGTAGATCGCCGCGAGTCCGGCGGCCTCGGCCGGGGTGACGAGAGGTCCGGTCAGCGCGCCGCCGACGGTCTCGAGCTCGGTGCGGACAGCGTCCCAGTCGGTGGCGGCGACGCGCTCCTGCCAGACGCTCACGCCGCAGCCTCCAGATCGAGCAGCAGACGCTTGGCCGCCGGACCACCGAGGTAGCCGCCCATCCCGCCGTCGCTGCGGACCACCCGGTGGCACGGAACCACTACGGGCAGAGGGTTTTTCGCGCATGCCGTGCCCACGGCGCGGACCGCTCTGGGGCTGCCGGCCAGTGCGGCGACGGCGGCATAGCTGGCGGTCTGCCCATAGCCGATCTCCGGCAGGTGGTGCAGCACCGCGGCGCGGAATCCGGCGGCCAGCCGCCAGTCCAGCGGAACGTCGAAGGTCCGACGGGCGCGGGTGAAGTACTCGTCGAGTTCGCGGGCCACCGCGTCGAGCCGGGCCGGCGCCTGCAGGATGCGCGGGCTCACCTTGTCGGCGAGCTGCTGCAGCACGGCGTCATGGTCTTCGACGGCATAGGCGACACGGATCAGGCCGTGGTCGGTGGCTGCCAGCAGCAGCGGCCCGACGGGGCTGTCGACCGTGCGGTACGCGACGTCGAGGACCCCGTCGCGCTGGGCGGCGGCCGCCAGCCGGTTGTGCAATTCAGCCATCCGGCCCGGGTCGATGTCGGTGCTGCGCGTCAGGTCGCTGGTGATGGTTTCGGCGTTATTCATGGGTGTCTCTTTTCCCGAGCGCCGTGACTCCGATGAGTTCGGCGCGGTAAGCGCGTCGTAGCGTGGCGATGCCGTCGCTGGCGGCGCGGCGGGCGGCCGCGGCGGTGCCGCCGAGAATCTCGGCGATCTCGTTGTAGGGCAGGCCCCCGAGGTAGTGGTACGCGACGGCGTGCTTCTGTTTGGGTGGGAGTGCATCGACGGCGACCGCGAGATCGACTTCGATGGCCTCACTGTCACGGACGTCGCGCGGAGATGCCGGCTCGGGTACGACGTCGGTGGGAACCGGCTGGCGTGTCCGGGTTCTGGTGATGTCGATGGCCTTGTGGTGCGCGATGGTCACCAGCCAGGCCTCGAGATTCGCATCCGCCGGCAGCTCGGGATAGGCCTTGAGGGCCGCCAGGAACGTCTCTGACCAGGCGTCGTCGGCGTCGTGTACGCCGACGATGGCGGCACAGACCCGGAAGACCGTAGGACCATGGTTGCGCACCACGGCCTCGAATGGCGGTTTGGCTTTCACACCCAGTAGACGCTCCGTCGCCGGTATTTGTGAGGTTTCGATCCTCACCGATTTACCGATGCTAGGTGGCGCGGGTGGTGCGTCTAGTTCGACGACGGTGTGGGTGGTGGTTCGAAGGGTTGGTACCACCACCATTGGGCGCGTTCCCCGGTGGAGCCGGGGCACGGCGGCACATCAGGGCGGGCCGTGGTGGGTGTCCGCGCCAGGGAGCCGCCGTCGAGTTGGCGGCCCGCGGCATCGGTGACGACCAGCCGATCGGCCGGTCCGGTGATCGTGATGACCCGCTGGTGATGCAGCCGATGGTGGTAGGGGCACACCAGCACCAGGTTGTGCAGCTCGGTTTCCCCGCCGTTCTCCCAATGAATGATGTGATGGGCATGCAAGCCCCGGGTGGCCCCGCACCCGGGGACCCGGCAGCACCGGTCGCGGTGCTCCAGCGCGCGGCGCAGCCGGCGACTGATGGTGCGGGTGCTGCGGCCGACGCCGAACGGCTGCCCGTGTTTCTCGAGCCACACCTCGCAGGTGGCATCGCACAACAGCAGTTGGCGTTCCTCGTCGGTGAGCACCGACCCCAGATGCAAGGCGGCCGTGCGCTGTTCGAGGTCCGCATGCACGACGACGGTGGTGCGCTGCCCATGCGGACGCCGTGCCACATCGCTGTCCCAACCGGCCTCGACCACGCTCATGAACGCATCCACACTGTTCGGGAACGGCGGTGCCTGCTCCGACACTTGCCCTTCGGGGTCTTCGTGGTCGCGTTTCCAGTCCGCGACCATCGCATCCTGATGCGACGCCAGCGCGGCATCGAACTTCGCCGCTTCCAGTTTCGGCAGCCGGATCTTGTACGTGACCGAGCCGTCATCATGGGTGGTCTTGGCGATCGACCGCGGCACCTCGGGCTTCGGCTCGGGCTCCGGGCGCGGTTCCAGTTTCACCGCAGTCCGCAACTGGGTCACCGTGGCGCTTTCGGCGAACTGCGCGTAATGCTCATCAGAACCCTCGCCGGCATGCTCGGCGACCACCCCGACCTGATCCAGCGACAACCGGCCCGCCCGCATCGCCTCGGCGCAGCGCGGGAACTCCTCGATCCGGTGCGCCACCGCCATCATCACTTCCGCATTACGCGGCGACACACCGGTTTTCCATGCCATCAACGACGCCATCGACCGGGCACCGGTGGCACCCCAGAGCCCGTCCCGGTCGATCTCGGCGGCAATCTGCACCAGCCGCGCGTCGATCGCGTTGCGCTGACCGGTCAGCTCACCGATCTCGGCGAAGTACGCATCATGCGCTCGCACGGCGACGACTCAACATCGAAAGCCGTTGCGCTGCTGGACATAACACGATCAAACCAGAAGGGTCCGACAAAAACGGCGACGTGCTAACCGGCCAACGTCGACAACGACACCGACGGATCGGCGAGTGCCCCGACATCCACCGGCCGTCGCGACCGGATGAGCTTCTTGATGTCGTCGAGGCCTTCCCAGATGTTGACGTTCATGCCGGCCAGCACGCGGTGTCCACCGTCGAGCCAGAACATGGTGAACTCACGCGTGCCGAGATCACCGCGCGTGATGGCCATCTGGTACTGCGGCGCGTATCCGACGTACTCCATGCCGAGATCGAACTGGTCGGTGAAGAAGTAGGGCAGTTCGTCGTAAGTGGTTGCCGTGCCCAGCATTCCGTCGACGGCGACGGCCGGCTGCTTGAGGGCGTTGGCCCAGTGCTCGGTCCGGATCGGAACGCCGAACAGCGGATGCTCGGCGGCCGCGATGTCGCCGACTGCGTAGATATCGTCATCGCTGGTCTTGAGGGACTCGTCGACGGCGACGCCGCCGTCGGCGATGACCAGTCCGGAGCGTTCCGCGAACTCGACGTTCGGCTTGGCGCCGACCGCGACCAGTACCGCATCGGCCTCGACGGTGGAGCCGTCGCCGAGTCGCAGCCCCGTCGCCTTGTGGCCAGCGGTGGTGATCTCGTCGACCGTGGTGCCCAACCGCAGATCGACGCCGTGGTCCCGGTGCAGCCCGACGAACACCTCGCCGGCTTCCTTGCCCAGGGAGGCCTGCAGCGGCAGCGCGGCGGTCTCCACCACCGTGACGTCGGCGCCCAGCCCCCGGGCACTGGCCGCCACTTCGAGCCCGATCCAGCCGCCTCCGACTATCGCGAGCCGCCGGCCTTCGGTGAGTTGGGCCAGCAGTGCGGTGGCGTCGTCGATGGTGCGCAGGTAGTACACGCCGTCGGCGTCGGATCCTGGGATCGGAGGCTTGCGGGGGCGGGATCCCGTGGCCAGCAACAACTTGTCGTAGTGCTCGTGATCGCCGTCGTTGAACGCCACCATGTGCGCGGTGCGATCGAGCGTGGTGACCTCGGTGCCGAGTTTCAAGTCGACGTCGTGCTCGGCGTACCAGCTCTTGGGCTGCACCGTGAATTCTTCGATGGTCTTCTTACCGGCCATGAATTCCTTCGACAGCGGGGGACGCTCGTAGGGCAGCCGGTCCTCGGCGCCGAACAGCACCACCTGCCCGTCAAAATCCTTGCTGCGCAAGGCCTCCGCGGCTTTGGCGCCCGCCAGCCCGCCGCCGATGATCACAAAAGTGGGTGAGCCGGCCATTCGGGAATCCCTTCATCGATCTGAGTTGGTCTACGCTTCGATGCGTTCGCGGACGGTGTCGTCGAGCGACGCCCGCACGAGTGCGGCAGCCAGCCGCGCGTTCCGGTTCGGGGCCAGGCTGCCGAGCTTGCCGGCGTCCGTCGGCAGGCCCAGATCTTTCGCCGCGGCGAGTGCCCGATCGTCGAAATACGGTTGCACCCAGGTCCAGACGTCCTGGATCTCACGCAGGAAGATGTCGGCGCCCGTGCGGCCGATACCGTCGAACCCCTGCAGGGCCTTGGCTGCGGCTTTCACGTCGTGGTGCGCCCTGATCCGCAGGTTGCGCAGATCGCCGCCGTACTCGTCGTTGACCCGGGTCGCGATGTGGGTCATGCGGGTCGCCGAGCTCTCGTCGTATCTGGCGTAGCCGGCGCGTCCGAACGCCCTGATCATCTTGGCTGCGGTCGGCATCGAGTACCGCGGTGGGCGTGCGCAACCCGGCGCGGAACAGTTCTCGCGCCGCGGCGACCGCGGTTTCCGCGGCGATGGGCTTGCTCGCGAGCATGCACAGCGACAGCAGTTTGAACAGTGGCATCGGCTTGTCGCGGAGCGTTATCCCGGCTTCCTCGGCATACGTCGTACCGGCTGCGTCGAGCAGCCGCGCGACGATCTGTCGATCCCGTGCCATAACCCCCGGCATACCCGATGGCGCGGTGCGCAAACGCTACTTGGGTGGCAGCGTGCCCGCGTAGCCGACGCCCCGGTCGACCCAGGTCTGCAGTTGGCGTTTGGTTTTCAGGCCGTCGGCCGCCACCCGCAGCCAGCCCCGCATCTCGCGGCCGCCCATCACCATCAGTTCGCAGTGCGCACGTCCCAGCAACTTCTCTGTCTCATCGGGCGCAACCCGCACCAACAGGCCACCGTCGTGACTCGCGGCCACGGACATGTGGCCGTTCAGCAGGAACGCCAGCCCGCCGAACATTCGCTTTTCCTCGATGCCGCCGACCGGGCCGAGCAGCTCACGGATCCGGTTGGCCAGATCCTCGTCATAGGCCATGTGGTCAGTCTGCCCCAATCAGCCGTCGGCTTTGGCTATCTTGCCGCTGCGCAGTCAGCGAACACGTTAGATTCCACACGTGCTGATCGCGGCGTTACGTGACCTGCAGTGGCGGCGCCGCCGATTTCTCATCGCGGTCGTCGGCACTTCATTCGTGTTCGCCATGACGCTGGTGCTCACGGGACTGGCCAACGGATTCCGGGTGGAGGCCAGTAACACCGTCAATTCGCTCGGCATCGACTACTTCATGATCCAGAACGGGGCGGCCGGACCGTTCCTGGGTTCGTCGCCGTTCGCGCAGACCGAAGTCGAACGCGCGCAACGGCTTCCGGGCGTGCAGGCCGCCGCCGCAGTGGTCTATGCGGGCACGACGGCACTGGACAACGGGACGCCGCGGACCATGAACCTGTTCGGCGCCCCGACCGCCGGCCCCGGCATGCCGGCGATGTCGCAGGGTCGGCCGCCTGCCACGCCCGACGAGATCGCGGTGTCGTCGACGCTGGGCCGCAAGATCGGCGACCAGATGCACATCGCCTCGCACACACTGCAGGTCGTGGGGATCGTCGACAACTCCACCGTGCTGGCCCAGCAGCCCAATCTCTTCCTCACGACGGTGGGTGCGCAGCGCCTGGTGTACGGCGGGCAGCCCGTCATCGCGTCGGTCGGTATCCGGGGTGACCCGACCAGGGCGCTCGACGGCTACCGGCTGGTGGACCGCCGCGGTGCCATCGACGACATGATGCGGCCGTTGAAGGTCGCCGTCGATGCCATCAGCATCATGGCCGTCCTGCTGTGGGTGGTGGCCGCGACGATCATCGGCATGTTCATCTACATGTCGGCGATGGAACGCACCCGCGACTTCGCAGTGTTCAAAGCCGTTGGGGTGAAGACGAAATCGATGATGGGTGGGCTGGCGTTGCAGGCCGTGTTCATCGCCGTGTGCTCGGCGGCGATCGGCGTGCTGCTGGCGATGGTGCTCGGGCCGATGTTCCCGATGCGCGTCGACGTCCCGGCGGGTGCGTACCTGTTGCTGCCGGTCGTGGCCATCACGATCGGGCTGATCGCCAGCCTGGCGGGCATGCGCAGAGCGGTGACGATAGATCCGGCGATGGCATTCGGGGGGCCATAGACCATGAGCGGCTTACAGATTCGTGACCTGGTGGTGGAATACGGCAAGGGCGCCGACAAGGTCAGGCCCATCGACAATTTCGAACTGGAGCTGTCGGCGGGATCGCTCGCGATCCTGTTGGGTCCCAGCGGTTGTGGAAAGACGACGCTGTTGTCGTGTATGGGTGGAATCCTCAAGCCGACGTCGGGCCAGATCCTGTTCGACGGTATCGACGTCACCACGCTCGGGCCCAAGGCGCTGACCGACTATCGCCGCAATACCGTCGGCATCGTGTTCCAGGCGTTCAACCTGGTACCCAGCCTCACGGCCGCCGAGAACGTCATGGTGCCGATGCGGGCCGCGGGCATGAGCCGCGGCGCGGCCCGGCAGCGTGCCGCGGAACTGCTCGACCGGGTCGGTCTGGCCCACCGGATGACTCACCGCCCCGGTGACATGTCGGGCGGACAGCAGCAGCGCGTCGCCGTGGCACGGGCCATCGCGCTGGACCCGCCGTTGATCCTCGCCGACGAGCCCACGGCGCACCTCGACTTCATCCAGGTCGAGGAGGTGCTGCGGCTCATCCGGGAGCTCGCCGACGACCGCGTGGTGGTGGTCGCTACTCATGACAGCCGCATGCTGCCGCTGGCGGACCGGGTGATCGAGCTGGTCCCCACCGTCTCCAGCACCGAGCGGGAGCCCGAGGTCTTCGAACTCGACGCCGGGGATCTGGTGTTCGAGCAGACGACGATCGGCGACCTGATCTACGTCGTGCGGGAGGGCCGGTTCGAGATCACCCGCGAGATGCCCGACGGCGAGACGATGCTGCTGTTCACCGCGGGCCCCGGCGAGTACTTCGGCGAGATCGGGCCGCTGTTCGGGATTCCGCGCACCGCGACGGTGCGTGCCCTCACCGACGGGGTCGTCGTCGGCTACACCGTCAAGGATTTCCGGGCCCGGCTCGGGCCCGACCGCATCCACGAGCTCATCGAGCACCGCGCGATCCACCTGGCCGACGAACCGCCGTCGGCCGACATCGCCTGAGGGTTCCGTTCTATCCGCGAGCAGACACAAAACTGTCGAATCTCGGTCGAAAATGACAGTTTTGCGTCTGCTCGCGGTATTCGGTTGTCAGGCGGCGTTGGTCACGGCCTCGGCGGCCGGCTCCAATGCCTGGGCGATGATGTCGGCGACGTCGGTCATGGGCCGCACGTCGAGTGCGTCCAGGACCTCGGCCGGGACGTCGTCCAGATCCGGTTCGTTGCGCGACGGGATGAAAACCGTTGTCAGCCCGGCACGTTGGGCTGCCATCAGCTTCTGCTTGACCCCGCCGATGGGCAGCACCCGCCCGTTCAGCGTGACCTCGCCCGTCATCCCGACGTCGGAACGCACCTGCCGCCCGGTGGCCATGGAGACCAGCGCGGTCACCATCGTCACACCCGCGGACGGACCGTCCTTGGGCACCGCACCCGCGGGCACGTGCACGTGGATGCGACGGTCCAGAGCCTTCGGGTCGACACCCAGCTCCGCGGCGTGCGACCGCACGTAGGACAGCGCGATCTGTGCCGACTCCTTCATCACGTCGCCCAGCTGACCGGTCAACTGCAGACCCGGGTCGCCGTCGTTCGATCCGGCCTCGATGTAGAGCACATCGCCGCCCATGCCCGTGACGGCCAGGCCGGTCGCCACGCCCGGGACCGCGGTGCGCTCCGCCGACTCCGGCATGAAGCGCGGACGGCCCAGGTACTCGACCAGATCCGGTTCATCCACCGTGACCGCGTCGGCACCCGACGCCAGCCGCGTGGTCACCTTCCGCAGCGCCTTGGCCAGCAGCCGCTCGAACTGCCGCACGCCCGGCTCACGGGTGTAGTCCGCGGCGATCTTGCGCAGCGCCGCGTCCGTCACCGTCACCTCGTCGGTGGTCAGCGCCGCCCGTTCGGCCTGCCGGGGCAGCAGGTAGTCGCGGGCGATGGCGACCTTGTCGTCCTCGGTGTAGCCGTCGATCTGCACCAACTCCATGCGGTCCAGGAGCGCCGACGGGATGTTCTCGATGACGTTGGCCGTCGCCAGGAACACCACATCGGACAGGTCCAGATCCAGGTCCAGGTAGTGGTCGCGGAACGTGTGGTTCTGCGCCGGGTCCAGCACCTCCAGCAGCGCCGCCGCCGGATCGCCGCGGTAGTCCGAGCCCACCTTGTCGATCTCGTCCAGCAGCACAACGGGATTCATGGAACCGGCCTCGCCGATGGCCCGCACGATGCGGCCCGGCAGCGCACCGACGTAGGTGCGCCGGTGCCCGCGGATCTCGGCCTCGTCGCGCACGCCGCCCAGGGCGACGCGGACGAACTTGCGGCCCAGCGCGCGTGCCACCGACTCGCCCAGCGACGTCTTACCGACGCCCGGAGGCCCGGCCAGCACCATGACGGCGCCCGAGCCGCGGCCGCCGACGACGGCCATGCCGCGCTGAGCGCGGCGGGCCCGCACCGCCAGGTACTCGACGATGCGATCCTTCACGTCGTCCAAACCGTGGTGGTCGGCGTCCAGGATCTCCCTGGCGGCCTTCAGATCCGTCGAATCCTCGGTGCGCTCGTTCCACGGGAGCTCGAGCACGGTGTCCAGCCAGGTCCGGATCCAGCCGCCCTCGGGGGTCTGCTCGCTGGACCGTTCCAGCTTGCCGACCTCGCGCAGCGCCGCCTCCCGCACCTTCTCGGGCAGATCGGCCGCCTCGATGCGGGTCCGGTAGTCCGCGGGCTCCTCGGCCCCGGCGCTACCGTCCAGCTCGCCCAGCTCCTTGCGGATGGCATCCAGTTGCTGGCGCAGCAGGAATTCCTTCTGCCGCTTGTCCATGCCGGCGCGGACGTCCTCGGCGATCTTGTCGTTCACCTCGACCTCGGCCAGGTGCTCACCGGTCCACTCGATCAGCAGGTGGAGACGACGACTCACATCTGAGGTCTCCAGCAGCTCGCGCTTCTGCACGTCCGTCAGGTAGGACGCGTAGCCCGCGGTGTCGGCCAGTGCCGACGGCTGACTGATCTGATTGACGGCATCGACGATCTGCCACGCCTCGCGGCGCTGCAGGATGGCCAGCAACAGCTTCTTGTACTCGGCTGCCAGGGTGCGGGTTTCCTCGGTCGCCTCGGTCTCGGCGATCTCGTCGACCAGAACCCACAGCGCACTGCCCGGGCCGGATGTGCCGGACCCGATGTGTGCGCGCCGCTCACCGCGGACGACGGCGGCGGTTCCGCCACTGGGCACGCGGCCGACCTGGACGATCGACGCCAGGACGCCGTGGGTGGGGTAGCGGTCGTCGAGGCGGGGAGCGATGAGCAGCTTCCCGGCCTCGCCGGCGGCTGCGGCGGCCTGGGCCGCGTCGACCGCGGCACGTGCGGCCTCATCGAGTTCGATGGGCACGACCATGCCCGGCAGGACGATCGGCTCGGTGACAAACAGGACGGGAACAGCGATGGGCGCTGTTGTGGCGTCAGACATCCGTACCTCCAAAGTTGAATCTCCTGCGCTCAACCTTTGGGGGTGTCGATTTGTTCCAGGGTCGTCGGCTCGCCCTGTTGGCGTTCTTCCCAGCGGTTCGCGGCCCGTTTGCCGACCACGAACGTCGCAGTCATCAGCAAGCCGGTGGTGACGAGCGACAACGCCGAGGTCAGAGCGTTGGCGACGTCCACCGGGGTGGAGAAGATGACCGCCAGATGCAGTGCGGTGCCGACGAGCAGACCAACGCCCCACATCGCTGAGAGCAGAATGTGCACGCGCCGCCGGTAAGCGACCGCGGCCGGGCCGGTGTCGTGTTCTTCGGTCTGAACTCGCTCCGACACGATCTGGGTGAGCGGTGTGCCGACCACGCAGCTGCCGAGGAAGACCAGGCCGCCGAGGCCGCCCACCAACGTGTTGCCCGCCAGCAGCATTCGCGGATCCGACGTGCTGACCCCGACGGCCAGGCTCAGGCCGAAACTGAGCATGAGGTAACCCGCGAACGGGTCCAGACGGCGCGCGCTGATCGCGTCGTAGGCGACCTTGCCGCCGGCCAGCACCGTGGCGGTGAGCAGCGCCACATATTCGGACACGCCGGCGGCCCGCAGTCCGTAGTACGCGATCAGTGGCGGAGCGATGTCGAGCAGGACGCCGCGGATGATCGGTCGCATGGACTGTGCCTGGCTCACGGCGACGACAGTATGCGGCGATCCTGAGTGGTAGCCAAAAGCGGGAGCCTGCCGTCTCGGGGGTAACGGCAGGCTCCCGTACTGAATAGTGAAGCACCCGGGACGTCCGGTTCCTCGTGTCGATGCCGAAGAGTGACGTCGCAGTTGGCTAACGGTTGGGACTCGGAACAGGGCTCACGGCCGGAAGTAGGCCGCGTACAGCTCCTTCATGGTGTCGGCGAATTCATCGACGGGGCCGTCGACGGGCACGCCGGGCGCCACGGCCGAAATGGGCAGCGCCGCAACGGGGGAGGGTGCCACGCCCCATTCGCCGAGCCAGCCGCCGAGTTGCGCCGACGACGTGGCGTAGACGATGCGGCCCAGCCCCACCCAGGCGTGCGCGGCCGAACACATGGGGCAATGCTCACCGGAGGTGTAGGTAACCGCGGCGGCGCGCTGCGCGGGATCGAGATTGGTTGCCGCCCAACGGGCGATGGCGAATTCGGGGTGCTGGGTCTGGTCTCCGCCGGAAACCCGGTTGCGGTCCTCGAAGACGACGACGCCGTCGGCATCCACCAGCAGCGAGCCGAAAGGTTGGTCGCCGTCCTCCAGCGCCTCACGGGCCAGCTCGACGCAGCGGTTCAGGTGGCGCAGATCATCGGCGGTGACGGTCATGGCGTGAAGTTTACGGAGTCACAGATCGTCGATACTGATGATCCGATCCTGGATGGCGCGTGCCACCAGCGCGGCTTTCGTGCCGGCCGGGCGGCCGGCGGCGATGTATTTGGCCCGGATGCGCTGCAGGTGGGTGCGCACGGTACTGGGCGCCAGGAACAGTTGCTGCGCGACGAGTTCCTTGCTGTCCGTCCGGAACCACGCCAGGAGCACCTCCTGCTCGCGTGGCGCCAGGACCGGGCGCAGACAGAAATCCCGGTCGTCGAGAGCGGCGGCCACGTTCGGCCCGACATAGGGGAACGGGGTCACGGCCGCCCGGATGGCCTTGAGCAGGTGCTCCCGGCCTTCGGTCTGGATGAGGTAGGTCCGGGCGCCCGAATCGATCGCGGTGCGGATGACGTCGCGGTCGGTGAGATGCGAATACACCACGACGTGGTAACCGCGGTTGTCGAGATCACGCACCGCGGCGAGGCTGTTGGCTTCGTCCGCCTTGAGTCCCAGGACGACCACCTGGGCGTCGTCTTCGGGCACGGGCCGCCGCCGCAGAAACTCCTCGGTGTCGGCGAAGTAGGACGTGGTCGTCGCGCAGAGTGCGTGGTCGTCACGGAGCCAGGCCGCGATGCCGGCATGGACGACTTCGTACGAGTCGACGACGGTCACGCGTGAGACCTGACATCCAGCGAACGGATCGATCCGCATCGGCCTGAACTCCTTAACAACCAGATCCGCCGGCTCGCCGGCAGTATCCGGGATCGCATTGCCGTGTTGTCCGTCGAAGTTTGCTGCGTGCACGCCGGCGGCACTTGTGCCGAAACTCTAGTGCGCGGGTGTGACGATGTACAGCATTCCGGACAAAGGTGCGAATGTTTGGCAATTGTGCGGTACATCGACGTGGCGATGTGCTACCACGGCGCGTGATGGGCGCGGGATCGCGGAACGACGGTCTCGGTAAATCGGCTTTCGGGCATCCTGTATCGCATTTGCTGCAGCCATGTTTCATGGTTGCTACGGCCAGTGCGATCCGTCGCGGTGGTTCGCCTGCCGGAGGCCGCCGTGGCCATGGCGAAAACTGTTGCCGCGCAGGCAATGGGACCCCACTCTCGACAGCCCGATTAGAACGTGTTCTAGTTCAAGGGTGCTCGAGGACACATTGCAGAAGCTGAGCGCCGACGAGGTGGCGCGAATGCGAGCCGTCTACGAACCGCTGACGCAGTCCGTACGCGAACTCATCGACGCCACCATCCGGACAGAGGTCGCCGCCGAGGCCATCGCCGCGGTGCAGGCCGAGATCGACGCCGCCACCGCCCAGCTCCGGGCGCAGCAGCTCGAAGGCTCGTTCGGGATCCGGTTCGGCGCGCACGGCAGCGAAATGCCCTGGGGCAACGCGGTGATCGGGCTCCGCAATCCGATTGCCCCACCGGTGGTCCTGATCCGGGCCGGCGACGGCAGCGTGTCCGCCGACTTTCACCTCGGCGCCGCATATGAGGGGCCGCCCGGCCACGTCCATGGCGGGGTGTCGGCGATGATCCTCGACCATGTGCTCGGCGAGGGCGCGAGCCTGCCGGGGCAACCGCGGCTCACCGGCACGCTCACCATGCGCTACCGGCGCATGACGCGGCTCGGCGACCTGCACACCGCGGCCCGCATCGTCCGGACAGAGGGCATCAAGACCTATGCCGTCGGGCACATCGCCGATGCCGAGGGCATCACGGTGGAGGCCGAGGGTGTGTTCATCACGCCGCGCTGGGCGCGGGACTGACGGGGAGATTCGATGGAGAAGGTCATGGTCACGCTGCGGCGTGACACCGCCGACGACGCCTGGTGCGAGCGTCTGCGCACCGAGGTCGCCGGCGAGTTGCTGGCGCTGGGGGTGCCCGGGCTCGCGGTCAACGTCAAGGACGGCGCGGTCCGGGACTCCCTGATGCTCCTGACGACACTCGATCCGCCGGTCGTCGCGGTGGTCAGCGTCTGGACACAGCAGTACTACGGCGCGCAGATGACCGCGGCGCTGGATCGACTGCGGGCCGAATGCACCGAACTGGCCGCATATCTGGTCACCGAATCGGTGCCGATGGCCGGTCCGGCCATCGCCGTCGGTGAGCGCACCACGGGCCTGGCGAACGTGGCGCTGCTGCGGCGTCCCGACGGCATGGACGAGCGAGAGTGGTTCCGCCGCTGGCACCTCGACCACACCCAGGTCGCGATCGACACCCAATCCACGTTCGGTTACACGCAGAACGCCGTGGTGCGCGCGCTGACGTCCGACGCCCCGCAACTCGGCGCCATCGTCGAGGAGCTGTTCCCCATCGAGGCGACGACGAGCCTGCACGCCTTCTTCGGCGCCGCCGACGACGCCGATCTGGCCGACCGCGCCGGCAAGATGGCCGCCAGTACCTCGGCCTTCGGCGCCAACGTCAACATCGACACCGTGCCCACCAGCCGCTACATCATGCGAAACCCGTTTGGAGACAACCTGTGACCGACGCCGCGCTCGTTCAGATCGACGACACCAACCGGGTCCGGACCCTTACCTTGAACCGGCCCGACGCACTCAACGCGTTCAGTGAAGCGCTGTACGACGCCACGACCATCGCACTCAAAGAGGCCGCCGCCGACCCGGACGTCTCGGTCGTCCTGCTCACCGGCGCCGGCCGGGCGTTCAGTGCCGGAAACGACCTCGTCGAGATGCAGGAGATGGTCACCAACCCCGAATATCAGATGGGGGAGTACGGATTTCCCGGCCTGATCGAGGCGCTGACGGCGTTCCCGAAGCCGCTGATCTGCGCGGTGAACGGCGTCGGCCTGGGCATCGGCACCACCATCCTCGGCTATGCCGATCTGGCGTTCATGTCGACGACGGCGCGGCTCAAATGCCCGTTCACCAGCCTGGGCGTGGCGTCGGAGGCGGCGTCGTCCTACCTGCTGCCGCGGTTGATGGGCCGGCAGAACGCCGCCTGGCTGCTGCTGTCCTCGGAATGGGTGAGCGCCGAGGAAGCGCTGCGCATGGGTCTGGTGTGGCGGGTCTGTGAGCCCGACGACCTGCTGCCGGAAGCCCGGCGCCATGCGGAAATCATTGCCTCGCGGCCGCTTTCGAGTTTGATGGCCGTCAAGCACGCGATGGTCGAGCCGACGCGGGAGGCGATCGTCGCGGCGACGCAGCGCGAGTCCGGTCAGTTCGCCGAGTTGCTCGGCGGGGCTGCCAACGCCGACGCGCTGAGCGCGTTCGTGGGGCGTAAGGGCTAACCGGCCTTGTGCACCGGGCAGTCGGTGCGGGCCGCTTCGATGATGGCCCGCACGGTCCGGCGGCAGCGGCCGCAGTCGAGGCCGGCGCCGCATTTCTCGGCGATCTGCTTCGACGTGGTCGCACCATCCGCGACGAGTTCGGTGACGACCTGGCTCGTCACTCCGGTGCACAGGCAGACGAACATCAGTCGGCCGCCTCGATCGACGTGATGTGGGCCAGGGTCCCGACGAACACCGTGGGATAGACGCCGAATCCGGCAGCCGACATCCATTCGGCGGCGGCGTCGGGGTGGTCGATCCAGCGGCGGGCGGCGGCCTCGTTCTCGATCTGCTGCAGGATCAGCACCTCGTGGCCGTCGTCGAAGGCGCGGTACACCCAGACCTTGCACACTCCGGCCTCCCGGAACCGGGCAGCGGCGTCGTGCACCTTGTCCATCAGGGCGGGCACGTCCTCGACCGCGGTCACGACGCCGACGACGACCGACGCGACGGCATGCTGGCCCGGTGGTGGTTCGGCGAGCTCGATCTTCTCGACCACTTCACCGGCGAAGATCGCGGGGATGTCGTCCACGCCCGAGGCGTCGAAGAATTCGAATATCGCCGGCGAACGCAGAACTTCGCGGACGGAATTGGCATTGCGAATTCCGACCGTGGCCAATACGCGGCCCGGTTCCCACAACGATGAATACACGACGACGTGATGTGCGGAGAGCTCCGTCAGAATTGAGCGGTGCGATTTCAGTCGTTCCCACATCGATTCGACATCGTCGACCCGATAATCCGCGGCGAGAATGAGCGAGTGCAACGGTTGCTCGCTCATCGGTTCCTGCCATTCCGGGGGTCGTTCGTGTCCGCGGACGGGCGCCGCGGGGGTTAGTGCAGTCTAACCTTACTTAGGGCAGCCAGTCCATAGCTGCTGGCCAGCGGCGGAGTCGCCGATCGCGAAACCGGGGAATCGGCGTCGAATCGGTTGGGAAACACCGACCGATCCGGTCGCCTGTCCGGGTTTACTCGACTAGGTTTGGAACAGGCACGTTGTTGTTCCGCGCCGGTGACACTTGACCCAGCCCGATGGTGTTTAAAGGAGCCGAAATGCAAGGCGACCCCGAGATCCTCAAACTGCTCAACGAGCAATTGACGAGTGAACTCACTGCGATCAACCAATATTTCCTGCATTCGAAAATGCAGGACAACTGGGGCTTCACGGAATTGGCGAAGCACACGCGTGAAGAGTCGTTCGAGGAAATGCGCCACGCGGAAACGCTCACCGACCGCATTCTGTTGCTGGACGGTCTGCCCAATTACCAGCGGTTGTTCTCGCTGCGCGTCGGCCAGACCCTGCGCGAGCAGTTCGAGGCCGATCTGGCCATCGAGTACGAGGTGGTCACCCGCCTGAAGCCCGGCATCATCATGTGCCGCGAGAAGGGCGATGCGACGAGCGCGAACATCTTCGAGGCCATCCTCGCCGACGAGGAAGGCCACATCGACTATCTGGAAACGCAGCTCGAGCTGATGGACAAGCTCGGCGAGCAGCTCTACGCGGCACAGTGTGTGTCGCGCCCGCCGTCATAGGCGGTCCCCGTCGGACGCGGCCTCGCCCTTCGGGGTGGGGCCGTTGTCGTTCGCGCGGGATTGATCCCGGGAAAAACTAGAACTTGTTCCAGTTTTGGCGTAGCGTGCGAAAAGTGAGCCGAATCGGAGATTTCACCGACGAAGACGTAACCGCCTGGGTGGTCAAGTCACCCGACATCGGCACGGCCATGGCGGGTTTCACCAACGCCGTGTACACCAAGGGCCGCCTGCCGCTGCGCGTGCGGGAACTGGCCCGCGTGGTGATCGCGCTCGACAACGAGTGCGTGGTGTGTCAGAACACCCGCGACTCGGCGGCCGAAGCCGAGGGCGTCGACGAAGACCTGTACAACCACGCGGGCGTGTGGCAGACCTGGCCCGGCTACTCCGACCAGGAGCGCATCGCCGCAGAGTTCGCCCACCGCTTCGCCTCCGACCACACCGGGCTGCGCGACGACGAGGACTTCTGGGCCCGCGCCGCAGCGCATTTCAGCGACGAGCTGCTCACCGACCTCGCGCTGTCATGCGCAATGTGGCTCGGGATGGGCCGGATGCTGCGCACCCTCGACATCGGCCAGGCCTGCAAGATCACGCTCTGAGCGGCTACACCAAGCCGGTCGCGTCGAAAATCCACGACATGTCAGCGGTCGCGAAGTTCTCCAGCCACGACGGCGGGGCGAAGTTCGACAGCGCCCCCATGTCCCAGTAGTCCTTCCACAGCGTCACCTTGCCGTTCTCGACGCGGTGCACGGTGACGAACTTGAGGATCGCGGATTCGCCGGTCTCCCAATGCCATTCCTCGTGATGTTCGTACATGGCGTCGGCGCCGTTGGTCAGCAGCAGGCCGTCGAAGTTCTCGTACGAGGCCAGCGGCTCCAGGCCGATCTTGAGGCGTTTGACGATGTCCTCAGGGCCGCGGGCCGCGGCGGCCGGGCCCACCGGCATGTCCAGGTAGATGCAGTCGTCGGACACGAAGTCCTTCAGCCGCTCCCAATCCCGCGCTGACAGCGCCTGCCACAAACCGTGGACCGTATCCTCAACCGACACTGGCGAACTCACCTTCCTTGGCAACGGGCAGGGCTGGGGTCTGACGGGCGAACCGCAGGAAGCGGCCGGTGCGGGTGGTGCCCACCAGGTCGGTCGGCACCCCGTCGCGCACGACCTGCCGTCCGCTGACGAACACCGCCGCGACGGTGGCATCGTTGCGGTTGACCATGCGTGACAGTCCGCCGTACTGCTCGACGGGGTCCTCGGCGTAGGCGTCGAGCGAATCGTCCAGCCGTTCGGGATCGATGACGACGAGGTCGGCGCGGTCTCCGACGCGCAGGTGCCCGGCGTCCAGGCGGTACCAGTCGGCGAGTTCACCGGTCAGTCGGTGCACGGCCTGCTCGACGGTCAGGAAGGGGGTGCCGGCGCGCTCGGCGTCGCGCACGTGCCGCAGCAGGCGCAGGCCCATGTTGTAGAACGCCATGTTGCGCAGGTGTGCGCCGGCGTCGGAGAAACCGAGCTGGATACCCGGGTCGCGGGCCAGTTTCTTGAGCACCTCGGGGCGGTGGTTGGAAATCGTTGTGCGCCAACGGACATCGCGGCCGTATTCGAGTACCAGGTCGAGGAAGGCGTCCACCGGATGCAGCCCGCGGTCGACGCCGACCTGACCGAAGGTCTTGCCGATGAGGGACTCGTCGGGGCAGCCGACGATCTCGGCGTCGAAGAAGTCGCGGTGCCACACCCGTACGCCGAACTTGTTCTCGTAATCCTTGCGGAACTGGCGGCGGTACTCGTCATTGCGCATGAGGTCGTTGCGCTCGACCTCGTCGCGCAGGTGCAGAGCCGCTGCGCCCGAACCGAATTCCTCGAACACCACGAGGTCGATACCGTCGGCGTACACCTCGAACGGTACGGGCAGGTGCTGCCACCGGAAGTTGCCGCCGAGCTTGTTCACCAGCCGCGCGATGGGCCCCATGATGGTGATGGCGTACGGGTTGGCCTTGATGTCGGCGGCCGACAGCAGGCTCGTCTTGAGGTTCTCGCGGAACAGGCCGAGCGACTGGGCCAACTGCGACACCAGGTTCAGCGGGTTCTGCAGGTCCGGGCCTGACTGCAGGATGCGGCCCGAGCGGCGCAGCTGCGTCTTGAGCCGGCGGAGCTCGCGGGCCTTGGCGTAGGTGGACGGCAGCGTGCGTGACCGGCAGGTGTCGCCGTCGATCTTGTCGAAAAGCAGTTGCTGCGAAGACATTCCGACGAACCCGGCCTGCAGCGCGGCCGCGAGCATCTGTTCCATCTCGGCCTGCTCGGTGCGGGTGGGCCGGACGTCCTTGCGGGTGGCGCGGTCCAGGCCCATGACGGCGGTGCGCATGTCGGAGTGGCCGATGAACGCGGCCACGTTCGGCCCCAGCGGCCGGTTCTCGAGTGCGTTGACGTAACCCTCTGCGGTGTCCCAGGTCTTGTTGTCGTCGACGGCGGTGATGACGTGGTCGCGCGGGATGGCCTCCACCCGGCCGAACAGGTCACCGGCGTCTTCACCGCCGACATGCACCGTGGACAGCGAGCAGGAGCCGAGCATCACGGTGGTCACGCCGTGCCGCAGCGACTCGGCCAGGCCGGGGCCGGCCAGTACCTCGACGTCGTAGTGCGTGTGGATGTCCAGCAGGCCCGGCGTCACCCATTTGCCGGTGGCATCGACGACGTTCGGGCATCCGGTGTCGTCGAGGTCCACGCCGATCGCCACGACGTGTCCAGCGCGGATTCCGATGTCCCGGACCGCGGAAGGCGCGCCGGTTCCGTCGAACCAACGGCCATTGCGGATGATCGTGTCGAACGTCGTTGCAGAGGTCACCTAACTATAGAAGCGTGCCGGTCAGGCCCATGTCAATGAAAAAGTGAACACTTTCTAGAAAATGTCTACTCGTCCTGGGGAAACCTTGTGACGTCGCTCGGGATCAGGGCGGATACTGGCTCGGGTGACCCCCTTGCAGCGGTACATCGCCGAGGAAATCGCCACCGACCACGTCGACGGATTGCTGTCCCGTCGTGAGGCGCTGCGCAGGCTCGCGCTCCTGGGCGTGGGTACTGCGGCCGCCAGTGCGCTGATCGCGGCCTGCGGTGAGAATCGGGGCACCACTGCGGCTACCACGTCGAGCCCGACGTCGGGCAAGCCGTCGACCGAGCCTGGCCCGCCGCCCGGTATGGAGAACGCCATCCAGCCCGCGCCCATCACCTGGGCCGACGGCAAGCTGCAGGGATCGTGGGCCGCGGCCGCCCAGCCACGCGGCGGCGTCCTGGTGATCCACGAGAACAAAGGCCTGAACGATTGGGTGCGGTCGGTGGTCGGCCGCCTCGGCGGTATCGGGTACTCGGCGCTGGGCATCGACCTGTTGTCGGCGCAGGGCGGCACCGCGGCCTTCGCCGATCCGGCCGAGGCCACCGCGGCGCTGGGCAAGATTCCGCCCGACCAGTTCGTCGCCGACCTGCGGTCCGGGCTCGACGAAGTGCAGCGGCGGACGCCCGGCGGGAAACTCGCGGTGCTCGGATTCTGCTTCGGCGGTGGGCTCACGTGGCAGCTCCTGGCCGCCGGCGAGCCGAGGCTCGCGGCGGCGTTGCCGTTCTACGGTCCGCTGCCCGACCCGCACGACTTCGCCGGCTCGAAACAGGCTGCGGTGCTGGCCTTTTACGGCGCCAAGGACGCGCGCGTGACGGCGAGCAAGGACGCGGCGGCAGCCGCGCTCGAGCAGGCCGGCATGGTTCATCAGATCGTCGTGGAGCCCGACGCCGATCATGCGTTCTTCAACGACTCGGGCCAGCGGTACAACCCCACCGCGGCCGCCGACGCCTGGGCGCAGACGCAGTCCTGGCTGCAGAGGTACCTGGCATGACGACGAGACGCGTCCCGGCGGCGCTCGTGGTTGCCGCGGCAGTCGCCACCGCGGTGACCGCCGCGTGTTCGGCTCCGGTCCCGGCGCCGAACAGCACTCCGACGACCAGCGCGGTGCCGGTGACCGGCCCGGTGCAGGGACCGGCAATCACCATCACCGCGCTCAACTTCGGCGACCCGCTCACCGTGCCTCCCGGCGCAAAGATCACCGTCGTCAACAGTGACGATGTCGCGCATACCGTGACGTCAAAGGTGAAGGGGCAGTTCGACGTCAAGGTCGGCGGCAACGCGCAGGCGAC
This sequence comes from Mycobacterium sp. SMC-21, assembly GCF_045310825.1. Classification (NCBI taxonomy): domain Bacteria; kingdom Bacillati; phylum Actinomycetota; class Actinomycetes; order Mycobacteriales; family Mycobacteriaceae; genus Mycobacterium; species Mycobacterium sp. SMC-21. The sequence goes on along the minus strand of NZ_JBJIAO010000008.1, from coordinate 32,239 downwards.
GTTCACCGCACCCACCACGCCGGGCCGCTACCCGTACTTCTGCGTGTACCACCCGGGGATGGTCGGTGTCCTGATCGTCCGGTAACCGGTCAGCGCGGGGGTGTCCAGCTGACCGGCAGGCGCTTGATGCCGTGGATGAACTGCGACCACAACCGGTCGGGCTCGTCGGTGGCCGTCAGGTCGGGTACGCGGCGGTGAATCTCCTCGAACGCCACGGCGATCTCGCGACGGGCCAGATTCGCGCCCAGGCAGAAGTGTGCGCCACCGCCGCCGAAGCCCAGGTGCGGATTGGGGTTGCGGTGTACGTCGAACAGCCACGGGCGGTCGAATTTCGCCTCGTCCCGGTTGGCCGAGCCGTACCACAGCGTAACCTTCTGCCCGGCTTGCATTTTCACGCCGCTCAGCTCGAAGTCCTGCGTCAGGGTCCGGCGCATGTACACGACGGGGGAGGCCCAGCGGATGATCTCCTCGACCGCCGTGGGTGCCACCGCGTCGTAGTCGGACCACCACTGGCCCCGCTGCTCCGGGAACCGGCTGAGCGTCAGTACCCCATGGCTGATCGCATTGCGTGTGGTTTCGTTCCCCGCGACCACCAGCAGGATGAAGAACGACGCCACCTCGCTCGAGGTGAGTCGTTCTCCGTCGACCTCGGCCTGCACCAGGGCGGTGGTGAGGTCGTCGTGGGGGTTGACGCGCCGGTCATCGGCCAAGGCGGTGGCATAGCCGCCGATGTCCATCGCGCAGCGGAAGAACTCCTCGTAATCGGTGGTCAGATCGGGATCGCCGAAGCCGAGAATGATGTTGGTCCAGTGGAAGATCCGTTCGTGATCCGGCTCCGGGATGCCCATCATGTCGCAGATGATCTGCAGCGGCAGGGGACCGGCCAGGTCGGCCACGATGTCGCCGTGGCCGTCGGGATGGCGCTCGATCATCGACTCGACCAGGCTCCGCGCCCGGTTGCGCACCGAGGCCTCCGTCCGCGCCACCACTTTCGGGGTGAACGCGCTGCGCACGATGTTGCGCAGCCGCGTGTGCCGCGGGTCGTCCATCACGATCATCGAGCCGAAATACTCGGCCAGTTCCGGCGTCTGCTCGGGGATCGTGATGCCGTCGGCGGAGCTGAAGATGTGTGGGTGGCGACTGGCGAAGTACACGTCGTCGTAGCGCGTGAGGGCCCAGTGGCCGGGGCCCGTTTCAAATCCCTCCTGGGCCAGTTCGCCGTGGAAGGCGATGGGTGCCTCGCGACGCAGCGTGGCGAACGCACCGTCCCGGAACCCGTCGTTCCGGCCCCAGAACCGGACCGAACCGAGGTCGATGTCGGACAGTGCGAGGTCCGCCGGCGGTGCGCCGTTGTCGAGTAACGCGATGGCCATCCTCGGAGCGTAAAGCCCGGTCGTACCGCACCGCGGGAGAATCGGCTGCGAACTGTCCACCGGACGTGATAGTTCCTTGTGGTGCGCAACCCACATGCAGGACAACCGTTTACGACCTCCGATGAGGACATCGCCCGCGCTCTGCTGGACGTCAGCATCCCCACGCTGATGCTGTCGCTGGTGCACATGTCCGGTGATCCGGAGCTGATCCGCGGTGCCCTGCGCCCTGCCGGGCTGTTCCTCAACGAGGTCCAGGGCTACATGTCCGAGGACGACAAAGCGGCGGTGCGCACCCTGGCGCTGAAGGTGATCACCGACTACCGCGACCGCGGCTGCCCCGAGCCGGCACCGATCGGCGCCGAGCTGCTCAAGGAGATGATGGAGTGGCTGGTCTGCGAACCGGTCCCCGACGAATACGTGCCGATGGTGCTGGAGGAGATGGAGCTCGACGGTACGGACGTCCGCGCCGGCGCCGCAGGACGTGACGCCGAATCGGCCGCGGACTTTCCGGTCGTCGTCATCGGCTGCGGCGAATCGGGACTGCTCGCCGGTATCCGCTTGAAAGAGGCCGGAATTCCGTTCACCATCATCGAACGCGCCGCCGGTGTCGGTGGCACCTGGTGGCACAACAGCTATCCCGGCGCCCGTGTCGATGTCGGAAATCACTTCTACTGCTACAGCTTCGAACCCAGCGACCACTGGACGCAGTTCTTCGCCGAACAACCCGAACTGCAGGCGTATTTCGAACGCATCCTGGACAAGTACGGCATCCGCCCGCACGTCCGGTTCGAAACCGAGGTCACCGGCGCACGATGTGATGAGGCGACCGCGCTGTGGCAGGTCACCGTCCGCAACGCGGACGGCACGTCGGACACGGTCTCGGCGCGCGCCGTGATCAGCGCCGTCGGGCAACTCAATCGGCCTTATCTGCCGCCCATCTCGGGGCGCGCCGACTTCGCGGGCCCGTCATTCCATTCGGCGCAGTGGGATCACGACGTCGACCTCACCGGCAAGCATGTCGCGATGGTCGGCGCCGGTGCCAGCGGCTTTCAGATAGCGCCGTCGATCGCCGGAAAAGTGGCTTCGCTCAATATCTTTCAGCGAACCGCGCAATGGATGTTCCCCAACCCCAACTACCACGCCATGGTCGGCGACGGCGTCAAGTGGGCACTGAAGCACCTGCCGTTCTACGGACGCTGGTACCGCTTCCTGCTGTTCTGGCCCGGCTGCGACAAGGGCCTGGCCGCGGCCCGCGTCGACCCGGACTACCCGGACCAGGGGCGCGCGGTCAGTGAGATCAACGACGTCACCCGAATCATGTTCACCGAGTGGATCAAAGGCCAGATCGGTGACGATCCGGACCTGCTGGCGAAGGTCATCCCGGACTATCCGGCGACCGGTAAGCGGACATTGCAGGACAACGGCAGCTGGCTCCAGACGCTGACTCAGGACCACGTCGAACTCATCCGCACGCCCATCGCGCGCATCGAGCACGACGCCGTCGTGACGGCCGACGGGCAGCGACATCCCGCCGATGTGATCGTGTACGCCACCGGATTTCACGCCGGAAAGGTGCTGTGGCCCATGACCATCGTCGGCCGCGACGGCCGGGTCCTGGCCGAGCAGTGGGGTGAACGGCCCACGGCATATCTCGGCATCACGGTCCCGGGCTTCCCGAACTTCTTCTGCATGTACGGTCCCGGCACCAACCTCGCCAGTGGCGGCAGCCTGATCTTCCATTCGGAATGCCAGATGCGTTACATCTCAGAGTGTTTGGACCTACTGCTGGCCGGTCACGGTCGGTGGATGGAACCGCGGCCCGAGAAGCTCGACGACTGGGTGCAGCGCAGCCAGGCCGAGATGCGCACCATGGTGTGGTCGCAGCCGTCCATCAAGCACTCGTTCTACAAGAACGCCGACGGCGACGTCTACACGCTCAGCCCGTGGCGGCTGGTCGACTACTGGACCTGGACGCGGAACGCCGACCCGGAGGACTACACCTTCGGGTGAGCGGCCCGCGCGGTCAGGTGTTGACGGCCTCGTCGTCCGGCAGATCGTGCCGGACGACCCGCACCCGCCCGTGGGGCAGGCACGCGGCGTAGCCGTGGTGCTTGCCGTAGAGCTCCCACGAGGTGTGCTCCTGGTCGGTGGGCACGTCGATGCGGTGTCCGTCGGCGAACGCCAGATGCAGGCTGCCGTTGTCATCCCACTCGGCGTGCGTGCACTTCTGGCCGGCGAAATCGAACAACGGCCGTTCCTGCTTGCGCACGTCGGCCGGGTTGATCGCGACGACCTCCTGCGGGTCGGTCTCGGTGGCAGGCAGGGTCAGGGCCAGCGGTGCCGAGATGACGAGCTCGTTGTAGTCCTCCATGTCCAGCACCAGTCCGTCGCGGAAGGAGATCCGCTGCACTGCGCATCCTGTTATCCACTGTTCGGTCATAACCCACTGTGTTACGACCTGGCCCGGTGCGCAACATCGTGCGGTGAACTCGTCCGGTACGGGGTACGTGTACCTGATACCGGTCGGCTGAACTGGAGGTACTGACCATGGTCACCATCGCATCGCCGTCGACATACCGACTGCCGCACACCGCGGTCTGGCGCCTGGCCGTCACGATCGTCGCGGCGCTCATGTTGCTGGTCCTGACGAGCGTGAGCGTCCCGAAAGCCCGCGCCGACGACCGGCTGCAATTCACCGGCGCCCTGCTCAGCGGTGGGACGTTCAACGGCGCGAGCCTGGCCGGGCGTCCGGCGGTGCTGTGGTTCTGGACGCCGTGGTGCCCGTTCTGCAACGCCGAGGCCCCCGGCGTGCATGCGGTGGCAGCGGCCAATCCGAACGTCGCGTTCGTCGGGATCGCGGCGCACGCCGACCCGGGCGCGATGAGCGCCTTCGCCGGCAAGTACGGACTGAACTTCCCGACCATCAACGACGCCGACGGGTCCATCTGGGCGCGCTACCAGGTGCCCTGGCAGCCGGCCTATGTCTTCTACCGGGCCGACGGCACCTCGACGTTCGTCAACAATCCGACGTCGGCGATGCCGGAATCGGAACTGGCCGAACGGGTTTCGGCATTGACCAGGTGAACGGGCTGTCGCTGGCCTTCGTGGCGGGCGTCGTCGCCGCGCTGAACCCGTGCGGTTTCGCGATGCTGCCCGGCTATCTGGCGCTGGTCACGCAGGGCGGCCGCACCGGCCCCGCGCCGGCGCTGATCCGTGCGGTCACCGCCACCATCGTGATGGCGCTCGGTTTCGCGACGGTCTTCGCCGCGTTCGGGGTGCTGGCCGTGTCGGTCGCCGACCTGGTGCAGCGATACCTGCCGGTGGCGACGCTGCTGATCGGCGTCGTCCTGGTGATAGTCGGGGTGGGTCAGGTGCTGGGCCGGCCCCTGTTGTCGTTGCGGTTGGCGGGGGCGGCGGCGGCCGGCGCACCCGACGCCCGGCTCGGGTCGATGTTCGGTTACGGCATCGCGTACGCGCTGGTATCGGTGTCCTGCACCATCGCCCCGTTTCTGGCGGTGACCGGGATCGGCTTGCGGGACAAGAACATCGGTGCGTCGGCCGGCTATCTGGGCGCCTACGTCGCCGGCTTCGCGGCCCTCGTCGGGGTGCTGGCGGTGACCGCGGCGGTGTCCGGGTCGGCGGTTGCGGACCGGTTGCGGGGCTGGACGCGCTGGGCACCGATGATCGGCGGTGTCCTGCTGGTGATTTCGGGTCTCTACGTCGCCTACTACGGCGGCTACGAGTTGAGATTGCGGGGGAGTGTCGGGACCGATCCGGTGATCGCGGTCGCCGGCCGGATCCAGCAGCAACTCGCCGGCTGGGCGTACCGCCTGCCGTGGCCACTGGCCGCCGCGGCAGTTATCGCAGCCGGCGTGGCCGTCATCCTGGGTATCCGGAACCGGCGACGACGCAACGTCGCCCGCGGCCGCGACAGCTGAGCGCTACCGGTTGACGAGCGGGAAGGCCAGCGCGCAGCCGGATTCGATGGAGTGTGCCCAGGCGTCTTGCTCGGCAGAGGCCCGCAGGTGCCGGGGTCGTGCGGTCCAGCCGCAGGTGCAGGTGGCGTAGGAGCAGCCGAGGCCGCGGACATGAACGCCCACCTCGCCGTGGGACACCGAAGTCGGTGTGGTGAGTGGCGGTGCCGTCATGATGCTGACCTCCTGGCTGGTCTTGTCGACGATTCTCCCGCCGCCCCATCACGGGAAGCAGTAGCGACAGGTCACAACTAGGCCACTGCATACCTCCGCCGGCCGGCCTTCAACGTGCGGCGCACAATCGGGCCACGCCGTGCAGCATCGGCGAAGATGGCAAATACTGATAACGGTTTGAACACAGCGCCGTGGCCAACTGGCAAATCACCGCAGGTCGGTGGCTTATGGACGGGTGCATTGTGGCGCAGGTTACGGGTAAAGTCACCGGTCAAAGGGTGGCTTGTCTCACCGCGATTCCGGATAGTTCCCGCACGCCGAAGCGCGCGTCATCGCCGGTCGTGCGCCGCCGTTATGCGTTTTTCTGAAGGGGTTGTTTGCGTGGACGCGGTGCTCGGGTTGGCCATGACTCCGTCGTCCATCGGCCTGGTCCTGGTCGAGGGCAATGACGTGGACGGTTTCACCATGGACCACGACGCCGTGGAGATCATGAACTCCGACGACGCCACCGCGGCCGTGCTGCGCAGCGAGGCCCTGGCGGCGACGCGGGGGCTGCGGCTCAAGTCGATCGGGCTGACGTGGAGCGACGACGCCGACGCCGAAGCCTCGATGCTCATGCAGTCGCTGTCGGAGTCCGGTTTCGACAATGTGGTGCCGGTGCGCTTCCCGGAGGCGAACGAGGCGGTGGTCCGCGGAATCGCCGACGCGCTGGGCTGTGGCACCACCGCCGTGTGCACGATCGAGCCGGAATTTGCGATCACCATGATCGTGCACGCGGCCAGCGGCGCCGTCCACACGGCCGTGAACCACTCCATCGGCTCGCGAGCGGGGCTCACCAGCTGGCTCAGCGCGGTGTTCGCCCGCGCGGACTGGCAGCCGGAGGCCCTGGTGGTGATCGGCTCCGCCGGTAACTTCGAGGCCATCCTGCCGGGGCTGCAGGACGCGCTGTCGGTGCCGGTGTTCACGCCGGAGGAAGCTGATCTGGCCCTCGCCCGTGGTGCGGCGCTGGTGTCGGTGCGGTCGGGCGACTCGGACCTGTCGGAGCCGTACTACTTCGGCGACGTGCCGCGTCCCGACGAATGGGCCGGACAGGATTTCGGCTGGGACCCGACGTTCGATGCTTTCGAGGAGGAGTTCGAGCGACCCGCGTTCGCGCCCGCCGGTCGGCACCGGTCGAGCGGTTCGTCGCGGTGGGAGAAGGTGCCGAGCTCGCCCGCGCTGCCCCTGACCATGCTGGCCGTCGGGTCGACGGCGTTCGTGGCATCGGTGTCGATGGCTGTCACGCTGCAGTTCCTGCCCTCGCGCGGCGCTCCGTCGACGTCGGTCACCAAGAGCCCGCGGCCCGCGGCCGCCGAGCAGGCCGTCGCGCCGGTCGAGCCGCCGACGGTGCACGTGGCGCCCGCCGCCGAGCCGTCGGCCGAGCTGTCGGCACCCGTCGAAGCGCCACTGTCCGATGCGCCGGTGGTCGAGCCGCAAGCGGCTCCCGTCGTCGAACCCGAACCGGCAGCGCACCCCGACGGCCTGCCGCCTGCCGAGGTGCCACCTTCCGCCACGGACATCCCGCCGGTGGAGATGCCGTCCAACGCGGTCGCGGTCGCCGTACCGGCGGACGGCCCGGCACCGGCCGTTCCGGCGCCTGCCGATGCCGCGGCGCCGGCCGAGCCCGCCGCCCCGCCGCAGTAAATCCTCAGGTCGTTCCACATTCGCCGGGCCGGGCGCGTGCGGCTGACCGAAGTAACGTCCGGAGCCGAACTACGATATGTAGTGAACGTATCCCGGACCGGAGGATGGACCCCTTGCCCAAAACTGTGCGTTATGCGCTGGCCGTCGCCGCATCTGCGGTGATGATGCTGAGCGGCTCCGTGGGTGCTGCTGTCGCGGCGTTGCCCGAGTCCCTTCCGGTCGCCACGATCAGCCCGAGTGGCGGCCCCGCCGTCGGTGTCGGGATGCCCGTCACGGTGACGTTCAGCCGGCCGGTCGCAGACCGGGGACGCGCCGAGCGGACCATCGAGTTCTCGTCGCCGAAGATGACGAAGGCGCCCGCCGGGACGTTCTCGTGGCCCGCGGACAACAAGATGCAGTTCACGCCCAGCACGTACTGGCCGGCGCACTCGTCCATCATGGTGTCGGTCGGCGGGGTCAAGCAGTCGTTCGAGACCGCCACGGCCACCCTCGGTGTCGCGAGCATCAGCGGGCACACCTTCACGGTGAGCATCGACGGGCAGGTCGTGAAGACGATGCCGGCGTCCATGGGCAAGCCCAAGCATCCGACACCGGTGGGGTCGTTCACCGCGATGTCGAAGGAGAATCCTGTCGTCATGGATTCGCGGACCATCGGCATCCCGCTCAACGACCCCGAGGGCTACAAGCTGACGGTCTACTACGCCGTGCGGGTGACCTCGGGCGGCGTCTACGTGCACGCGGCGCCGTGGTCCGTTGCGCAGCAAGGCAGTTCGAACGTGAGTCACGGCTGCATCAACCTGAGCACCGACAACGCGCAGTGGTACTACAACCAGGTCAACATCGGCGACCCGATCATCATCAACTCCTGAGCGCCTGCGCCGTCACCTCGTCGGCGGGCAGGAACGCTTCGATGCTCAACTCCACCGCCGTGAGGTCCAGCGCGGTGCCGAAAGTGGTGACGGTGCTGATGAAGGTCAGTACCCGGCCGTCCGGGCCGTCGACCTCCAGCGGCACCGCGACCCCGCCGAGATCGGACGAGTCGACGTCGCCACCGGGGTAGGCCTCGATCTCGGTCAGCAGGTCGTGGAGCTCCTCCGACGCGCTGGCGGAAACCTCGCGGCGCAGCCTGCCGAGCACGTGGTGCCGCCACTGGCCGAGATTGCGAATCCGGGGCGCCAGGCCGTCTGGGTGCAGTGAGATGCGAAGCGCGTTGGGCGATTCGAGCAACCGCGGAGCGACGTCCTGGAGCAGTACGGCGATGCCGGCGTTGGCGGCGACGATGTTCCACAGGTGGTCGACGGCCAGGCACGGAAACGGTTCGTATGCGGCGAGGACGCGATCGATCCCGGTGCGTACCGCGCTCATCTCCGGATCGTCGAGTGACCGCTCGGCGAACACGGGCGCATGACCCGCCGCCAGCAGTAGCCGGTTCTGTTCTCGCGCAGGGACATCGAGCACGCTGCCGAGCTTGAGCACCATGGCGCGGCTCGGCGTCGATCGGCCGGTCTCGATGAAACTGAGATGGCGCGCCGAGACGTCGGCCTCGATCGCCAGGTCGAGCTGGCTGATGCGCCGCCGCTGGCGCCACTGCCGCATCAGCGTTCCGAAAGGTTGCGGCGATCGTGTCGGGGCAGCGCTGGCGGCGGTCACGATCCCAGTGTCGCGGTTGGCCGTCCCGGTGGCGACTACCTGTCAGGTAATTGCGGCAATTACCTGATGCGGACAGCCTCGAATCATGCGCACGAACCACACAACCCAACCACCGCCGCAGTCCCCGCCAGTGTGGCTGCGTGCCGTCATGGCGGCCGACCGAACCGGATCGGCGTGGTACGTCGGTACCGGATTCTTCTTCGCGCCGGTGTTGATGCTGGTGTCGCCCTGGCCCGTGCTGACGACCGTGCTGTGGGTGGTCATCGCCGTCACCGGCTTGTGGCTGGGCCTGCTCGGTGTCGCGATGGCGACGGGCCTCGCCATGGTGCTGCGCTCCGGCGAGGAGCTGTCCGACGACTACTGGCAGTCCCTGCTCGACTATCCGGGCGGGCCCAAGATCACTGCGCGACAGCTGGTTTCGCGTTAGCGCCGGTGTAGTCGACCTGCCAGTGCTTGATGCCGTTCAGCCAGCCGGACCGCAGCCGCTCCGGCTCGCTGAGCGGACGCAGGTCCGGCAGGTGGTCGGCGATCGCGTTGAACATCAGGTCGATCGTCATGCGGGCCAGGTTCGCCCCGATGCAGTAGTGGGCGCCGGTCCCGCCGAAGCCGACGTGCGGGTTCGGATCACGCATGATGTTGAACGTGTACGGGTCGTCGAACACCTCTTCATCGAAGTTGGCCGACCGGTAGAACATCACCACCCGCTGGCCCTTCTTGATCGGCACTCCGCTGAGTTCGGTGTCCTGCGTCGCGGTGCGCTGGAACGAGGTGACCGGCGTCGCCCAGCGGACGATCTCGTCGGCTGCCGTCGCCGGGCGTTCGCGCTTGAACAGTTCCCACTGGTCCGGGTGCTCGGCGAAGGCCATCATGCCCTGCGTGATGGTGTTGCGGGTCGTCTCATTGCCCGCCACCGCCAGCAGGATGACGAAGAATCCGAACTCGTCGTCCGAGAGCTTGTGTCCCTCGACGTCGGCCTGCACCAGCCGGGTCACCAGATCGTCGCGCGGGTTGGCGCCCCGGTCGGCGGCCATGGCCATGCCATACATGATCAGTTCGACCGACGCCGTGATGGCGTCATTGCCGGCGAATTCGGGGTCCATGTCGCCGACCATCTGATTGGACCAGTGGAACAGCTTCTTCCGGTCTTCCTGCGGCACGCCCATCAGTCCGGCGATGGCCTGCAGCGGCAGCTCACACGACACCTGCTCGACGAAATCGCCGTAGCCCTGCGTGGCTGCCTCCTGCACGATCTGTTGTGCGCGCCGGCTCAGTTCGTCGCGCAGTAGTTCGATGGCCCGCGGCGTGAACATGCGGGAGATGATCTTGCGCAGGTGGGTGTGGTGTGGCGCGTCCATGTTGAGCAGCACGAATTTGCCGCGCTCGATCTGCTCGGTGACAGTGCCGTCCTGGTACCGCGGGATGGCCGTCTTCACCTGGCTGGAGAACACGTCGCTGCGGCGCGACACCTCCTTGACGTCTTTGTGCCGCGTCACCACCCAGTAGCCACCGTCGTCGAAGCCACCCTTGCCCATGGGCTGTTCGTTCCACCAGATCGGCGCGACGTGGCGCAGTTCGGCCAGCTCCGTGACCGGCAGCCGCTGCGCGTAGATGTCGGGGTCGGTGAAGTCGAATCCCGCTGGGATGTTGGGTGCCGCCATGTGACGCTCCTCACTCTGCAACGTGTTCCAATTTAGTACCGCGTGCCGGTCGGAGCCGCAAGGTTATGCCGATAATTCGGCCCGGATTCTGGGCGAATGGCGATGCCCGCCGAACGTACGGGCACTATTCGTCGTAGCCGATCCGGCTGTTGCAGGTCCGCCGCGGCGCGGGACGCCAGCCGGGATTCGTACGGCCGCACCACATTGATCCGGCAAATTCCCAGCAATACCGCAGTCACCTGTAGCACCATTGGTTACCGGAGACGGACGGGAGGGCAACACATGAGAATCCTGGACAGCGTCAAATTCCGCGCCGTAGGTCTGGCCTGCGCAGCGTTGCTGCTGCCGGTCACGCCGGCCGCCGCCGCGTGGGCCGACGACACCGCGCCGGTCGACCTCTCGGCCGCGCCGATCGATCCGCCGCCGCCCGTGGCTCCCAAGCCGGCTCCGGTCGGGAAGCCGGTCCCGGTGGCGAACGCCGCACCGGTGCCGCACCTGTCCAGTCCCGAGAATCTGCCGCCGTACACCACGACCACTGCGGAAGGTTCGCAGGACACCGACCAGCTGTCGTATCTGCGCGATGTGTGGCACGCCGTCCAGGAACGCGAGATCAGCCCGAAGCAGGCCCTCGTGCTGCTGGCGCAGCGCCCGATGGACGCCGACGCGGCACCGCCCGCGGGGATGCCCGCCGGTCCGCAGGCACCGGTCGCAGCTCCGGCGCCCGCGCCGGAGGACCCGGTCGGCTAGTTCGGCCGGCCCGCGTCGCGCACGGCCGTGAGTGCCTGGTCGACAATCCGATAGCACTCGCACGCGATCTGCCGGAGTCCGACGCGGTCGACGATCTCGATGTTGCCGCGCCGGTAGGTGATCAAACCCTCGCGCTGCATCCGCGCCGCCGTGTCCGAGATGGTCGGACGCTGCACACCCAGCATCTGCGACAGGCTTTCCTGGGTGCTCGAGAATTGTTGGCAGTCGTATCGGTCATGGGCGGCCAGGAGCCAGCGCGCCAGCCGTGCCCGCACCGAGTGCTGGCTGATGCACAGCACGTTCTGGGCCGTCTGGATGAGCAGATAGTCGGTGAACCTGTCGATCGCGTCGTGCCACGGACCCCCTTCTGTGGTCGCCCGGAGAAATTCGGCAACCGGTACGTAGGCGGTGTCGCCGGCACACCAGCAGATGACGGTCTGGCGGCTGTTGCGGGCACCCAGGTGACCGGCGATGCCGACCAGGCCTTCTGATCCGACGGTTCCCACTTCGATACCGGTGCCGTGTTCGGATTCGGCCAGCACCGAATAGACCGAGTCGAGGGGAAAGTGGATGTGGCTCAACGGGGTTCCGGCCCGTTGCGCGACGTGGCCGATGGGGCTGAAGTCGACCTGGATGTGCGGCAGCAATCGATCGAGGCGGTCGCTGTCGAAGGTTGCAAGCACCGCGTTGCGGTGCAGATCGCTCACCGAACCCCCAAGCCCACTCATGCAAGCTACTCGACAGGTGTGCCGTGCCGATATGAACTCGCCACTTTGGCGTTTGCTATGTCAGAGAGCTGACATAGCGGCTAGTATTTGCGGGCCGACCGTCAGCGCGGCCCGGCTTAGCCCTCATAGAGATCGACGATTGGTTCTGTATGCCTGATGCACTGGCCGATGCCGCCGATGCCGCCGATGCCGACAACGCGTCCGAGCACTGGGAGGTCGCCGCGGTACTGGCCGGCGGGGATTCGCCGAAGGCCGGGGGATTCAAGTTCTTCGTCGCCGATCAGCGGTGGGTGTGGTCCGCAGAGGTGGCCCGCATGCACGGCTACGCGCCAGGACAGGTGGAGCCCACGACCGAGTTGCTGCTGAGCCACAAGCACCCTGACGACCGGGCCCGGGTGGCAGAAATCCTGGACCGCGTGCGGTCGGGAGGCCTGTTCAGCAGTCGGCACCGGATCATCGACGTCGATGGCAAGACCCACTGGATGGTGGTGGTCGGTGACCACGTGACCGACGAGTCGGGTCGGGTGATCGGGACGCAGGGCTACTACGTCGATGTCACCGAGACCATGCAAGCCGACCTCACCTCGGAGATCAAAGAGGTCGTGAAGTCCCGCGCCATCATCGAGCAGGCCAAGGGCATCCTGATGGCGGCATACGGCATCGATGCCGACCGCGCGTTCGACATCCTGACGTGGCGCTCGCAGCTGACGCACGTCAAGGTCAAGGCCGTCGCGACACAGTTTCTCGAGGCCGTCATGCGGGAGGGGTTGTCGCCCGAGAGCGTCAGCACGATCGACCGGCTGCTCCTGCCGACCGACCCGGTTGCTACCTAGGTGTGATGTCCGGCGAGGTCTGCGCACAGGCCTGGTACAAATAGATCTACGTAGTAAGTACGTAGATCTATTTGTCGGAGGAGGCACAGGTGCGCATTGAGGCAAGGGTGATGGTGGCGGGAGCGGCATTGGCGGGTCTGGCTGCTCTCGGGGCGCCGCCGGCAGGTGCGGCTGCCGAAAAATGCCCGCATGAAGTGGGCTCACATCAACGGCTGACCGATGCAGGCGGCGCAGTGGTGCAGGATTGGACGCTGACCGGGCTGCACGCCAGCGCCGACGCCGCTCCCGGGTACCCCCTGGCAGGGCGGCTGTGGGAGGCGACGGTGACGGTCCGGGCGGTCAGCGGCGCGGTGACCCCGGTGATTCCGAACTTCTCGGCCATGGGGACCGACCACCGGAGCTACCCTGTGTTGTGGCAACTGGCCAGCCCGGCAGGGGTGTCCGGCGCAACACTGGCCGAAGGTCAAACTGCCACCGGCAAAGTGTATTTCGACGTCACCGGCGCCGATCCGGCGATGGTGTCCTACTCGTCCGGTGGCCCCAAACCTGCGATGATGTGGTGTGACATGGCCGCAATGGGACCGATGATGAACATGCCGATGGACGACTGCCCGTGCTGTGGCCCCGACTGCGCATGCTGTGGTCCTGGCCGCAATGGCATGGGCGGATAACCGGACTCAATCCTGACCTGTTGCCGAATTGCCGGCGGTGATCCGCAGTACCGCGCCGTGGCGCGGCACGGTGGTGATGTTGCGGACGCGCTCGGGCTCCTCGGGCCTGGTGGTGCGCAGTTCCCAGCGGGTCAGAATTTCGGTGAGGATGACGGTGGCCTCGGTGGTGGCGAACCCGGCGCCCAGACAGCGGCGGACGCCGCCTCCGAACGGCAACCAGGTGTTCGGCGGCGGGTTCGTCCCGAGGAAGCGCTCGGGACGGAATCGGTCCGGTTGCGCGTGGTTTCGAGGATCCTTGTGGGCCAACAGAATTGACGTATTGACTACCGTTCCGCGGGGGAGCGATTCACCACCGATCGTCATTGGCTCCGTGAGCTTACGGGCAGTGGAGACGATGACGCTGTGGCGGCGCAGACCTTCCCGGAACACCGCGTCGAGGTACTTGTCGTCGCCGCGGTACGCGGCGGCCCGTGCTGTGGACTGAATTTCGGGGTGCGAGGCCAGTTCCCACAGTGTCCAGGCCAGTGCGGCGGCGGTCGTCTCATGACCGGCGAGCAGCAGCGACACCAGCTGGTCGCGCAACTCGGCGTCGGTCAGCGGGTCGCCGATCGCTTCACCATCGGCTCGGATCAGCCGTGACAGGACATCGCTGCGACTGGCGAGATCAACAGCCGTACGGCGCGACTGAATCTCGCGGTAGAAGATGGCATCGATGCGTTGCTGATTGGCTGCGAAACCCTTCCAGGGCGAAAACTGTTGCAGAAGAGGGAATCTGAATCCTGCGAAGATGGCCGGTGAAATGTTGATGATGGTGCGCAGCCGGTCGACGAGTTCGGCCTTGACCGTCGGATCGGTGACCCCGAACACGACCGTGATGATGATCTCCAGGGTCAGCCGGTTCATCGCCGTGAGCATGGCGACGTCGGTGTTCGGCGCCCATGCCGTCACTTCGGTCCGAGCCTGATCGGTGATCATCGCGCGGTATTCACGCAAGGCTGCGCCGTTGAACGCGGGCATCAGAAGTCCGCGCACCCGGCGATGCGCCTCCTCGTCGACGAGCAGCACCGAATGCTCGCCCAGCACTGCCCCGAGAATCTGGTTGCCTTCGCCGGCGTGCAGCTGGCGCGGGCCGGCCCGGAAGATGTCACCGATGGCCGCAGGCGTGGAGAAGACGACGAGGTCGTCGGCATAAGGCGGTACGTGCAGGCTGAAGACATCGCCGAATCGCTTCCGCAACAGCGGAAGAAACCACTCCCGGTACCTCAGGTACAGCATGCTCTGGAGGTACTTCGGAAGCCGGGGGCCGGGCGGCAACGTCCGCTGGCGTGGCGTCGTCCTCGTCACGCCCATGCCAGCCCCGCCTCGGATACCCGCTCGCGCAGCACGCGGACAAACGTGGCCGCGTCCGTTCCTGTGCCGGCGAAATCGTTCGGGCCCATGACGAGTCGGTGTCCGTCATCGGTGACCGCGACGACAGCGGGGGTGGCATCGCCGGTCAGCTGTGCGACTTCGGCTGTGCGTTCGTTGCGGTGTACCAGGTCGAACGGCACTGCGAGATTGCAGACGACGTCCTTCCACTCCGGGTTGGACCGGAGACCGCGGTGGGTGATTTCGCAGAGCGCGCATTCGGTCGTGCCGCGCAGCTTGCCCAGGACGTAAGCCAGCTCGCCTCGAACTCCGCCATCGCCGTTGTATACGCCGACCAATCCACGAACGACAGTCATCGCCGCCCTCCCCTTTGGTAAACAAATGTTTATGTCAACAAACGTATGTTTACCTGCTAAGGTCCGAACATGCAAGCGGTGGGTAATCGGGACAAACTTCTCGGCGGTGCGCTGGAGTGCATCCGCACCCTCGGGTACGGGGCCACGTCATCCCGCGACATCGCCCGTGCCGCCGGCGCCAATGTCGCATCGATCAACTACCACTTCGGCGGCAAGGACCAGCTTCTCGAACAGGCCCTGACCGCGTGCTTCGAGGGCTGGACCGAACGTCTCGAAGCGGCGCTCGCCGCAGGTGGCGAGGGCGGCAGTTTGCGCGAGCAATTGGTCGGCATCTTCCGCGCCACCGTTGACAGCTTCGCCGAAACGCGCCCCGCGGTCGTTTCCTGCATTGAATCCTGGGCGCCGGCATTGCGATCGGACACCATCCGCGCCGCGCTTGCCGACGGATACGCGCGGGTGCGGGATCGCGCCGAAGAACTAACCCGCCAGGCCCTTTCGCCGCGTGACGGTGATACGTCACTGAACCTCAAGGTGATCACATCGGTCACCCTCGCGGTCATCGACGGGCTCATGGTCCAGTGGATCGCGGACCCCGCCGCAACCCCGAACGCCGAGGAGATCGTGGACGCACTGGCAGCACTTGGTGCCATTGCCGCGTCGTAGCCGGCGGCGCCCGCTGGTCGTGGTGGCGACTCCGATCGCTCGCGACTACTGTCGAACTGCGTAAATCGGGCGGTTCGGCCGGGCCACGTGCGTGGCGAGTCGCGGACGCCTGCGCCTCGCAGTCACGGTGGGAAAGGGATTCAGTGGCACGCGGATTCGGTGATCTGGAGAAGGTCGTGATGGATCGGCTGTGGACCCGCGCGGGCGCCACGTCCGTGCGGGAGGTCTTCGAGGAACTGCTTACGGACCGTGAGATCGCCTATACAACCGTGATGTCGACCATGGACAACCTGCACGGCAAGGGCTGGCTGACGCGCGAGCGCAGCGGCAAAGCGTACCTCTACGCCCCAGCCATGACGCGCGAGCAATACAGCGCCCAACTGATGCGCGAAGCTCTCGACGCCGGCGGCAGCACCGAACTCGTTCTCACGCATTTCCTCGACCACATCTCCGACGACGAATCCACACAACTGCGTAAAGTGCTGCAGCGTTCGCGAACCCGAAAGACCAAACCGTGAGTGTCGCGGCCTGCCTACTGCTCTATGCGGTACTGGCGGCCACTGTCGCGCCGCCCCTGCTGTCGTGGCCGGCGCGGACGGGTTGGGCCCCGCGCGCCGCCGTCGCGGCGTGGCTCGCAGTCGTGGGCAGCGTTGTGACGAGTTGGACGGCCGGCGCGGTCGGCATGACCGTCGACGTCGTGGACAACTGGCGCCAACCCGACCCGATGGGCCTGTCGGTGTGTCTGGCGCGGCTCTTTTCCGTCAGTACCGGCACCGGACTGCTCATCGAAGCCGTGCTGGCCACCCTCTCGCTTACCGTCGCTGTCGTTGCGGCGGTCCGCGTCATCCGGGTGATGCACGGCGGGCGCGTGCGCGGTCGCCGTCACGCCGAGTCGGCACGCATGGTGGGCCGACAGCTCGCCGGCCTCGACGGCATCCTCGTCGAGGCGCCCAACAAACTGGTCTACTGCGTCGGTGGCAAGGCCGGTGTGGTCGTGGTGACCAGTGCGGCGCTGGACGCATTGTCCCGTCCCCAATTGCTGGCAGTCCTGGACCATGAACGCGCCCACGTCTCGGGCGGGCATCACGGACTGATCGCGGTCACCAAAGCTCTTGCCGCGGCGATGCCCAGAATGAAGCTGTTCACTGTCGCACACGCCGACATCGCCCAATTGGTGGAAATGTGCGCAGATGATGCCGCCGCCCGGCGCCACGGAACCCCGGTGCTGTTGGCGGCGATGCTCGCCCTGGCCGGCGGGGGTCCGATGCCGGTTGGGGCGTTGGGCGCCAACGGAATCGGGATCGTGGGCCGCATCAACCGGCTTCACCGACCGGGTACCGCCACGCAACGCTGGGGCAGCCGCATCACTCTCGCCGCGTCGTCGTGCGCCTTCATCGCCGCACCGTTGTGGGTTGCCGTGGGCCTGGGGACCTGCGTCCTGATGGTCGCGTGATGGTGCCGCGCGCAAAGCCACCCAGGCATCCGGCTAGACCGTCAGCGCCTCGATCCGGGCCGGCACGTGCTTGTGCCACGGGGTCCCTGCGAACGCATCGCGCCAGTCCGCCGAGGTGAGGTTGTTGGGTGCCACACCGGGCACCCGCTTCTCGCCGTCGGCCTCGGTGAAGTCGACGCCGAACCCGTTGGGCAGCGACGCATGGCCGGGCAGCATGACGTCGGTGACCTCCACCGAGGCTTCCGCGGTACCGGCGGCCGTCGTGATCCGGGCCCGCCCGCCGTCGACCAGGCCCAGCGCCGCGGCGTCTTCCACGCTGACCCGCAGCGCGCCGTCGGCGTCGCGCTTGCGCCAGCCCGGATCGCGGATGATGTCGTTGGCGGTGAACGCCCGGCGCTCACCGGCCGACAGCACGATCGGGTACTCGTCGGAGATCAGCGGCGGCCGGTCGGTGGCGAGCGCCGCGAGTTCGGTGAGCATCTCGGGTATCTCGAGGACGAACCGGCGGTCGGCATGGGTGACCAGACTCCAGTCGTCCGCGTACTCGTGCTCCGTGAACGTCACCCCGGAGCGGCCTTCGAGGATCGCGGTGAACAGCGCGTTGCCGTCGGCATGGCCGGCCCGCCGGACCGCATCGGGATACGTCATCGCCGTCTTCTGCGCCAGCCCCCACAACGCGGCCGCACCGGCCAATCCATCCGGCAGCGTCGGGCCCAGGGTTTCGTAAAGTACGTACGGCAACACCCGGCCGAGCGACGGATTGGCGCCGACCGCCCCGAAGAACGCTCCGAGGTACGCGTCGAGGCCCTCGCGGGCGGCCCGGCGCAGCGGGTCGAGTTCAGCGTCGTCGACGACGCCGAGCGCGCGCACCAGCCGCGCCCAGATCTCGGGTTCGGGCAGGGTGCCGGGCAGCGGCGTCATCAGGGGGTGGCGCAGATGAAAGGTGTTGTGCGGGAACTCGAGATTGAAGAACGTGGCCTCGGGCTTCTCGAACTGGCTCGCCGCCGGCAGCACGTAGTGGGCGAGTCGGGCGGTCTCGGTCATCGCGACGTCGATGACCACCACCAGTTCCAGCGCGCCGAGTGCGTCGCGCACGGCGTTCGAGTCCGCGATGGAGTGCGCCGGATTGCTGCTCTCGACGATCATGGCGCGGAAGCGGTCCGGATGGTCGGTCAGGATCTCCTGCGGCACGACGTTGGACGGCAGCAGCCCGGCGATGATGGGTGCGCCTGTCACCGGCGAGCGGCCCACGCCGCCCGCCGCGAACAGCGGCGCGAACGACGAATGCAGATGCTGCGCACCGCGTTTGGCGAAGTTGCCGGTCAGGATCCACAGCATCTTGTTCAGGTAGGAGCACAAGGTGCTGTTGGGCGCCTGCTGAACGCCGAGGTCCTCGAACACCGAAACGCTTGCCGCCCCGGCAATCCGGCGCGCCGCGGCGCGCAGCAGCTCGGCGTCGACGCCGCAGCGCCGGGCGAACTCGTCGACGTCCACGGCGCGCAGGGCGTCCCGCACCGGTTCGACGCCGGTGACGTGTTCGGCGAGAAACGCCTCATCGCAGAGGTCTTCCTGGACCAGTACCGCAGCCAGGGCCGACAGGCACCACGCGTCCGTCCCGGGTCGGACCCGCAGGTGGAAGTCGGCCATCTTGGCGGTGTCGGTGAGTACGGGATCGATGACGATCATCGACCGCTGCGGGTCTTTCGCGATGTCCTGCAGCACGGTACGGGCGCGCGGGAAGCTCTGCGACATCCACGGGTTCTTCCCGATGAACACCGATACCTCGGCGTGCTCGAACTCGCCGCGGGTGTGTCCGCCGTAGAGCTGTGCGTCGACCCAGAATTCACCGGTCTTCTCCTGCGCCAACGCATTTGACCGGTATCGGCTGCCGAGTGCCTTGAGGAACGCGCCGCTGTAGGCGCCGCCCAGGTGGTTACCCTGGCCACCGCCACCGTAGTAGAAGATTTTGTCGCCACCGTACTCGTCGCGGATCCGCGAGAAGCCCTCGGCGATCTCGGAAATGGCTGTGTCCCAGTCGATTTCCTCGTAGGTGCCGTCGGGCCGCCGGCGCATCGGCGAGGTCAGGCGGTCGCGGTTGTTCTGATAGTGGTCCAGCCTCAGTGCCTTGTTGCAGGTATAGCCCTGCGAGGCCGGATGTGCCTTGTCCCCACGGATTTTCGACAGCGTCCGGCCCTCCAGCTGGACGACGATGCCGCAGTTGCACTCGCACAGGATGCATGCGGTGGACTGCCACTCCTGGGTTTCGGTCATGACAACGCCTTCCGTTCCGGGTCGGTTGCGGCAGTCACGAGGGCGCGCAGCTGCCGATGCACGAGGTCCAATGGGGTGGTGGTGCCGGTGGTGCGCGCCACCAGCACGGCGCCTTCGATGGCGGTGGTGGCGAGCATGGCCAGTTCGGCGGCTTGTTCGGCGGACACGCCTTCGGTCCGCAGCTGCGCTTCGAGCCGGCCGAGCCAGCGGGTGAAGGCGGCGGCGGCGCGTTCGATGACGGGCGGGTTGTCGGCCTCGACGGCGACCGCGACCACGGGGCAGCCGGCCCGAAACCCGGTCTCGGTGAGTTGGGTCCGGAAGCCGTCGACCAGCACGTCGAGTGCCTCGAGTGCGGTGCCGGCCTTGTCGATCCGGCGGGCGATGTACTCGCCGGCGAAATCGATTGCCTCGCAGAGCAGTTGGGTACGCCCGCCGGGAAAGTGGTGGTATGCCGAGCCGCGGGGTGCCCCACTGTGGGCGAGCACGTCCGCGATGGCCGTCGATTGCGCGCCGCGCTCACGGATGAGCAGTGCCGCAGACACGATCATGCGTTCACGTGGACCAGCCATCCGCGCCCTTCCGTCGGATTATGTATGTAACCATACATAATCCGTGGGCACGGGTCTATGCTCACGTTGAAGCGTTACGCCGCGGATTGCAGCCACATGTTGGCTGCGATCCGCGGCGTAAGCGGCGTTGTGCCCGGAAAAGCCCGGCCTCGATCACACGGACGCGGCCGCGTTCAGTTCCTCGAGCCGACCGGTGGCCTCCAGGTACTCCCGCACCCAGCGCTCGATCACCGCGGCGGTCTTCTCGACCTTCGTGAACTGACCGACCACCTGGCCGACGGGGTTGAACGCGACGTCGACGCTCTCGTTGGGGTACTTGTGCGTGGCCGCCACCGCCATGCCGGAAACCATGTACTGCAAGGGCATTCCGAGCGGCTTCGGGTTGCCTTCCTTCTCCCAGGCCTCGGTCCAGTCGTTGCGCAGCATCCGCGCCGGCTTGCCGGTGAACGACCGGCTGCGCACGGTGTCCTTGCTGCTGGCCTTGGCGTAGGCGGCGTGCTGCTGCTCGGAGTGTTCGCTCTCCTCGACCATCACCCACTGCGAACCGGTCCACGCGCCCTGTGCGCCGAGCGCCAGCGCCGCGGCGATCTGCTGGCCGCTGCCGATGCCACCGGCGGCCAGCACCGGGACGGGCGCGACCTCCTTGACGACCTGGGGCCACAGCACGATCGAGCCGATCTCACCGCTGTGCCCGCCGGCCTCGCCGCCCTGGGCGATGATGATGTCGACGCCGGCGTCGGCGTGCTTGCGGGCCTGCGACGGCGAGCCGCACAGCGCGGCGACCTTGCGGCCCTCGGCATGGATGTGGTCGATCATGTCCTTCGGCGGGGTGCCCAGCGCGTTGGCGATCAGCGTGCACTTCGGGTGCTGCAGCGCGACCTCGACCTGCGGGGTCGCGGTGGCCTCGGTCCAGCCGAGCAGCTGCAGGGCGTCGTCGTCGCTGTGGTCGACCGGCACGCCGTGGTCGGCGAGGAGTTTCTTCGCGAAGTCCAGGTGCTCCTGCGGCACCAGCGCGTTGAGCTGCTTCTTGAGCACCTCGGGATCCAGGTCGACCTGGTCCATGCCCTCGTACTTGTTGGGGATGACGATGTCGACGCCGTAGGGGTGGTCGCCGATGTTCTCGTCGATCCACTTCAGCTCGATCTCGAGCTGTTCGGGGGAGAAGCCGACCGCGCCCAGGACACCGAAGCCGCCGGCTTTGCTGACTGCCACGACCACGTCGCGGCAGTGGGTGAAGGCGAAGATCGGGTATTCGATGCCGAGTTGGTCGCAGATAGCGGTACGCATTGGGGTTCCTTGTGCTGGGGCCGAGGCGGAAGCGGCAAAACTGAAACGTGTTCTAATTTAGTACCGCGTGACGGTCCGGCGCGCAAGGCTACGCGCGGATTCGGGCCCAGATTTCGGGCGACGGCCGTTCCAGAAGCTCAGCGACGGGTGAGTCGTCGTAGCCAGCCCGGTCGAGCGCTGGGCGCGGCCGCCGCGCGGACCACCGTCCACCCGAGTCGCTCCGCTTCGGCTGCCAGCCCGGGCCGTGGATTGACCGGAATCGGGTGCCCCACGACGCGCATCAGGGGCAGGTCCTCGTCGCCGTCGGCGTAGAAGTAACTCTGTTGCAGGTCAACCTGATTCGCCTGACTGAACGCCTCGACCGCAGCGGCCTTGCGGTGGCCCCAGACGATGGGCCGCACGATGTCACCGGTGAGGGTGCCGTCGGCATCGACGGTGAAGTGATTGCAGATGACGTGCTCGACGCCGAGATAGCGGGCCAGCGGCATGACGTGCATGGTCAGCGCCGACGAACTCAGCACCACCGTGTGGCCGGACCGCTGGTGGGCGCGCACGACCTCGCGCATGGTCGGGAAGATCTTGGCCTGTACGTGACTGTGGAACAGCTGCTCGCCGAGTGCCTCCTGCTCGGCGAGGGATTCGCCGCGCAGGTAGCCGGCGGCGCGCACCAGCAAGCGCTCGAACTCCATGCGGCGCAACTTGTATCGCACCGTCGCCTCGAGAATTCCGGTGAGCTCGCCGAAAGCCGCCTGCCGCTGCCGGAACCGGTGGGCGGCGTGCACGGTCGCGATGAAGCCGGACACCAGCGTGCCGTCGACGTCGAAGAAAGCACCGACGCGCGAGCTTGTCTCGCCGAGGTCATCGGCGTCGACCGCTGTGATGGGCCCGGTGATCGGCTCTGCGTTCAGCGCAGACATGCTGACCAGTATGCCGGGATTTTCTTCATCCGCCGGACGGTAGCGTGACCCGTCATGGGACGCGTGGACGGAAAAGTTGCACTGATCACTGGCGGCGCTCGGGGGATGGGCGCGGCACATGCCCGGATGCTGGTCGGCGAGGGCGCCAAGGTCGTCATCGGCGACATCCTCGATGAGCCCGGCGAGGCACTGGCCGCCGAACTCGGGGACGCTGCCCGCTATGTCCACCTCGACGTCACCGACGCCGACCAGTGGGCAGCGGCAGTGGCCACGGCCACCGAACAGTTCGGCCTGCTCAACGTCCTGGTCAACAACGCCGGAATCAGTGCCCTCGGCAAGATCGGCGAGTTCGACATGGCCAAGTGGCAGAAGTGCATCGACGTCAACCTCACCGGCACCTTCCTGGGCATGCAGGCCGTGGTCGCGCCGATGCGGGAGGCCGGCAGCGGCTCGATCATCAACATCTCATCCATCGAGGGCATGCGCGGTGCGACGCTGCTGCATGCATACGTCGCGTCCAAGTGGGCGGTGCGCGGCCTGACCAAATCGGCGGCCATCGACCTGGGCAAGGACAAGATCCGCGTCAACACGATCCTGCCGGGCTTCATCCGCACGCCGATGACCAAATACTTTCCCGACGACATGATGATCGCGCCGCTCGGCCGGCCCGGCCAGTCCGATGAGGTAGCGACCTTCGTGGTCTTCCTGGCCAGTGACGAATCGTCGTTTGCCACCGGCAGCGAGTTCGTCGTCGACGGCGGCCTGACGACCGACGTGCCACACAAGTTCTGACCTCAGCGATTCCGGAACTGCCGGTCTGACGGGGCACAATGAGGTGCCCCCACATCGCGCGTTCGGTTGTAGAAGCGCGTTCAGATGCTGTCGTTTCGGAGGGAGCAGGGCTATCTCGACCGAGTTGCGCCGCGGTGCAGTGCTGGGTGCCGTCATGTCTCTGGTGCTGCTGTTCGCGTGCACCGGCGATCTGCCGCGCCTGCTGAGGCCCATGAGCGCGGCCGCCGAAGTAGAACTCGCACAAGGCTGGCAGCTGTCCTCCGCGCAGGGCATGGTGGCCACCGGCGCGCAGCTCAGCCTCGACGGATTCCCCGCTGCCGGGCCCGGCTGGCACCAGGTGCGGCACATGCCGGCGACGGTGCTCGAGGCACTGCAGGACGACGGCACGTACCCGGACCTCTACTACGGCGACAACCTGCTGACCAAGGTGCCGCAGGACCTGTACAAGCAGGACTGGTGGTACCGCACCACTTTCGTCGCGCCGGCGGGGCACTCGACGTACCGCCTCAACTTTCCCGGCATCAACTACCGGGCCGAGATCTGGCTGAACGGGCATCAGATCGCCGACAGCCGGCAGATCGCGGGCATGTACGTCGACCACACCCTCGACGTGTCGAGGTGGATCGACCGCGGCCGCACCAACACACTCGCCGTCAAGGTGACCCCGGAGCGCGCGCTGCAGGACGTCGACGGCGTGGAGCTGGCCGACAGCTGGTTCGACTGGATTAACTGGAACTATCTCGGCTATCAAGGGCCTGGCAAGAACCCGGCCAACGGCAACTCGTTCGTGGCGGACCGCAACGCCGGCATCCTCAAGCCCGTCACCCTGAAGATGTCCGGCGACGTGGCGATCACCGACGCGACCGTGAACAGCCAGCTGCCGTTGCCGCGCACCGACAGCGCCCAGCTGAGCGTCCGGTCGGGCCTGACCAATTACTCCGACCAGCGCGTCAACGGTGTCGTGCGGGCGACCATCACTCGCGCCGGCAAGGCGGACATCCACATCGAGAAGCCGGTGTCGCTCGGGCCGGGGGAGAGCCGCGACGTCACGTTCAGTCCCGGCGACTACGAGGCATTGCGCCTCTCCCATCCGGACTTGTGGTGGCCGTACACCATGGGCCGGCCCGACCTGTACGACCTCCGTATCCAGTTCCTGCAGTACGGCCAGGCCACCGACGAGTTCAAGCAGCGCTTCGGCATCCGGTCCATCGAGCAGGGCCGCGACGGCAGCGAGGAATTCCCGCAACTGGGCTCCGGCGGCAACTTCTTCCTCAAGGTCAACGGTCGCGATTTCCTGGCGCGCGGGGCCACATACACTCCCGACCTGCTGTACCGCGATGACCCCGACCGAGACAACGCGATCCTGCGCTACGTCAAGGATCTGGGCCTGAACATGATCCGGATGGAATCGAAGATTCCCGGCGCGCGCTTCATCGAGCGGGCCGACGAACTGGGTATCCCACTCATGGTGGGCTGGATGTGCTGTAACCAGTGGGAGAAGTGGCCGCAGTGGGGCCAGGAGGACCACCGGGTCGCGCAGGACAGCCTCCGCTCGCAGATCATGATGCTGCGATCGCACGCGTCGGCATTCGTCTGGGCCAATGCCAGTGACGGGCACCCGCCCGCCGACATCCTCGAGCAGTACCACGAGATTCTGCGAAAGCTGCACTGGCAGAACGCCGTTGTCGACACGGTGTCGTCGTACACGACCGATTCGTCGGGCAACCGCCTGTGGGACGGCATCCAGATGGCCGGCCCCTACACGTGGCGGCCCCCTGCGTACTGGTTCGACGGCGACTACGCCGCCGCGCGCGGCGCGTCGGCCGAACAGGGCGACAACGAACACATCCCGCCGTTCGCGAGCCTGCGCAAGTTCATCCCGCCGGACAAGCTCTGGCCGATCAACGACATGTGGTACTTCCACGCCGGTTCCAATCCCGGCAACGAGGCTCTGGCCAGCATCCGCGACGCCGTCGTGCAGCGTTACGGATCGTCCAGCGGCGCCGAGGAATTCACGCGCAAGGCCCAGCTCGCCCATTACGAGGCGACACGGGCCCAGTTCGAGTCGTTCGCCGCGCTGGGCTGGGCGGACCACAAGATGACGATCTACTGGATGCTCAACAACCACTGGCCGTCGTTCTTCGGCAACATCTTCGACTACTACCTGCGGCCCGGCGGTGCGTACTACGGCGCGAAGAAGGGCCTGCAGCCGCTGTCGGTGACGTTCGATTCGTACGCGACGGGCGACCACAGCACCGCCAAGGTCAGCATCACCAACCAGAGCCCGGAGAACGCCGTCGGCCTCCGGGTGCGAACCCGCATCTACGACATCAACGGGAACGTGCGTGACGACCGCACCAGCGACCCGTACGACGTCGTCTCCGGTGCCGCCGCCGTGGCGATGACGCTGCCGCGCGAAGTGCCGGACTCCCGCGTGTTCTTCGTGCGGTGCGAGCTGCTGAACCCGGTCGGTGAGGTCATCGCCGACAACGACTACTGGCAGTCGCAGCAGGACGACATCGGAGACCCCCGCAAGGACGTCGCCTTCGAGCTGCACCAGACCGCGTGGGCGGACATGACGCCGCTCAACTACATGACGAAGGCCCGCTTGGACGTCAGCGCGGTCGGTTCGGTGAACGGTGACGGCCAGCAGGTCGTCGACATCACGCTGCGCAACCCGACCAAGCAGGTGGCGTTCTTCGAGCGGGCCGAGCTGACCACTGCTCCGAATGCCGACGAAATCCTGCCCATCGAGTACAGCGACAACTACGTCACGGTGTATCCGGGGGAGACCGCGCATGTCCGGGGCCTGGTGCCCAAACCGGGTGTGAACGCGGGCTGGGTCCGGGTCGGTGGCTACAACACGCCGCCGGTGACGGTCCCGGTGACGGGCAGCAACCGGCCGGCGGACTCAGCGGAGGCGGCGTCCCGCGCCGCGGTGGCCGACCCCGGTCTGGCCGAGCCCGACGTCCGGCCCGCGGCGCCCGACGCGGTACCGCGGTTCCCGAGGCCGGGCGCATAGGACATGATGAAGGCACACACGAAGGAGAGACAGATGGCTGACGAACGTTCCGCACTGGCCGAGCGCACCGCCGCAAGCGGGTGGCAGCGCCACACGGACGACCGCGTCGACGTCTACCTGCGTGGCGCGTCCCGGGTGCGGGTCATCTGGCGCGGTGACGACGCGATCAGCGGCGGCACGCGTTTCGACGAAGACATCATGGAGAACTACACCCGCGACCTCGACACCGTGCGCGCCTGGCTGGCGGGCTGACTCAGTCCGCGGTGCCCGCCGGCAGCGCCGTACTGTGATCGCCATGGGCGTGCGTGCGGGCATCGTGGTGACCGGGACCGAAGTTCTCACCGGCCGGGTCCAGGACCTCAACGGGCCGTGGCTGGCCGATCGGCTGCTCGAACTAGGTGTCGAACTCGCGCACATCACCATCTGCGGTGACCGGCCCGAGGACATCGAGGCCCAACTCAATTTCCTTGCCGCACAAGGTGTCGACCTGATCGTCACGAGCGGTGGCCTCGGGCCGACGGCCGACGACATGACGGTCGCCGTCGTGACCAGGTTCTGTGGCCGCGAGCTGGTGCTCGACGAAGCGCTCGAGGAGCGCATCGCCGAGATCCTGCGGTCCTTCATGGGCCGCTTCCCGGGCGCCGACTTCGAGGCGGTACGGGCGGCCAACCGTAAGCAGGCGCTGGTGCCGGCGGGCGGGAGCGCCGAGGGTGTCGAGATCCTCGATCCCGTCGGCACGGCGCCGGGCGTCGTCGTCACCCGGACCGGCGGTGCGCCGACAGTGATCGTGCTTCCCGGGCCTCCCCGCGAGCTGCGGCCGATGTGGAGCCGCGCCATCGAGACCGCGACAGCGCAGCAGGCGATCGCGGGCCGCACCGTCTACCGGCAGGAGACCATCCGGATGTTCGGCCTGCCCGAGTCGGGGCTGGCCGAGACCCTGCGGGAGGCGGAAACCCTGGTCACCGGTTTCGCGGGGCTGGAGATCACGACGTGTCTGCGCCGCGGCGAGCTGGAGATCGTCACCCGCTACGAACCCGGCGCCGCCGAGAGCTACCGGCAACTGGCCGCGCTGCTGCGAGAGCGGCATCCGCACGACGTCTTCTCCGAGGACGGTGCCCTGGTCGATGATCAAGTGGCGCAACTACTTTCGGGTCGCACCATCGCGACGGCCGAGTCGTGCACGGCAGGGCTGCTGGCGGCGCGGCTGGCCGACCGGCCCGGCTCGTCGGCCTACCTGGCCGGTGGCGTGGTGTCGTACTCGAACGAGGCCAAGGCCGACCTGCTCGGCGTCGACCCCACGCTGATCGCGGCCCACGGAGCGGTGTCGGAACCGGTCGCCGAGGCCATGGCGGCCGGTGCGCTGCAGCGGTTCGGAGCCGACGTCGCCGTCGGTATCACCGGCATCGCCGGACCCGGCGGCGGTAGCGACGAAAAGCCGGTCGGCACAGTGTGTTTCAGTGTCGGGCTGGCCGACGGCGCGTACCACACCCGGACCTTCCACCTGCCCGGCAACCGCGCCGACGTCAGGGAGCGCTCGACGACCGTCGCCATGCACATGCTGCGCCGCGTCCTCAGCGGTCAGCCCGCGACGGTCTGACCCTCTCTACTGGGCGGCCAGGTCGGCGTCCCAGACCTCGAGAATCTTGGTCAGGATGTCTTCGGGCACACCGAGACCCGCGAGGTGACTCTCACCCGGCAGCGTGTACATCTCGGCGTCGGCGATGCGCGCCACCGCGTGCTGACCGTGGGCGTAGGGCACGATGTGGTCGGCATCGCCGTGCCACCAGCGCACCGGCACCGTGATGTCCGCCAACCTGAAGCCCCAGTCGCGGGCGAACACGACGATGTCGGCGAACGGTGCCGCGAGCTGCTTGCGGCTGCCGTTGAGCAGGTCGTCGAGGAACATCGCCTTGAACTCCGGACGGCTCAGCAGGTTCCGGTCGCCGTCGGGGGAGATGCGGGCGTACAGATCCAGGGCAGGCGAGCCGAACGGCGCGATCACCTTGATGAGTGAACCGGCCACCCAGCGGATGGGGGTGTCGGCGACCTCGATGATCGGCCGGACGATCTTGGCCAGCTCCATCAGCCCGCTGCTGATGCCGTCCTCGCCGATCAACGGCGCGACGCCGCCCAGCACCGCGGCCATCACGACCCGGTCGGGCATGGCGGATGCGGTGGCCAGCGTGTAGGGGCCGCCGCCGGACAGGCCGATCACCGCGAACCGGTTGATGCCGAGGGTGTCGGCGATGGTCCGCAGATCCTCGGTGAACCCGAGCACGTTCTCGTACTGGTATGGCGTCGAGGAGCCGATGCCGGGGCGGTCGATGCCGATCAGCCGGATGTTCTTCTGGGCGGCGAACGCGCGGGCCTCGGTCGGGATCTGCCGGCGTGCGCCGGGCGTCCCGTGCAGCCAGAAAACCGCGCGTCCCTGCGGATCCCCGAACTCGGCGAAACCGATCTGGCGGTCCTCGCCGACGGCGATGTTGCCTTCCAGCTTCGGGCGATCGATCGACATGACCATGCCCGAATTGTTGCACGGCGCGGTGGGCGGGCTCAGGGGCGTGGGTAGCGGTCGGCCCAGGGCGCGGCGTGCTCCAGCTGCCGGGCCAGTTGCAGCAAGATGGTCTCGTCCGGCGCCATCAGTTGGACGCCGATGGGCAGTCCGTCCGCGGTGCGGCCCAGCGGCAGGGAAATGGCGGCCCAGCCCGTCACATTGGCCAGTGACGTCCAGCCGGTGGTGGCGAATTCGACGTCGAAGAATTCCCGGGTGCCGGCGCGGGCCTGATTGAGCAGGCCGTACGGCGGCGGTCCGGACAGCAGTGTCGGCACCAGCAGGACGTCGTGGCCGGCCATCCCGGCGGCGAACCGCCGGGTCTGGTCGTGGACGGCCGCGATGGCTTCGGCGTAGGCCAGGCCGGTGGTGGCGAATCCCTCGCGGATCATCATCCAGGTGCTCGGTTCGAACTCGTCTTCGCGCGGCGGGCGGCCCAGGTGCGCCGCGGCCAGCTCATGCAGTTGGACGTTGCTGACCCGGTGCAGCACCGCGACGGCGTCGGCGACAGCGTCTGGATCGATGGTCGGCGCCGACGGCTCGACGTGGTGGCCCAGGCTCGCCAGCAGCGCGCCGGTGGCCTCGACGGCAGCGGCGACGTGCGGGTCGGTGCCAGGCCCGGGGAACGGCGAATCCACCGCGATCGCGATGCGTTGCGCCGCCGGGGTCTGCGCGATGGCGTCGAGGAACGGCCGGGCGGGCCGGGGCGCCGAGTACGGGTCGCCCGGCGCGCTACCGGTGACGGCATCGAGCAGCGCCGCGCAGTCGCGGACGGTGCGGGTGAGGGCATGCTCGTTGACCAGCCCCTCCAGCCCGTGCCCGCCGCTCGGGGCGAACGAGGTCCGGGCGCGGCGCGGTTTGAGGCCGACGACGCCGCAGCACGATGCCGGCACCCGGATGGAGCCGGTGCCGTCGCCACCAGAGGCGGCGGGCACGATGCCGGCCGCGACGGCGGCGGCGGACCCGCCGCTCGATCCGCCCGGGGTGACCTCCGGTGACCACGGATTGACCGTCGGCCCGAACAGGGACGGTTCGGTGGTGCAGTGGTTGCCCCACTCCGGGGTGTTGGTCTTGCCGAAGATCACCAGCCCGGCGTCCAGATACCGCTGCACGATCCAGGCGGTCTGGTCGGCGACATGGCCGCGCAGCGCCCGTGACCCCATGGCCTCCGGGGCGCCGGCCAGCGACGCCCCGAGGTCCTTGAGCAGGAACGGCACCCCGGCCAGCGGTCCGGCCGTGCCGGTGCGCAGCGCGCCGGACTCATCGAGCCGGCGGGCCTGTTCGCGGCCGCGGTCGAACAGATCGGTGATCACGGCGTTGAGCGGGCGCGCCGATTCGAGCCGGGTGATCGCGGCCTCCAGCAGCTCGGCGCTGCTCACGGCGCCGCTGGCCACCAGCTGCGCCTGCCCGATGGCATCGTCCATGAGATCGGTCACCAGGGCAGCCTGTCAGGCGGTAGCGGCCTTGTTGTCGGCGCGGGTCTTCCACAGGCTCGCCACCGTCGTGATGACGAGCGTGACGATGATGACCGCCAGCGACAGCAGCGTGGGAATCTGCGGTACGTGCACGGGCTCGCCGCCGTTGATGAACGGCAGCGTGTTCTCGTGCAGCGCGTGCAGGACCAGCTTCACGCCGATGAACGCGAGGATGAAGGCCAGGCCCTGGGACAGGTAGACCAGCCGCTTGAGCATGTCGCCGAGCAGGAAGTACAGCTGGCGCAGACCCATCAGCGCGAAGACGTTCGCGGTGAACACCAGGTACGGCTCCTGCGTGAGGCCGTAGATCGCCGGGATCGAGTCGAGCGCGAACAGCAGATCGGTGGTCCCCAGCGCGATGATGACGAGGATCATCGGGGTCAGCACCCGCTTGCCGTTCACGACGGTGTGCAGCTTGCTGCCGTCCCACTGGTCCGAGGCCTTGAGGTACTTGCGGGCGAACCGCACCATCGAGTTCTCGGCGTCGTCATCGTGTTCGGTGTCCCGGGCCAGCTTGATCGCGGTGTACACCAGGAACGCGCCGAACAGGTAGAAGATCCACGAGAACTGCGAAATGGCAACGGCGCCAAGGGCAATGAAGATGCCGCGGAAGATCAGCGCCAGGATGATGCCGATCAGCAGCACCTCCTGCTGCAGCACCCGAGGCACCTTGAAGCTGGCCATGATGATCATGAAGATGAACAGGTTGTCGACCGACAGGCTGTATTCGGTGAGCCAGCCCGCGAAGTACTCGACGCCGTATTCGCCGCCGTGGAACTGCCATACCCAGATACCGAAGGCGACCGCGAGGCCGATGTAGAGCGCGAGATAGCCCGCGGTTTCGCGGGTGGTGGGTTCATGTGGGCGGCGGCCGATCACCACCACGTCGAAGAGCAGTACGGCGATCGTCACCCCGAGGGTGATGGACCATTCCAGCGTCGAAACATTCATGCGAGGGTGCCTCCGGGCGTCAGTGAACGACCGAGGTCTCTACCACCGCCGAAGCGGCCCACGGCACCGGCTGCCCGACATTGGGCAACGTGATGACGACACCGCGGCGAAGGAATACTCCCCTCGAGAACCATTATCGCAGACGCCGGCGTCACGCCGTGACCAGGACGGTCAACTGTGCCCCGTCGCGCTCGACGCGCATGCCGGCACGACGCGCGACGGCGGCGACGCCGGCAGCGTCGTCCGGCTCGGCGCGGCTGCCGGCGAGTGCCCGGGCCAACCGGCCCTTGTGGGCCTTGTTGAAGTGGCTGACGACGGTGCGCCGCCCGTCGGGGTGTTCGGTGTAGACGTCGACGGTCACCGCGCCGGGAATCTTGCCGAGCGCCTCGTAGGAGCCGGACCGCAGATCGACGATCAGCTCCTGTTGCTGGAGTTGGGCCAGTACGGGTTCTAGGACGGGCTTCCAGCGGCTGGCGAGGGTGCCGCCGGCGGGCAGCTTCGATGCCGCCGAAAGCCGGTACGCCGGAATCGGGTCGTCGGCGCGCAGCAGTCCGAACAGGGCCGATCCGACGGCGAGCCGGGAACGGGCGCGGGTTGCGGTCGCGCCGCGCAGCGAGCCGATGTCCAGGGCGTCGTACAGCACCCCGGTGTAGCGGTCGATGGCCGGCATCGTCGGGGCGCTGCGCAGTTCGGCGTTGCGCTGGATCTCGGAGTCCTGTGCCGCGGAGATGGCGAGGGCCTTACGGCTGGCCTCCGGGCTGCCCGCGAGCTCGACGAGTTCATCGACCAGCGCCGCGCGCAGCGGCGTGAGTTCCGGCACACTGAGCGCGCCGAGCTGCAGCGGCGCTCCGTCTCCACCTGGGCGCTTGGTCTCAGAGGGCGGCAGCAGCACGATCACGGCGAAGACGGTAGCCGACGTTGCTTGGTACGGCGCGTACCATCTACCTGTCAATCATGGGTGTTTGCTTTGCCGCTGTGGTCGAGGTGGCCTAAAGTGGCTCTTCACAGATGAGGGTGTAGAGGTGGTTGGCGCGTCGTTGCCGGGATAGAGGTCGAGGTCTCTCGAAAATGAG
>NZ_JBJIAO010000007.1:0-217986 GCF_045310825.1 Mycobacterium sp. SMC-21 | reverse complement strand
TTCATCTTCGAGAGACCTCGACCCCTATCCCGGCAACGACGCGCCGATGACCTCTACACCCTCAACTGCGAAGAGCCGAATATCCGGCATCCACCATGGGTTTCATCACGGCGTCGAGGTGATTCATGTCCGCTTCGGACATGCCGAGGTACTTGAACGGCACGACGAGCGGCAGGTGCTGCTCGGGGATCATGTACGTCGTCGTCGTCGCGCCGCGGGAGTTGACGGTCTTGATGACGTTCTGCGGCGGCACGTTCTTCGGGTTGGTGAACGCCACCGCGGTATGGCCGGTGGCCAGGCCGACGACGGCGTTCGCGAGCGCCATCAGATTGTCCGGGCGGTCCGGCCAGTCGGCGATGCTGTCGTACGCGGAGATGAATTGGTAAGTGTCGTACTGACTGTCGACCACCGGCGGCATCAGGAAGTCGAGCGCGGGGACCGTGCTGCCGACGGGGTAGGTCTGCCGCAGGAAGCTCTGCGTCCACGGGTTGATGGCGAGCGGGTCACCGTAGGTGGCGAACGACAGCTCGTTCGGTGGCGGCGCGGCCGGGTCGTACGCGAGCCGGTCCTGCACGGCGTGCACGACCATGGCGCCCTCGGACAGGCCGATCACCGTGCCGGGGCCGCCGGCCTGAACGCGGTTGATGACGTTGTTCTTACCGACCTCGACGGACTCACCGATGCTGGGTCCGTTCAAGCCGATCTCGGGCATCTTCTGATGTAGCTCGTCGATGCCCGGGATGACGCTGAGCACGTGGCCCTGCACCTGGCCGGCGGGGTAGTCGACGATCTCTCGATTGAGACCCGGGAACCAGTCGGCGCCCGTACGACGGATGTACTCGTCGTACGGGATGCCCATGACGTGCGCGCCGCCGAGTGCGTACCCACGGCCGGGGGTGCCGATCGGCGGGATGGCCGGCACGAGCGGGCCGCCGGAGCCGGCGTCAGAGCTGGAACCGGGACCGGTCCAGGGCTCGTCGGCCGTCGCGATCCAGTCGGCGAGGGGCCCGGAAGCACCGACCGTCAACAGCGTGGTGGCAATCGCCAACGAGCTGGCAAGTCGCTTGTTCATACGTTGCTCCCCTGCGGTTTCGGGCGGGACGGCCACCAGTTCGCTTCTCCGACGAGCGTGGCCATGGCAGGCACGGTGATGGTCCGCACCAGGAAGGTGTCCAGCAGGATGCCGGCGCCGATGACGAAGCCGCCCTGGATCACGGTACCGATGCTGGAGAACAGCAGACCCCACATGGAGGCCGCGAAGATCAGGCCGGCCGCGGTGATGACGCCGCCGGTCGACGACAGCGTGCGGATGATGCCGTACCGCATGCCGTGTGGCGATTCGTCACGCATGCGCGAGACGAACAGCATGTTGTAGTCGGCGCCGACCGCGACGAGCACCACGAAAGCCAGTGGTGGAACGGTCCAGTGCAGCGGCTGGTGGAACAGGTACTGGAACACCACGACGCCGATGCCGAGCGCCGCGAAGTACGAAAGCACCACGGAGCCAACCAGATACAGCGGCGCGATCAGCGACCGCAGCAACAGCATCAGAATCAGCAGCACCACCGCGACGGTGACGATGATGATGAACCGGATGTCGTTCTGGTAGTAGTCGCGGGTGTCCTTGAGCGCCACGGGATAGCCGCCCATCGACACCGTGGC
The DNA here is from genome assembly GCF_045310825.1 of Mycobacterium sp. SMC-21. Lineage (NCBI taxonomy): Bacteria > Bacillati > Actinomycetota > Actinomycetes > Mycobacteriales > Mycobacteriaceae > Mycobacterium > Mycobacterium sp. SMC-21. The sequence continues at coordinate 216,324 of NZ_JBJIAO010000007.1, read as the reverse complement.
ATCCGACAGCGACGTGTTCGGCTGGGCGCCGCGGGCGGTGTCGCGGATGGTGTTGACCTGGTCCATCGCCGCGGCGCTGAACGGGTCGAGTTTGGTGAGGACGAGGTAGCGCACCGAGTGCCCGTCGGGCGAGATGAACATCTTGGACGCCGACTTGAAGGCCTCGAGCTGCAGCACCTCGGGCGGAATGTTGAAGCCCGCCTGGGTCGGGCCGCCCGCGTTCTGTTTCATCGACAGCAGGAAGGCGCCGGCCTGGTCGAGGCCCGACCGCATCAGTTGGATCTGTTCGACGACCTCGTCGACCCCGTTGGCGACTTCGCGGCTGCCGCTCGCCGACCGATCGGCACCCTGGCGGAGCTTGGTCAGATTGGCCTGCGCGCCCGCGGGACTGTCCATCCCCATGGTGCGCATCACCTTGGTCAGGTTGGTCATCGCACTCTGGAGTTGCTGCACCGACGCGTTGAGCGTCTTCTGGTCCTGCATCGTCTGCAGCTGCCCGGCGAGCTTGTTGATCTCGTCGATGGTGCCGTCCTGGCGCGCTTCTTCCAGCCGCTGGAAGTGGCCGCGGGTTTCGGCGCACGACAGGTCGAGGTCGCACACCGCGTTGTTCTGCAGCGCCGCCAGCACGGGGCCGACCCAGCCGAACATGTCTTTGGCCGCCGTGTAATTCAGCCCCAGGGTGTTGCCCAGCTTGCTCACGCTGTTGACGAGCTTGGCCGCGACTTCCACGTTCTGCACCAGCTTGTTGCCGCCGTACTGACTGCGGATCGCGGTGAAGGCGTCGAGCGTCGTCTGGAGTTGCGTGGCGATCTGGCCGACCTGGCCGCGTACGTCGGCGAGGTTGGTCGCGAGCGTGTCGGCGCCCTTGGCCAGCCGGTTGATGTCGTTGGTGCGCTGGCCGATCATGCCCGCGCCTTCTGTCAGCCGGTCACCGACCAGGCCGGCCTGGAAGGTGGCGCGGAACTCCGGCGGCACTTCGCCGAGGGGACGGGTGATGCCGCTGACCATGGCGACGTCCGGCAACTGGCTGATGCGCGACGCCATCTGCTCGAGGTCCGCGAGGGCCTGCGGGGAGCGCAGGTCGCGCGGCGATTGGACGAGGACGTAGGACGGCACCGACTGGTTGACGTTGAAGTGGCTCTCGAGCGCGGCGTACCCGATGGAGCTCGGGGCCGACGCTGCGACGGCCTTGCGGTCGTCGTAGTTGAACTTCGCGAAGCCCGCGGCGCTGGCCAGCAGGAGCAGCACGAGCAGGCTGGCCACCAAGTGCAGCTTCGGTCGGCGGACGATGCGCGCGCCGGACCGGCGCCACAGCTGCGCGGTGATCTCGTTGCGCGGCTTGATCCAGCCCCGCGGCCCGACGAGCGTGATGATCGCGGGCAGCAGCGTGACCGCGGCGAGGAACGCCACCAGGATGCCGATGGCCGACGAGACGCCAACCGTGGAGAAGACGCCCATCTTGGCGAAGCTGATGCCGAGGAAGGTGACGCCGACGGTCGCGGCCGACGCCGTGATGACCTTGCCGACGGAACCCAGCGCGCGCCGGACGGCATCGGTGGATCCCAGGCCCTGCCGCACATAGTCGTGGTAGCGGCTGATCAGGAACACCGCGTAGTCGGTGCCTGCGCCGAAGATCATGGCGCTCAACAGGATTATGGCCTGGTTCGACACCCCCAGCCCGGTCAGCTGCGACAACCCGGCGACCGTCGCCTGCGCGATCACCAACGACATGCCGATGCCCGCGAGCGGCAACATCATGGTCACGGGATTTCGGTAGACGACCAGCAGCACGAGGAGCACCAGGACCGCGATGGCGATCTCGATGGGCATCCGGTCCTTCTCACCGGCAACGGTGAGGTCGGCGACGGTGGCCGCGGGGCCGGACAGGTGGATCTTCAGCGGGCTGCCGGCGGTGCTGTGCCGCACGATGTCGGCCACCCGGTTGTAGGCGGCGTACGACTGCGGCGTGCCCAGCGCGCCGGCCAGGCCGACGGGCAACACCCAGGCCTTCTTGTCCTTGCTGGTCATGAAGTTGCGCAGCGGCGGGGTGCTGATGAAGTCCTGCATCATGACGACGTCGTGCGGGTCGTCGCGCAGGGCGTCCACCAACTTGCGGTAGGTGGCTTCGTCGTTGCGATCCAGGCCGCGGTCGTTGATCAGGACCACGAGCAGCAGGTCGTCGGTACCGGGTTCCTTGAAGGCCTCGGTCATGTGCCGGGCGGCGACGTTCGACGGCGCATCGGCGGGCAGCATCGCCAGCGGATGCTTCTGGGCCATCTCGTTGAGACTGGGGACAGCCAGGGGCAGGGCCACCGCCAGCGTGATCCACAGGCCGATCACCGCCCAAGGCCACCGCACCACAAAATCGGCTAGCCGTCGCAAGTCAGGTCACCAGTTCCCGCCGTCGGCGATCCGCGTGCAGACCGACTTCATCGCCTCCAGGTACCGGGTCACGGACTTTTTGGCGATGGGGTTGTCCGGGTACATGACCTCCATGACCGTGCCGCCCTCGTAGCGGAAGACGTAGATGGTCAGCTGGTAGGAGTACCGGCCATCGGAGTAGATGCCGATGTTGTTGGCGTATCCCATCTCGGTGGCGGCCAGGATGGTGTTGAGTGGCGCCGCGCCGCCGTGCAGGAAGTTCGACACCGGGAAGTTGGGCCGCGGCCAGTCCAGCCACGGTGCGAGCTCCAGGACGCGGTAGTACGGAACCCGCGCCATGTTGAGGTTGCCGTCGAACGACTCCTGCGCCGCCCAGGCGGCTTCGTTGAAGGTCGCCGCGGCGATCGGCACGGTGATGGGCACCAGTCCGGTGAACCAGCCCTGCGTCATGAAGTTGTCCGACGTGCGCCGGGTGTCACGCGGGGTGAGCCCGTAATACGTTGCAGCACCGGTCAATTCGTGCTCGACCTGGGCCATGCAGGCGAACAGGCCGCCGACGAAGCGGGCACCGGCCGCCTCACAGGCAGACTCGAACCGTGCCGTCTGCTCGGGGTCCATGAGCGATTCGCCGACCATGTCGCCGACCGACGGCTCCATGGCGTTCCCCAACGGCAACGGGAACTCCGGCATGCTGTTGTTGTTGTTCTCAGCAAACTCGATCCAGGCCTGCACCTCGGGAGAGTCGACGGTCAGCGCCGAGGTGCGCTCGTGCTCCTGGACGCACCATTCGTCGAAGCTGCCGGCGTCGGGCAGAGCAAACGCTGAGCCACCTGTTGTCAATGCTGTGTACCGGCCATGAGCCTCCAGCATCGTGATGCCGATGAGCGCCGCGTCGCCGTGGACGTGGTCGATGGCCGCGTAGAAGTTGAAGCTGTCTTCGCTCTGGACGATGCCGAAGGAGAAGCAGCCCCACTCGAGCGGTGTCGGGATGTCCACGAGGTGCTTGCGGACGTCCTCGACCGCCAGTTCACCGTGGTTGACGGGCTCGAACTCGAGGTCATCGGGGTCGGTGAGGGTGTGCCGGAGGATGTCGCCGTCGCCGGTGTACTCGAACCAGCTGCGGTAGGTGTCGTGCCTGCGCAGATAGGAGTTCAGCGCTTCGTTCATGGCCGCGATGTCGCACTGACCAGGGACTTCGCACGTCGCGATGATCTGCCGGGAGTACTCCAGGCCCGAGCCCGTGCGCTCGACGACACCGCGGATGTGCTGGCCCTGCATGTAGCTGACCGGCACCGAACTCACAGGTGCCCGCCGGGCCACTTCGCGAGCCGCCTCGGTGGGGTGCCAGGAGGTCAGAACACCTGGGATCGGCGTCCAATCATCGATCTTTCCGATCGTGATCTTCCCGATTCGCAATTACTTTCCTCCCAGGTTTGGGCACACAGAGGCCCGGCAACACTGTTGGCGCCATCAACATACCCCGGCAACCTTTGCCGGCGCCGTTACGCCTGGTGGGGCGGTCCGCGCTGACCAACCACCACCGGCGCACATAATCCTCGTGCTTCAGCAACCTACATGTAATACTGGCCCGCAGAAGATGAGCTGGCCGTGGCCGTTCGGAAGATCAACTGGCCATTCATGACTGAGCCGGCCGTCAAGTAGATCTGCCGACCAATCGTCGAGGCCGGCCGTTCGCAACATAAATTCTGGCGCTGAACACGGTCTCCTGCGCGGGATCGGACGTCACCGGCAAAACGCGGAGGACAGCTTTTTCATGGCAACGATCGAAGGTCCGGAAACGTCCAGCTTCGCGATCGTCGGGTACGCCGCCCGCTTCCCCGGAGCCACCGACGCCGAATCCTTCTGGGAGATGCTGCGCGAAGGCCGGGACGCCGTATCCGAGGTGCCACAAGACCGGTGGGACGTCGACGAGTTCTTCGATGCCGACCCGGACGCCCGCGGCAAGATCATCACGCGCCGCGCCGGCTTCCTCGATGACGCCGTCGGGTTCGACGCTCCCTTCTTCGGGGTGTCCACCCGCGAAGCCAAGATGATGGACCCGCAGCAGCGGTTGCTGCTGGAGATGGCGTGGCGCGCCGTCGAACACTCAGGCACGGCGCCGTCCGCCCTGGCCAACACGCAGACGGGCGTGTTCATCGGTCTGGCAACGCACGACTACCTGGGCATGGCCTCGGGCGAGCTGACCTACCCGGAGATCGAGGCCTACATGGCCATCGGTACCTCAGGCGCCGCGGCAGCCGGCCGCATCAGCTACCGGCTGGGCCTGCAGGGTCCGGCCGTCACCGTCGACACCGCCTGCAGTTCGTCGCTGGTGGCCGTCCACCAGGCGTGCCAGGCGCTGCAGCTCGGTGAGTGCGATCTCGCGCTGGCCGGTGGCGCCAACGTCATCCTGAGCCCGGCGACCATGATCACCTTCTCGCAGTCGCGCATGCTGGCCCCGGACGGCAAGTGCAAGACGTTCGACGCCTCCGCCGACGGCTATGTGCGCGGCGAGGGCTGTGGCGTCATCGTCGTGAAGCGACTGGAAGACGCGGTGCGCGACGGCGACCGGATCCGGGCCGTCATCCGCGGCAGCGCCATCAACCAGGACGGCGCCTCGGGTGGCCTGACCGTCCCCAATGGTGTTGCGCAGCAACGTGTTATCGCCGAAGCGCTGGAGCGCGCGGGCCTGTCGCCTGCCGACGTCGGCTACTTGGAGGCGCACGGCACCGGCACGTCGCTGGGTGACCCGATCGAGGTGCAGGCCGCGGCCGCGGCCTACGGCACCGGGCACGACGCCGACAACCCGCTGCTGATCGGCTCGGTGAAGACGAACATCGGGCACCTGGAGGCCGCCGCGGGCGTCGCCGGCATCATCAAGGTCATCCTGTCGCTCGAGCATCAGGAACTGCCCAAGCACCTGCACTTCAAGAACCCGTCGCCGCACATCCCGTGGGACCGCATCCCGGTGAAGGTCGTCGACGAGGCCACCACCTGGGAACGCGGCGACCGGCCGCGCGTCGCGGGCATCAGCTCGTTCGGCTTCTCCGGCACCAATGCCCATGTCCTGCTTGAGGAAGCACCCGCCGCCGCGCCGGCGCAGGCACCGGCCGAGGAGCCTGACGACCGGCGCTTCATGGTGCTGCCGCTGTCGGCCCGAACCCCGGCCGCGCTGCTGCAGTCGGCCGAGGACTACCGCACCTGGCTGACCGCGCACCCCGAGGCCACCCTCTCGGACGTCTGCATCACCGCGGGTGCGGGCCGCGCCCACTTCGAGCACCGTGCCGCGCTCGTGGTCAATTCCCTGGATTCCGCGCGCGAATTGCTCGGCGCGCTGGCCGACGACCGCCCGGCGCCGGGCCTGGTGCGCGGCACGTCCGCCGACAAGCCGAAGACCGCCTGGCTGTTCCCCGGTCAGGGCAGCCAGTTCGCCGGCATGGCCAAGGAGCTGTTCGAGACCGAGCCGGTGTTCGCCGAGACCGTGAAGCAGTGCGCGGCCGCAGTCGCCGATGTGCTCGAAAAGCCTTTGCTGGACGTCATTTTCGAAGGTCCGGATGAGACGTTGCGCCTCACCAGCTACGCCCAGCCGGCGATCTTCGCCGTCGAGATGGGCCTGGCGCGGCTGTGGCAGTCGTGGGGTTTCGAGCCCGACGTCGTGCTCGGCCACAGCGTCGGCCAGTACACCGCGGCCTGCGTCGCCGGGGTGTTCAGCCTCGAAGACGGCATGCGCCTGCTCGCCGAGCGCGGTCGCCTGTTCGGGAACCTGCCCCCGGGCGGCCGGATGGCGGCGATCTTCGCCGCACCCGAGCGCGTCGAGCGGCTGACCGACGAATACCCCCGCCTCTCGGTCGCCGCGTACAACGGCGCCAACACCGTGCTCTCCGGTCCGGGCGCCGACCTGGAACGCGCTGTCGCCGGGCTGACCGGTGACGGCATCCGCTGCGACTGGCTGGAGACCAGCCACGCCTTCCACTCGGCGCTGCTGGACCCGGCGCTCGACGAATTCGAGTCGTACGCAAACCAATTCACGTTCAATGCGCCGCAGCGCATCCTGGTGTGCAACCGCACCGGTGACACCCTGGGGCGCACCGCCAAGCTCGACGGCCAGTACTGGCGCCGGCACGCACGTCAGCCCGTCGAGTTCTCCAAGGGCGTCGAGACGCTCGCCAAGCTCGGTTGCGCGGTACTGCTCGAAGTCGGCCCGCAGCCGATCCTGACCGCCGCGGCCCTGCGCGCCTGGCCCGACCCGACGAGCGCACCGCGCGCCATTGCGTCGTTGCGCCGCAAGGGCGCCGACCACCGGCAGATCACCGAGGCGCTGGCCACCACCTACACCGCCGGCCACCTGCCCGACTTCGCCGCCGTCCGGCCCGGCTCGGCCCACAATGTCGATCTGCCGACCTACCCCTTCCAGCGCAAGGCGTACTGGTTCCGCGACGAGCGCGTCGCACCGTCCGCCACGGCGCACATGGGCGGGGCGACCACCGAGGCCGTCCGCCTGCTCGAAGACGGCCGCATCGATGAGCTCGCCACCTTGCTGGGCGGCACCGATGAATCGACGACCGCAGTGCTGAACAAGCTTGCGGCCCAGCACAACCGGCAGCGCACCGCGCAATCCGTCTCGGACGCCCGGTACGAAATCCGCTGGGACAAGATCGCGGCCGGAGCGCCCGCGGAGGTCGGCGAGGGCTCCGCGTGGGTCGTCATCAGCGACGACGCGGCCGTGCTCGCGCCGCTGACCGAGGCCCTGACCCGGGCCGGCCACCGGCACCGCGTTCTCGGGTTGCTGAGCTCCGACGCCGACGAGCAGCAGCTGGAGGCCGACCTGCGCGCGGCTGTCGAGGAGGAGCCGACGCTGCGCATCCTGCACGTCGCCGGGCTCGATGCCGACCGGGCTTCCATGCAGGCCGTGCTGCGGGTGCAGCACCATGTCCTCAGCGGCACGCAGCGCCTGTTCCGCGCGGCGGCCGCCGCCGAGCTGCGGGCGCCCATCTGGGTGATCACCCGTGGTGCACAACGCGTTACCGACACCGACACCGTCGCACCCGAGCAGACGGGTCTGTGGGGCTTCGGCCGTTCGGCAGCGCTGGAGTATCCCCAGGTGTGGGGTGGTCTGGCCGACCTGGCCGAGGGCAGCACCGACGAATGGTCGCGGTTGCTCACCCAGGTGATCGCGGCGCCGCGTGGCGAAGACCAGATCGCGCTGCGCCCCGAGGGTGTGCACGTGCCGCGGCTGGTCCGTCGTACCGGGCAGCCGAACCCGACGCAGCTGGAATTGCGCGCTGACGCAACGTATCTGGTGACCGGTGGCCTCGGTTCGCTCGGCCTGGAGATCGCGGGTTACCTGGCCGCGCACGGCGCCCGGAACCTGGTGCTGACCAGTCGGCGCGCACCGAGTGAGGCAGCGCAGCAGCGCATTGACGCGCTGCGCGAGCAGTACGACTGCCAGACGCGTGTCGTCACCGCCGATGTCGCCAATCCGCATGACGTCGCCCGCCTGATGTCGACCCTGCGCGCCGAGCTGCCGCCGCTGGCCGGTGTGGTGCATGCGGCCGGCGAGAACAGCACCACCCCGCTGGCCACCCTGGAAGACGCCGAGCTGGAGCGCGTCTTCTCCGGAAAGGTCTGGGGCGCTTGGTACCTGAGTGAAGCGGTCGCCGACCTGAAGCTGGACTTCTTCCTGTCGACCTCGTCGATCTCGGCGGTGTGGGGCAGCTACGGCCAGACCGCCTACAGCGCGGCCAACGCGTTCCTGGACGGCCTGACCTGGCGCCTGCGTGAGCAGGGTGTGCCCGGCATGAGCGTCAACTTCGGCCCGTGGTCCGCCGGTATGGCCGACCCCGATGCCCGCGCCCAGCTGGAGCGCCGCGGCGTCCGCACTCTGTCCCCCGCCGATGCCCTGACCGGCATGGCCGACGTCATGGTGGCCGGCGGCAATCCCGCGGAAGCCGTTGTGGCGCGCATGGATTGGGCCAAGTTCCTGCCGATCTACTCGCAGGCCGGGTCCCGGGCCCTGCTCGCCGAGGTCGCACGCGAGGTGCCCGAGTCCGCGACCGCCGGTGCCGTCGGCGCGTCCGGCAACACCCGACTGGTCGAGCAGCTCATCGCCGCGCCGGTGCAGCAGCGCAAGAAGCTGGTGCTGGAGTACCTGCGGGACGCCGTCGCCGAGGTGACGCGCATCGAGGCCTCCGAGATCCGTGAGGAGACCGGGTTCTTCGACCTCGGCATGGACTCGCTGATGGCCGTCGAACTGCGTCGCCGCCTGGAACAGGGTGTCGGCAAGGAACTTCCGGCAACCCTCGCGATGGACCACCCGCGTCTCACCGACGTCGCGGACTACCTACTCAGCGACATCCTCAACCTCAGCGAGAAGGCCGGCGCGAAGGCCGTCACCGAGGTCAAGTCGCTCGCCGCTGCCGACGAGCCCATCGCCATCGTCTCGGTGGCGTGCCGTTTCCCGGGCTCGCCCGATCCGGATGCGTTCTGGCAGGTGCTGTCTCAGGGTGTCGACGCCATCAGCGAGATCCCCGAGGACCGCTTCGACGTCGACGAGTTCTACGACCCCGACGCCATGACGCCAGGCAAGATCTACACCCGCTCGGGTGGTTACCTCGAGAGCGTCGACACCTTCGATCCGGAGTTCTTCGGCATCTCGCCGCGCGAGGCCGTGTGGATCGACCCGCAGCAGCGCCTGATGCTCGAGATCGCCTGGGAAGGCCTCGAGCGCGCCGGCTACGCGCCGGCGGCGTTGCGCGGCAGCCGAACCGGCGTGTTCATCGGCGTCGGCGCCAACGAGTACTCGCATCTGCTCTCGGGCGGCTCGGTCGAGAATCTCGAACCGCACTTCATCACCGGTAACGCGCTCAACGCCATCGCGGGTCGCGTGTCGTTCACGCTGGGCCTGGAAGGTCCGGCCATGGCGGTCGACACCGCCTGCAGTTCCTCGCTGGTCGCGGTCCACCAGGCCGTGCAGGCCCTGCACGCCGGCGACTGCGACATGGCCCTGGCCGGTGGTGTCAACGTGCTGCTGAGCCCGGCGTCCATCGTCGCGGCGTCCCGCGCGCGGATGCTGGCGCCCGACGGCCGCTGCAAGACGTTCGACGCCGCCGCCGACGGCTACGTCCGCGGTGAAGGCTGCGGTGTGCTGGTTCTCAAGCGGCTCAGCGACGCGCAGCGCGACGGTGACCGCATCGCCGCGGTCATCCGCAGCACCGCGGTCAACCAGGACGGCGCGTCCAGCGGCCTCACCGTCCCCAATGGTGGTGCGCAGCAACGACTCATCAACACCGCGCTGGCCCGGGCCGGCCTCAGCGGCGGCGACGTCGACTACCTGGAAGCGCACGGCACCGGTACGCCACTCGGCGATCCGATCGAGGTGCAGGCCGCGGCCGCCGCGTACGGCGCGGGCCGGGATGCGAACCGGCCGCTGCTGATGGGCACCGCGAAGACCAACATCGGACACCTCGAGTCCGCGGCCGGCGTCGCCGGTCTGGTCAAGGTGGTGTTGTCGCTCGAGCACGAGATGCTCCCGCAGACGCTGCATTTCAACAAGCCGTCGCCGCACATCCCGTGGGATTCGCTGCCCGTCCAGGTCGTCGACAAGCCCACCCCGTGGCACACCGACGGCCGTCCGCGTCGCGCCGGTGTGAGCTCCTTCGGGTTCACCGGCACCAACGCGCACGTGCTGTTGGAAGAGGCGCCGGTCGTGGTGTCTGACGACGACGTCGCTGATGACGTGACGCCCGAAACCCCGGCCACCGAGCCGATCAGCGTGCTGCCGCTGTCGGCGCGCTCGGCCCAGGGCCTGACGGCGCTGGCGCAGAAGTACCGCGACTGGCTCGAAGCACACCCCGATGCCTCGATCGCCGACGTGTGCTTCACCGCCGGCTCGGGACGTTCGCACTTCGAGCACCGCGCCGCGGTGGTCGCCAACACCGTCCACGACGCCAAGAATCTGTTGGAAGACCTGGTGGCGAACAAGCTGCGGCCGGGCGTGCTCAAGGGCGAGTGCACGGACCCGCCGACCACGGCGTGGTTCTTCCCCGGCCAGGGCAGCCAGTACCCGGGTATGGCACGCGAATTGTTCGACACAGAGCCGGTTTTCGCCGACGTGGTGCGCCGCTGCGCGCAGGCGGTCGATCCGATCCTGCCGCGTCCGCTGCTGGAGGTCATGTTCGGCAACGATCGTGAGGCGGCAGAGACGCTGCGCAACACCGCGTTCGCGCAGCCCGCGATCTTCGCCGTCGAGATGGGCCTGGCCCGGTTGTGGCAGTCGTGGGGCATCGAGCCCGATGCGGTGCTGGGGCACAGCGTCGGTCAGTACGCGGCGGCCTGTGTGGCCGGCGTGTTCAGCCTCGAGGACGGCGCCCGGCTGATCGCCGAGCGCGGCCGCTTGTTCGGCAGTCTGCCGGCCGGTGGTCGCATGGTGGCGGTGTTCGCCGATCCCGAATACGTGGAGCGCGCCGCCGAGGCGTACCCACGGGTGTCGGTCGGCGCCTACAACGGCCGCAACACCGTGCTGTCGGGCCCGGCCGAGGATCTGGAGCAGATCGTCACCGCCTGCAGCGAGGACGCCACGCGCTGCACCTGGCTCGAGACCAGCCACGCATTTCATTCCGAGCTGCTGGACCCGGTACTCGACGAATTCGAGTCCTTCGCAACGCAGTTCCAGTTCGCGACGCCCACGTTGCCGCTGATCTGCAACCGCACCGGCACGGTCCTCACCGCCGAGACGCCGATCGACGCGCAGTACTGGCGGCGGCATTCTCGTCAGCCCGTGCAGTTCACCGAGAGCGTCAAGACCGTGGCGGCGCTGGGTTGCTCGGTGCTGATGGAGATCGGTCCGCAGCCGATCCTGACCGCGGCCGCGCTGCAGTGCTGGCCCGAGGGCGCCGAGACCCCGCGCGCCATCGTGTCCCTGCGCAAGGGTGCCAACGCGCAGCGTCAGATCACCGAAGCGCTTGCCACGACGTACATCTGCGGGCACCGGCCGGACTTCTCGGTCAAGAACCGCGGACACCGTGTCGAGCTGCCGACGTACCCGTTCCAGCGGCGCCGCTTCTGGCCCAAGACCGCCAACGTCGTGGGAATGAGCTCCGGCGGGGCCGCCGCCACGTCCGGAATCCTGGGCAGTGCCAAGGATCTGGCCACCGGCGACACGATCTACAGCAATGTGCTGTCGGTCAAGACGCAGCCGTGGCTGTCGCACCACGTCATCTACGGCACCGTCGTGGTGCCGGGCGCGACGTACGCGGCCATGGCGCTGGCCTCGGTCGGCGCACCGGCGCGGGTGAAGGAAGTCTTCTTCTACGAGCCGATCATCCTGCCCGACAAGGCGTCTCGTGAGACCCAGCTGACCATCCGCACCCTCGAGGGCGGCGAAGGCTGGAAGTTCCAGGTCCACAGCCGCCCGAACGGCGTGCGGGAAGCCGAGTGGTCGCTCAACGCCGACGGCACCCTGCTGGCCGGCGCCGACGAGGCCGACGCGTCCGACAACGTCGCCGGTTCGATGGAGGACGTCGTCGAGCGCATGGAGCGGTTGCGTCCGCAGCAGCTGTTCGAGACCTTCAACGACATGGAATTGGCATGGGGCCCAACGTGGTCCACGTCGCTCAAGTCGCTGTGGGTGCGCGACGGCATGGCCATCGGTGATGTGTCGGTCGGTGACGAGCTCGCCGAGCACCTGAGCACCGAGCCCATCCACCCCGTCCTGCTGGACCTGTGCACCGGTGTGGCCTTCCCGGCCTTCCCGGCGCTGCTGGCCGCCGAACACGGCATGCACGACCTGTTCCTGCCGCTGCGGTACGGCCAGGTCGAGCTGCGCGAGAAGATGCCGCGGCGCTTCTACGCGCGGGCACGCTGGCACACCAGTGAGCTGACCAACGAGACGCAGGTCTTCGACATCGACTTCCTCGATCGCGACGGCAAGCGCCTCGGTGGCATCACCGAGTTCACCGTGAAGCGGGCACCGCGTGAGGCATTGATGCGCGGGCTTGGCGGCGACACCACTCGCCTGCTGTACACGCTGGGCTGGCAGGAGGGTGCGGCACCGGGTGTTACTGACGCGGCCGAAGCTGCGACCACAGCGACCACCGGCACCTGGCTGGTCGCGGGATTCGACGAGTTGGCCGCCGGTCTCCCCGGGGCCGTCAAGCTCGACCAGACCCTGGACGCCGCCGCCTGGCAGCAGGCGATCATCACGGCAGCCGAGGCCGGCTCCCCCGTCACCGGAATCGTCTGGCGCGCTTCGGGCTACGAGGACGCCGACGTCGCGGCCCGCCTCGAGACCGAGGTCGGCACCGTGCTGGCAGGCATGCAGATCGCACTCGCCGAGGAGAAGCTGAACCTCACCGGCGGCCTGTGGATCGTCACCGAGCGCGCCGTGGCCACCGAGCCAGGCGAGCCCGTCGACCCCGTGCAGGCCGCGCTGTGGGGCCTGGGGCGCACCGTCATCAACGAGCAGCCGACCCTGCGGCTGAAGCTCGTCGACCTCGACGGCGCCGACGACAACGCCACCAACTGGCTGACCGGCATTCTGGGCACTCCCGTCACCGAGTCGGAATTCGCACTGCGGCAAGGCAAGTTCCTCGTGCCACGGCTGATGCACTGGGCGCGCAGCGGCCACCTGCCGATGCCGCGTTCCGACGACTACGTGCTGGCTCCCACCGAGCGGGGCGCGATCGACAACCTGCGGCTGACCGAGAAAGAAGTGACGCCGCCCGAGCCGCACGAGGTGCAGGTCCGGATCGAGGCCGCCGGCCTCAACTTCCGCGACGTGCTCAACGTGCTCGGCCTGTACCCGGGCGATCCGGGGCCCATCGGTGGCGATCTGTGCGGTGTCATCACCGAATTGGGTTCGGAGGTCACCCGATTCGAGGTCGGGCAGCGGGTGTTCGGCTCCATGCAGGGCGCCTTCTCCAGCCGGCTCAACGTGCCGGAGCAGCTGCTCGCCGTGGTCCCCGAGGGCATCAACCCGGTCGACGCGGCGACGCTGCCCGCGGCGGCGCTGACGGTCCGGTTGGCGTTCGACTGGGCGCAGCTCAAGCCGGGCGACCGCGTGCTGATCCACGCCGCCAGTGGTGGTGTCGGCTTGGCGGCGGTGCAGATGGCGCGCCAGAAGGGCGCGATCGTCTTCGCCACCGCCAGCACCTACAAGCGCGCGACGCTGCGCAAGATGGGCGTGGAGCACGTCTACGACTCGCGCACAACCGATTTCGCGGACCAGATTCTCGCCGACACCAACGGCGAGGGCGTGGACGTGGTGCTCAATAGCCTGACCAACGAGGGCTTCGTCGAGGCCACGGTGCGCGCGACCGCCCAGGGCGGCCGATTCGCCGAGATCGCCAAGCGCGACATCTGGACCCCCGAACGCATGGCAGAGGCGCGGCCGGACATCAACTACGAGATCGTCGCGCTGGACGTGACGATGATGACCGATCCCGCGCACATCCAGCGGCTCATGGAAGAGGTGGCCGACGGCCTGGCCAAGGGTGAGTGGACGCCGGTGCCCGCCGAGGTCTACCCGCTGACCGAGGCCAAGACGGCGTTCCGCCGGATGCAGCAGGCCCGGCACATCGGCAAGATCGTGGTGCAGATGCCGAAACCGCTGCAGCCGCACGGTGATCGGACCTACCTGGTGACCGGTGGTCTCGGGGCGCTCGGTCTGCACACCGCCGCCTACCTGGCCCAGCTGGGTGCCGGCGACATCGTGCTGACCAGCCGGCGCGAGCCGGACGGCGAGGCGCAGCGCGCCATCGACGCGATGATGGAGCGCTTCCACTGCCGGGTGCACGTCTTCTCCGGCGACGTCGGTGACGAGTCCTCGGTTACCGCGTTGCTCGACCGGATCCGCACCGAACTGCCGCCGCTGGCCGGCGTGGCCCACCTGGCGGGTGTGCTCGACGACGCGCTGCTGCCCCAGCAGGATCTGGAGCGCTTCCGGAAGACCCTGGGCCCCAAGGCCTTCGGCGCGCTGCACCTGCACAAGCTGACGCAGGACGACGATCTCGACTTCTTCATCGTCTACTCGTCGGCGTCGGCGGTGCTGGGTTCACCGGCGCAAGCCAACTACGCGACGGCCAACGCGCTGCTCGACGGCCTCGTCGCGCACCGCCGGGCACTGGGTCTGCCGGCCACGGCCGTCAACTTCGGTCCGTGGGGCCGCGGCGGCATGGCCAGCTCGCAGGCTGCCACCGCGAACCTCAGCGCGCAGGGCATGATGCCGCTCGAGCCGTCGGCGGCCCTGGCTGCCCTCGGTGAGGTGATCCGCCACGGTGCGGCGCAGGCGACGGTCCTCAAAGCCAACTGGCAGCGGGCCGCCAAGATGCTCGGCGGCATCCGCCCGCCGCTGCTCGACCAGGTGTTGCCGACCAGCGACACCGCGGCCGCCGGCGACAGCGAGCTGCTGCGGCAGCTGCAGGAGATTCCGGACGCCCAGCGCGCCGGCTTCATCACCGAGTTCCTGCAGAAGGAGGTGCAGGGCTTCCTGCGCCTGGCGCAGCCGCCCGCGGCCACGAGCCGGTTCCTCGATCTGGGCACCGACTCGTTGATGGCGGTCGAGCTCCGCAACCGGTTGTTCGGTCAGTTCGGCGGCAAGTTCGACATCAGCCCGACGGCGATCTTCGACTACCCGACCCTCGGCGAACTCGCCGGGCACCTGGCGTCGCAGCTGCCGCCGTCGGATGCGCCATCGGGTGCACCGGAGGCGACGGTTGAGGAGTCGGCCGCGGCGGAGTCGGCGGCGGAGGCTGCGGCGCCTGCCGAGGCTGCCGGCGACGCCGAGCCTGAGGCACCTGCCGCACAGGAGTGACGACTGTGACGGGTGTGCACGCGGTCTGAACCGGCCGCGTGCACACCCAGTCCTTTGGGCCTACCAGCCCAGAAATACCCCGCACTGGCGTCAATAAGTTATTGACGTGCGCGAGCAATTCTGTCAGGCTCGAGCCCCGGGAACGCGACCGCCGACCGGATCGCCGTCGCCCCCATGTTGCCTGTGCCCCACACCGCTACCCGACGCATACCTCACATAACCACGGCATGGTGACCCGCCTCACAGCGACCCCCCAGGATTGTCGTCGGACCGCGGTCTTCCGAGGCTGGGATCGCGGCGATTGCAAGCCTTCGCATCCACCACGAAGACGCCACAACACGGCTCCCATTGACCCCAACTGACACGTCCTCCCCAGTTCCGGAAGTTTCCGGTGGCGGACATCACATTCGGACTAAACTGCAGGTCAGCGGCCATAAACCGGCTTCGAAACCACCCCGTTCAACCACTGGGTTGGTTAGCTACGAAAAATTTGCTCTTGACTGCTTTGCGATGAAGTTACCCGGCGGTATAGTTAGCCCCAGTTACTGGTGGGTAACTTAGCCCTGAGTACCCAACCCCTACAGTCCATCTCATCGAGGAGAAATCGTGGGCCACTACAAGAGCAACGTCCGTGACCAGGTGTTCAACCTGTTCGAGGTCTTCGGCGTGGACAAGGCGATGGGTGAAGGCAAGTTCGCCGACCTGGATGCCGACACCGCCGGTGAAATGCTCAACGAGATCGCGCGCCTCGCCGAGGGCCCGATCGCCGATTCGTTCGCCGACGGCGACCGCAACCCGCCGGTCTTCGACCCCGCGACCCACACCGTCACGCTTCCCGAGCCTTTCAAGAAGTCGATGCGCGCGCTGCTCGACGGCGGCTGGGACAAGGTCGGTCTGAAAGAGGAGCTCGGCGGCATGCCGATGCCCCGCGCACTGCAGTGGGCCCTGATCGAGCACGTACTCGGTGCCAACCCCGCCGCCTACATGTACGCCATGGGCTCGGGCATGTGCGAAATCTTCTACAACAACGGCACCGACGAGCAGAAGAAGTGGGCCGTCCTCGCTGCCGAGCGCGGCTGGGGCGCCACCATGGTGCTGACCGAGCCCGACGCCGGCTCTGACGTGGGCGCCGGCCGCACCAAGGCCACCCAGCAGCCTGACGGCACCTGGCACATCGACGGTGTGAAGCGATTCATCACCTCGGCCGACTCGGACGACCTGTTCGAAAACATCATGCACCTGGTCCTGGCCCGCCCCGAGGGCGCCGGCCCGGGCACCAAGGGTCTGTCGCTGTTCTTCGTGCCGAAGTTCCACTTCGACCCCGAGACCGGTGAGCCCGGCGAGCGCAACGGCGCTTTCGTCACCAACGTCGAGCACAAGATGGGCCTGAAGGTTTCGGCCACCTGTGAGCTCACGCTCGGCCAGCACGGCACCCCCGCCGTCGGTTGGCTCGTCGGTGAGGTGCACAACGGCATTGCGCAGATGTTCGACGTCATCGAGCAGGCCCGCATGATGGTCGGTACCAAGGCCATCGCGACCCTGTCGACCGGTTACCTGAACGCGCTCGAGTACGCCAAGACCCGCATCCAGGGCGCTGACCTGACCCAGATGATGGACAAGACCGCTCCGCGCGTCTCGATCATGCACCACCCGGACGTCCGCCGGGCGCTGCTGACCCAGAAGTCCTACGCCGAGGGCCTGCGCGCCGTGTACCTGTATACCGCGTCGTTCCAGGACCCCGAGGTCGCCAAGGCCGTTCACGGTGTGGACGCCGAGCTGGCCTTCAAGGTCAACGACCTGATGCTCCCGATCGTCAAGGGCGTCGGCTCCGAGCGTGCCTACGAGAAGCTGACCGAGTCGCTGCAGACCTTCGGTGGTTCCGGCTTCCTGCAGGACTACCCGGTCGAGCAGTACATCCGTGACGCGAAGATCGACTCGCTGTACGAAGGCACCACCGCCATCCAGGCGCAGGACTTCTTCTTCCGCAAGATCATCCGCGACAAGGGCCAGGCCCTGGCATTCGTCGCCGGCGAGATCGAGCAGCTGATCAAGAACCAGGACGGCAACGGCCGCCTGAAGGCCGAGCGCGAGCTGCTCGCCACCGCCCTGGGCGACGTCCAGAGCATGGCCGCCTCCCTGACCGGCTACCTGATGGCCGCTCAGGAAGACCCGAAGTCCATCTACAAGGTGGGCCTGGGTTCGGTGCGCTTCCTGCTGGCCGTCGGTGACCTGGTCATCGGCTGGCTGCTGCTGAAGCAGGCCGCGGTTGCCATCAAGGCGCTCGACGAGGGCGCCACCGGCGACGACCGTGCGTTCTACGAGGGCAAGATCGCGTCGGCTTCGTTCTTCGCCAAGAACATGCTGCCGCTGCTCACCAGCGTCCGCGCGGTCATCGAGTCCGTCGACAACGAGACCATGGAGCTGGACGAAGCGTCCTTCTGATCCGTCTCAAGTGAACGGCCCCCGCCGAAGCGGGGGCCGTTTTCTTTTGCGTCACGCAGCGCCGGGGCTGACGCCTCGAGCGTGCGCGTAGAGCGCAGATCCGGCCGCGCAGAGGCTCTCACTGCACAGTCGCGAAAAGCAACTGGAGCTGGCGTCACGAACGTGCACACAGCGCGCTGGTCCGGGCCGTCAAACACTCTGGCTGCACACTCGCGGCAGGGAACGCAACTAGTCAGGCAGGCGCTGACTGATCTCGAAGGCCAGGCACAGCTCGGCGACGTCGCGGGGGCGCGAGAGGGACCGGCCCGTCCGCTCCTCGATGCGGTGCAGCCGGTGCCGAATGGTGTTGGGGTGGCAGAAGATTGCGGCCGCCGCCTCGTTGGCGGAGCCCCCGGCGTCGAGCCAGGCCTGGAACGTCTGAGAGAGGACAGTCCGTTCCTCGGCCGGCAGCCCGCGGAGCCCGCCCAAAACCGACTCCTCGATACGGTTCATCACCTCAGGCGCGCTGACGGCGGCGAACGCCAGCGGCGCGTCATCGAAGGCACTCACCCATCCGTCCCGGCTCGGCTTACCGGTCACCGCCAAACGAGCCAGCCGAAGGCCCTCGCCCGTCTCCGCCAGACTCACGAACGCGGGACTGAGGCCGACGCGCGCCGTCGCGACCTTGCGGAGCACCTCGACCAGCACGCCGTACGTCGCGTCCTGCCGCAGGTGCACGACGCCGACCTGCAGGTCGGGCAGCAGCCGCCAGGCCGACCGGATGTCGCGGGCGGCGAGCTTGCTCGCGATCTCAGGCAGCCCCACTTTGCCGATGGACGGAATCTCGGCTGCCGCAACGACATACGGCCCCGTCGTCGGCAGCCCCAGCAGATCGGCGGCCTCCCACAGGCTCTGGTTGTCGGTGATGCGACCGAACAGCACCGCCTCCACCAGAGCCGACCGCTCCTCCTCCCGGTCCACTATCTGGCTGGTGAGCTGTTCGCGGTAGGCGCCCGTCATCGCCTGCGTGAACTCGTCCTGGCTCAGGAAGATGCGCGCGCTGGCCTCGAGGATGGACTCGGTCGGGATGCCGGCCTCCCGCGCGGCGGCGACGCTGCTCTCCCACATGAACCGGAAACCGATGCGGTAGGCCGTCATGACCGCTGCCAGCGGAATGCCCTCGACAGCCCGCTCGCGGCCGGTCGCCTCGGCCGGCGACAGGTCCGCCTCGCCGTCGTTGCAGAGGGTGTGGAACACGAAAGTCATGTTGGCGACACAACTTTCGCGCACATTGTCGCGTGCTGACGGGGTCGCACGGTAGCCGTCGATCCGGCTGTAGATCCGGTCGGCCAGTTGCTCGCCCAGGGTCTCCACACGCGTGAGCATGATCCGGCTGAGTTCCAGCATGTGCTCGTCGACCCCGGCCATCAGCCAACCTTAGGTGAGGCGCCGATTGTGGCCGATCACATTTGGCGATGGTCACTGTTGTTCCCGCCACCATCGCTTCCCGGTGCGCGCGACACCACCCTTGAATACATGACCAACCTCGCCCAGAACCTCGTCGCCAGCCGGACCCGTCGTCCCGACCACGTCGCCCTCCGCTGCGACGACCAGACCTACACCTACTCCCAGTTCGACGACGCCGCCGCCCGCGTCGCCACGCTGCTGCAGCAGGCCGGCATCGAGCCGGGCGACCGAGTTGGCGTCATGCTGCCGAACGGTCCGGCCTTCCCGGCCGTGTTCTACGGGATCCTGTACGCCGGAGCGGTCGCGGTGCCGATGAACCCGCTGCTCAAGGCCCCCGAGATCGAGTTCTACCTCTCCAACACCACCGCCAAGGCGCTGTTCGCCCCGCCCGCCTTCGCCGATGAAGCGCAGGCCGGTGCCGAGGCCGCGGGCGCGGGTTGCTGGGTGGTTGACGACGCCGGGTTGGCGGCGCTGATCGCGGACCTCCCGGCGCAGCCCGCGCCGGTCGAGCGCGCCGACGACGACACCGCCGTCGTCCTCCACACCTCGGGTACGACGGGCAAGCCCAAGGGCGCCGAACTCACCCACGGCGGTCTGGGCCGCAACGCCGACGTCTGCGTGCGGACACTGCTGAACATCGGGCCCGACGACGTGGTGATGGGCTGCCTGCCCCTGTTCCACGTGTTCGGCCTGACGTGCGGCCTCAACTCGGCGGTGCTGGCCGGGGCGACCCTGAGCCTGCTGCCCCGGTTCGATCCGGCGAAGGCGCTGGAGCTGGTCGAGCGCGACGGCGTCACCATCTTCGAGGGCGTGCCGACGATGTACTCAGCGCTGCTGGCCGCGGGCGGTTCGGCGTCGACGGCCACGCTGCGGGTGGCGGTCTCCGGCGGCGCGGCCATTCCGGTCCAGGTGCTGCAGGACTTCGAGAAGACCTTCGACTGCCCGATCCTGGAGGGCTACGGCCTGTCCGAGACCTCGCCGGTGGCGGCGTTCAACCATCCGGACCGTCCACGCAAGCCCGGTTCGATCGGCACGCCGGTCGAGGGCGTCGAGATGCGGGTGGTCGACAACGACGGCGCCCCGGTGGCGCAGGGCGAGCCCGGCGAAATCCAGATTCGCGGGCACAACGTGATGAAGGGCTACTGGAACCTGCCCGAGGCCACCGCCGAAGCCATCAACGCTGACGGCTGGTTCGCCACCGGCGACATCGCCCGGACCGACGAGGACGGCTACTACTACATCGTCGACCGCAAGAAGGCGCTCATCATCCGCGGCGGTTTCAACGTCTACCCCCGCGAGATCGAAGAGGTGCTCTACACCCACCCGGCAGTCGCCGAGGCGGCTGTGGTGGGTATCCCGCACGACACGCTCGGCGAGGAGGTCGGCGCTGCCGTCAGCCTCAAGCCGGGCATCGAGGTCGCCGTCGACGAACTCCGCGAGTTCGTCAAGAGCCAGGTGGCCGCCTACAAGTACCCGCGACGCATCTGGTTCCTCGACGAGCTGCCCAAGGGCCCGACCGGGAAGCTTCTCCGTCGCGAAATCACCATTCCTGCAACGGAAAGCGAATAATCATGGCAACCCTGCACCCCGATGAGCTGGCCGCACCCCTCGACCTGCTGCTGACCAGCGCCACCAAACCGTTCGCCCGCCGGATGCTGCCGGACCAGGCCTGGGCCCGCATGGCCGTCAGCCTGGCCAAGCAGCCACGCACCCTACTGGAGCGTGGCAAGGAACTGGCCGGCGAACTCGGCGAGATCGCCACCGGCGACTCCGACCGGGCACCACAACGCGCCGACAAGCGCTTCAGTGACGCTGCGTGGCAACAGAATCCACTCCTGCACCGCATCATGCAGGGCTACCTCGCCGCATCGGACACCGCTGAGAAGCTGTTCTCCGACGCCGATCTGGACTGGCGCGACGAAGCCCGCATGCGGTTCGTCTTCGACAACGCCATCGAGGGCCTGGCCCCCACCAACAACCCGTTGATCAGCCCGCTGGGCTGGAAGGCGATGATCGACACCGGCGGCCTCAGCGCCGTCCGCGGTTTGAAAGCCTTTGCCCGCGACATGATGTCGTCACCCCGGGTGCCGGCCATGGTCGAGCCGGACGCCTACACCGTCGGCGAGACGGTCGCCGTCACCAAAGGTGCTGTGGTGCTGCAGACCCGGATGTTCGAGCTGATCCAGTACGCACCCCAGACCCCGACCGTCCACACAGTGCCGCTGCTGATGGTGCCGCCGGTGATCAACAAGTACTACGTCATGGACATCGCTCCGGGCCGCAGCATGATCGAGTACTTCGTGCAGCAGGGGCAGCAGGTGTTCGCTATCTCGTGGCGCAATCCGCAGGCCCGGCACAAGGATTGGGACATCAACGCCTACGGCGCCGCCATCATCGAGGCCATCGACGCGGTGCGGGCGATCTGCGGCACGGCCGGCGCCCACCTGATGGCGAGCTGCTCCGGTGGCATCATCACCGCCATGACCGCGGCACACCTGGCCGAGACCGGCGACGCCGACAAAGTCGCCAGCCTCACCCTGGCGGTGACGGTGCTGGACCAGGACCGCGCCGGATTCGCTTCTGCCGCAATGAGTGACCGCGCGGCACAGGCCGCGATCGCCACGTCCGCGAAGAAGGGCTATCTCGACGGCAAAGCCATGGCCGAGATGTTCGCCTGGCTGCGGCCGACCGATCTGGTGTGGCGGTACTGGGTGAACAACTACGTGCAGGGCCGCAGCCCGGCGGCGTTCGACGTGCTGTTCTGGAACGCCGACACCACCCGCATGGCGGCCGCACTGCACCGCGACATGGTGTTGATGGGCCTGAACAACTCGCTGGTGACCCCGGGCGCGGTGAGCATGCTGGGGACGCCCGTCGACCTGTCCAAGATCACCTGCGACGCGTACGTCATCGGCGGCATCGCCGACCACATCTCCCCCTGGCAGGCCACCTACCGCAGCGCGAAGTTGTTGGGCAGCAAGGACAATCGCTACGTGCTGTCTACCAGCGGCCACATCGCCGCGCTGGTCAACCCGCCGGGGAACCCCAAGGCGTCGTACCGGATCGCGCAAGTGCAGGACGGGACGCCCGAGGAATGGCTGGCCGAGGCTGAGAAGTCCAGCGACTCCTGGTGGCCCGACTACGTCGCGTGGCTGGCCGAACGCAGCGGCGACGACGTCGACGCCCCGAAGACGCTGGGCGCCGAGGGCTTCATCGCCGTCGGCCCAGCGCCCGGCACGTACGTGCTGCAGAAATGACCGTCACCGAGCGGTATGTGTCCGTCGGCGGTCAGCGGCTTCGGGTCCGGGTTGACCGCGGCACCGATCCCAATGCGGTTCCACTGGTGCTGTGCAACGGCATCGGCGCCAGCCTCGAGGTGCTCGACCCGTTGGTCGAGCACCTGCCGGACACCACGATCATCCGGTTCGACGTGCCCGGCACCGGCGGATCGCCAACATCGTTCGCGCCCTATGGCTTTCCGTACTTGGCCTGGGTCATGGGGCGGATGCTGAACAAGCTGGGGTTCACCGTCGTCGACGTCCTGGGCCTGTCCTGGGGCGGGGCGCTGGCACAGCAGTTCGCGTTCCAGAACCCCCGGCGCTGCCGTCGGCTGGTGCTGGTGGCCACCGGAACAGGCGCAGTGATGGTGCCCGGGCACCCGCGGGTGCTGGCGAAAATGTTGACGCCGAAGCGGTTCTCGAATGCGTCGTACGCCGCCTCGATCGCCGGAGAACTCTACGGTGGTACCGTGCGGCACCACGGCGACGACATCGCCAAGCTGTTCCTGCAGCAGCTGCATGCGGGTTCGAAGATGGGCTACGTGCACCAGCTGATGGCCGGCGCGGTGTGGACCAGCATCCACGCGCTGCCCGCCGTCCGCCAGGAGACGCTGATCGTGGCCGGTACGGACGACCCGATCATCCCGGTGGCCAACGCGCGCATCATGAATTTCCTGATGCCGCATTCGCATCTGCACCTGCACTCCGGCGGGCACGTCGACCTCATCACCAACGCCGCCGAGTTGGCACCGGTGATCGCCACGTTCCTCCACGAGCCGGGGGCGCGCGCCTGAACGAGCTTGGGAAACGCGCCTGATCGCGGGCAGTGGGCACGTGCCGGGCCGACCCCGGCGAAGGTCTCTCCCTTGGCACATGCGATCTGGAACGGTCAACTTGCCTTGACGGTCAAGGCAAGTTGACCGCTCCAGACGAAACATGTGCGGGAAGACGCCCGACTAATCGAGCGTCCGGTCCGGGAACCGGCTGTGCAGGGCCTGCTTGGAAACGCCGAGAACACGGGCAATTTCGGGCCACGTCCACCCGGCCGAGCGGGCCTGGATGACGGCCCGGTCATAGCACTCTTTCGCGGCGGCCAGTCCGTCACGAGCGTCGGCGAGGGCGCGCACGCTGTTTCCGCTGTAGAAGTCGGCCAACACCGGGTCGGGTTCGGGTTCACGCTCCTCGAACACGTCATCGTCGGGCAAGTCGTCATCGAGGCCATTGAGGGCACGGTAGGCGCCCTCCTCGCCCAGGAGATCCACCAGCGCACGACGACCCAGCTCACGCATGTACGGGTCATCACTCGGTCCACCCATGCTTTACCCCTCCCCAGAGATATTCGGGAAGTATGCGCGCGGGCACCGACAGGTCCCGCGGACTTCTAGGACATGTTCGATCTGGAGTGGTCAATGTGCCTTGACGGTCAAGGCACATTGACCGTTCCAAATCGCATGTGCCGCAGGAGAGCCGACACGCCAATTCCGACACGCCGACAACGCCAGCAAGGACGGCGGGGTCGGTCGGGCTCGGGCGGCGGCCGGTAAGAACTGCGGGCGGTCCGTCGGGCTCAGGCGACGACGCCGGTAAGAACTGCCGGCGGTCCGTCGGGCTAAGGCGACGCCGGCAAGAACCGCGGCCCGCACAACCGGATTCAGGCGATGACGCCGCCGACGAGATGGCCGACAAGATAGGTGGCGCTCAACGCCAGGGCGCCGCCTATCACGTTGCGTGCCACAGCCTTTCCGACGGATGCGCCACCGAGCCGGGCCGACACCACGCCCGTGATCGCCAGCGCCAGGAGCACCGCGAACATGGTCACCGGAACGCGGAGCGTCATCGGGGGCAGCAGGATCGCGATCAATGGCAACAGCGCCCCGACGGTGAACGACACCGCCGACGAGAACGCCGCCGCCCACGGATTCGCCAAATCACCTGGCGTGATACCCAATTCGACCACCGCATGCGCCGCAAACGCATTGTGATCGGTCAGCTCCTCGGCGGCGGTGCGGGCCGTCGGCGTCGACAGTCCCCGGCCTTCCAGCAGGCCGGCCAGCTCCTCGAGTTCGGCCGCGGGATCTTCTTGAAGCTCGCGCTTCTCCTTGGCCAGCAGGGCCTGTTCGGTGTCGCGCTGAGAACTCACGGACACGTACTCGCCCAAGGCCATCGACACCGCACCGGCCACCAATCCGGCCATACCGGCGGTGAAGATCGGCCCGCGCTCCGCCGTCGCGGCCGCGACACCGACGACGATGCCGGCAGTCGACACAATGCCGTCATTGGCGCCGAGCACGCCGGCGCGCAACCAGTTCAGCTTCGACGCAACCGAACCCGCGTGGGGCTCGGCATCATGGGACGAGATCGCCATTCCTGCAACGCTATGCGGGCCCGCGCCGATCCGCCAGCCAATGAAGCCTTGCCAAACCTGCTCAGGATTCCAGTTTTTTGAGCACCGCGCGGGTCCGGGCCCGGCCTTCGGCGGACGGCTCGAACGTCACGCCGACGTATTCGTCGACGCCGGCTGCCTTGAGCTCGGCGAGCCGGTCACGCACCGTCAGCTCATCGCCGATGATCGCGATGTCCTCCGGACCCGCGTAACCCTCGCGGTCGAGCATCGCCCGATACGACGGCAGGTGACCGTAGATCGCGAACTGCTCGGCGGCCTGCTTGCGGGCGCCGTCGACATCGTCGGTCACGGCCACCGGAATCGCGGCGACCACCCAGACCGCATCGGCGCGGCCGGCGTCCGCGGCTGCCTGCCGCAACGTCGGACTGACATGGCCCGCAAGGGTTTTCGGCCCCGTCATCCAGGTGACGGTGCCCGCGGACCGCCGTCCGGCGATCTGCAGCAGCTTCGGCCCGAGCGCGGCGATATACACCGGCGGGGTCGGTGCGCCGGGGATGATCAGCGCACCGCGGGTGGTCACCGTCTCGCCCGTGGCGTCGGCCTTCTCACCGTTCAGCAGCGGCAGCAAGCCGTCGAGGTATTCGTTGAGCCGGCGTACCGGCTTGTCCCACGGGATGCCCCACATGCCCTCGGTGACGGCCTGGTGCGTCATCCCCAATCCGAGCAGCAGGCGTCCACCCGCCATCTGGCTGATGGTCAACGCCCGCTGCGCCAGCAACATCGGAAGCTGATTCTGGATGGGCAGCACACCGGTACCGACCTCGATGCCGTCGACCTCGCGCAGTCCGACCGTCAGGACCGTGAGAAGGTCTGGCTCATAAGGCATCTGGGCGAACCAGGCCCGCCGGAACCCCTCTTCACGCAGCTGGTTCAGGTACGCGACGGTGTCGTCGACCGGGGATTCGAGACCACTCAACGAACCGAAAATGCTGATCTGCACGGGATGCTCCTTGAGGCCGGATTGTGTCACCTGTGAGTATCGAACCATGACGATCGACGCGCCAGAGACTGCCCGGCTGCAATATTTCGGACCCAACTGGTTCGCGTCGGTGATGGGCACGGGCATCGTCGCGACCGCGGCCGCGTCCCTGCCGGTGCACCTGCCCGGGCTGCGGGGATTCGCCGAAGGCGTCTGGGTGATCGCCACCGCGCTGCTGGTGCTGCTGATCGTCGCGGTGTCGGTGCAGTGGGTGCGCCACCCCACGGTGGCGCGCAGCCAGGTGCGCAACCCCCAGATGACGCACTTCTACGGCGCGGCGCCCATGGCGCTGATGACCGTCGGCCTCGGCGCCCTGCTGATCGGCAAGGACCTCATCGGCACGCGCTTCGCCGTCGACCTCGACTGGATCCTGTGGACCGCTGGCACCGTCGGCGGCCTGTTCACGGCGATGACCATCCCGTTCCTGATGTTCACGCAGCTGGAAGTCGGGCCGGACGCCGCGTTCGGCGGCTGGCTGATGCCCGTCGTGCCCCCGATGGTGTCGGCGGCCTCCGGGGCCCTGCTGCTGCCGCATCTGCCGCCGGGCACGGCCCGCACCACCATGTTCTACGGCTGCTTCGCGATGTTCGGGCTGTCGCTGATCGCCGCGCTGATCATCATCACGATGATCTGGAGCCGGCTGGCGCACTACGGCACCTCGGGCTCGGCCCGCGTCCCGACGTTGTGGATCGTGCTGGGTCCGCTGGGGCAGGGCATCACCGCCGCCGGGCTGCTCGGGACGGCCGCGACCTCGGCGATCAGCCCGGAGCTGGCGTCGGGCATGAACATCTTCGCGGTGCTGTTCGGCGTCCCGGTGTGGGGTTTCGCGGTGCTGTGGATCAGCCTGGCCAGCGCGCTGACCGTGCGGACCATGCGGCGCGGCATGCCCTTCGCCCTGACGTGGTGGAGCCTGACCTTCCCCGTCGGCACCTTCGTCACCGGCACGTCGCAACTGGCCGCGCACACCGGCCTGCCGGCGTTCCGCGTCGCCGCGGTCCTGGCGTACGTCTTCCTGCTGTGCACGTGGGCACTGGTTGCGGTGCGGACGTTGCGTGGCAGTGTCGGAGGCAGCCTGTTCACCCCGCCGCCTGCCCCGGCGGCCATTCACAAGGACCCGAAATGATCGACACTGCTCGGGTGTACGACCCGGTTGACGAGGCCCAGCCACCCCGGGTGACCGTGGACCGCTTGTGGCCGCGCGGCATTCACAAGGACGACCCGCGGGTCGGCACCTGGATGCCGCACGTCGCGCCGTCGAATGAGCTGCGCAAGTGGTACCACGCGCATCTCGATCAGTACGAGGACTTCGCGGCCCGCTACCGCGAGGAGCTGGCCGACGGTGACGGGTTGGCGGAGTTGTCGAAACTCCGCGCGATGGGCCCCGTCACGCTGACGACCGCGGCCAAGGACGTCGCGATCAGCCACGTGCCGATCCTGGCGGCCCTGCTCTAGGGATTTGTGCACGAAAATCCGCGGGGCGCGCGGAAAATCGTGCACAAATCACCCCGAACACGAGAGTGCCCCGTGCCTCCGTCAGGTCGGGGGTCAGACGGAAACACGAGGCACTTGGGGTATCGCTGACGGTTCGCGGGGCGTTACACCCGAGCGATTTGTGCACGAAAATCCGCGGCCGGCGCGGAAAATCGTGCACAAATCCCTGGTCTACGCCTCAAGAATCGCGGTGACGCCCTGGCCACCTGCGGCGCAGATGGAAATCAGGCCGCGGTAGGTCCCGGTCCCTCCGTTCGCGGCCTTCTTCTCGGCGAGCTGCTTGGCCAGCTGGGCCACGATGCGGCCGCCGGTCGCGGCGAACGGATGCCCGGCCGCCAGCGACGAGCCGTTGACGTTGAGCTTCGACCGGTCGATCGAGCCCACGGGCGCGTCCAGGCCGAGGCGGCCCTTGCAGTACTCGGGCGACTCCCAGGCCGCCAGCGTCGCCAGCACGACCGAGGCGAAGGCCTCGTGGATCTCGTAGAAGTCGAAGTCCTGCAGCGTCAGGCCGTTGCGGGCCAGCAGGCGCGGCACGGCGTAGGTCGGGGCCATGAGCAGGCCGTCGGGTCCGTTGACGTAGTCGACGGCGGCGGTCTCGGAGTCGACGAAGTAGGCCAGCACCGGGATGTCGTGCTCGGCGGCCCACTCGTCGGTCGACAGCAGCGCCACCGACGCGCCGTCGGTCAGCGGGGTCGAGTTGCCGGCGGTCATGGTGGCGTCGCCCAGCTTCACGCCGAAGACCGGCTTGAGCTTGGCGAGCTTCTCGGTCGACGAGTCGGCCCGCAGGTTGTTGTCGCGGTACAGGCCCAGGAACGGGCTGACCAGGTCGTCGAAGAAGCCGCGGTCGTAGGCGGCGGCCATGTTCTGGTGGCTGGCGGCGGCCAGGGCGTCCTGGTCGGTGCGCTTGACGCCCATCTCCTTGGCGGTCTGGGCGGCGTGCTCGCCCATCGACAGGCCGGTGCGGGCCTCGCTGTTGACCGGGATGTCCACGCCGAGGGCGGCGGGCAGCTTGCCGACGAGCTTCAGCCGGTCGACGTTCGACTTGGCACGGCGCAGGCTCAGCAGCACGCGGCGCAGGTCGTTGCCGAGGGCGATGGGCGCGTCCGACGCGGTGTCGACGCCACCGGCCGCGGCCACCTGGTACCGGCCGGCAGCAATGCCGTCAGCGGCCGCGATGGCCGACTGCAGACCGGTGCCGCAGGCCTGCTGCAGGTCGAAGGCCGGCGTGTAGGGCGACAGCGAGGTGCCGAGCACACATTCGCGCATGAGATTGAAATCACGGCTGTGCTTGAGGACGGCGCCGCCGATCACCATGTCGAGCTTCTCGCCCTTGAGGTTGAAGCGGTCGATCAGACCGTCCAGGGCCGCGGTGAACATGTCCTGGTTGGAGGCGTTTGCGTACGCGCCGTCGGATCGCGCGAAGGGAATGCGGTTACCACCCAGGACGGCCACGCGGCGGCGGCTGTTGGTCTCGGCCACGGTTTTTCTCCAGTTCGGTTTGACGTTGGATGACTGAGGCAAGATGTTGCTTGACGCCTATATTACCCACCGTTCTTACTCTGGAGTAAGTTCGTCTCTGACAAGACGGTTCCGTCTATACGACATACGTCCGCAGAAAGGTCCGCAATGGCTGACGTCCTCTCCCAAGTCCTCACCTCCGGTCCCGGTTCGTTCCTGGCCAAGCAGCTCGGCGTACCCCAGCCCCAGCCGCTGCGCCGCTACAAGGCCGGCGAGCCCCCGCTGGCCGGCCCCCTCCTGATCGGTGGCGAAGGCCGCGTGGCCGAGCCGCTGCGCGCGGCCCTCGCCGACGACTACGAGCTCGTGGGCAACAACGTCGGCGGCCGCTGGGCCGACTCGTTCGGTGGCCTGCTGTTCGACGCCACCGGCATCACCAAGCCCGAGCAGCTCAAGCAGCTCCACCAGTTCTTCACCCCCGTGCTGCGCAACCTCGCCGCCAACAGCCGCGTCGTCGTCGTCGGCACCACGCCCGACGAGACCGACAGCATCGATGAGCGCATCGCCCAGCGTGCCCTCGAAGGCTTCACCCGCTCGCTCGGCAAGGAGCTGCAGCGCGGCGCCACCATCGGGCTCGTCTACCTGTCGGCCAAGGCCGCGCCCGCCGCCTCGGGCATCGAGTCGACCATCCGCTTCCTGCTGTCGGGCAAGTCGGCGTACGTCGACGGCCAGGTGTTCTACGTCGGCGCCGCCGACTCCGTCGCCCCGGCCGATTGGGACAAGCCGCTGGCCGGGAAGGTCGCACTCGTGACCGGTGCCGCCCGCGGCATCGGCGCCGAGATCGCCCGCGTGTTCGCGCGCGACGGCGCGTCCGTCGTCGCCATCGACGTCCCGCAGGCCGCTGACGCACTGGCCGAGACCGCCGCCGCGGTCGGTGGCACCGCGCTGGCCCTGGACGTGACGGCCGACGACGCCGTCGCCCAGATCGTCGCGCATCTCACCGAGCACCACGGTGGCAAGGCCGACGTCCTCGTCAACAACGCCGGCATCACCCGCGACAAGCTGCTCGCCAACATGGACGACGCCCGCTGGGACTCGGTCATCGCCGTGAACCTGCTTGCGCCGCAACGTCTTGCGCGGGGGCTGGTGGAGAACGGCACCATCGGCGAGGGCGGACGCATCGTGGGCCTGTCGTCGATGGCCGGTATCGCCGGTAACCGCGGCCAGACCAACTACGCCGCCACCAAGGCCGGCATGATCGGCATGACCGACGCGTTCGCCCCGGTGTTCGGCGAGAAGGGCGTCACCATCAACGCCGTCGCGCCGGGCTTCATCGAGACCAAGATGACCGACGCCATCCCGCTGGCCACCCGCGAGGTGGGCCGCCGCCTCAACTCGCTGTTCCAGGGCGGCCTGCCGGTCGACGTCGCCGAGCTGATCGCCTACTTCGCCAGCCCCGCCTCGAATGCCGTGACCGGCAACACGATTCGGGTCTGCGGCCAGGCCCTGTTGGGCGCGTGATGAGCGCTTGCGCGAAGAACAGGAGGCAGTAGTCATGGCGCAACCGAACGGATTGTTGAACATGGCGCGGGCGGTGGCGGGTGCGCTGCCGTTCGTGTCGCGGGGTTCCACCTTGCCGGCCCGCACCGTGACGGTGTCGGGCCTGACCATCGACCCGAAGAATGTCGCCGAGTACGCCGCGGTGACCGGGCTGCGGTTCGGCGACACCGTGCCGCTGACGTACCCGTTCGCACTGACCTTCCCGACCATGATGTCGCTGGTCACCGGGTTCGATTTCCCGTTCGCCGCAATGGGTTCGGTGCACATCGAGAACCACATCACCCAGCACCGGCCCATCAAGGTGACCGACGAACTGGACATCGCGGTGCGCGCGGAGAACCTGCGCGAGCACCGCAAGGGCCTGCTGGTCGACATCATCACGGACGTCAAGGTCGGCAATGACCTGGTGTGGAACCAGATCACCACGTTCCTGCACCAGCAGCGGACCAGCCTGTCGGGTGAGCCGAAGCCGGAGCCGGTGAAGCAGCCGAAGCTGCCGCCGCCCAACGCGGTCATCAGCATCACGCCGGGTCAGATTCGGCACTACGCCGATGTCGGTGGCGACCACAACCCGATCCACACCAGCTCGATCGGCGCCAAGCTGTTCGGCTTCCCGACCGCCATCGCGCACGGGATGTTCAGCGCCGCAGCGGTTCTGGCCAACATCGAGGGCCAGTTGCCGGATGCGGTCAAGTATTCGGTCAAGTTCGGCAAGCCGGTGCTGCTGCCCGCCAAGGTGGGGCTGTACGTCGAACCCATCGAGGGCGGCTGGGAGCTGGCGCTGCGCAACCTGTCGAAGGGCTACCCGCACCTGACGGCGACGGTCGCTGGTTTGTAGGGGTCACCACCCCCTCGCGAGCAGACGCAAAACTGTCGTTTTCCTGCCGAAATCGACAGTTTTACGTCTGCTCGGCGGTGACCCGACCGTCCCTGAGTCGTTCTATCGCAACATCATTGGATAATTCGCCGCGGTCCTGGCGGTACCGCCAGTAGTGGCGGATCAGCCAGAAGAGGACCACACCGTCGGGCGCCCATGCCGACGCGTTGTTGATCACCGCTGGCGGCCGATCACCATGCAGCTCTAAAACCACAGGGCGGTAGTAGGTCTTGCCTTTCGGAGCGAGCCCGGTGATGTCGCTGATCTCATCCCACGCCAGCGTGAAAGGGGCGTAGCAATCGGTGTAATCGACACCATCGGCGGACAGTCTCAATCCTGGCGCTGGACGCCCACGGGTGCGGGCCATGAAACCCAAGCCGATCAAACTGATGACCAGCAGGACAGTGACCTTGCCGCGATCCCTTGCGTCGCTGGGTAGGTCGTCACGTACCTGCGAATTGAACATCAGAAACAGGCCGCCCCCCACAACGAGCGCGACCAACACCGCGACAAGGTATTTCGCCGCGGAAGCCGATCGCAACGTCGTGCCGGCCGCATCGAAACTCGCCCGCAACTTGACCCGGCCCACCAGCACCCACGCCGTGCCCACCACGGCGATCAACGAAACCACCACCACCGCAAGGCAAATGGTCGCCGCCAGCCAATGCATGTGCTGCACAGCGCGAACGGTTTTGACCGCGAAGAACAGCCCCAGTGATCCCACCATCACCAGCGCGAACCCGAACAGCAGAGTTCTGTCTTTCCAGCCGTCAGGCTTCGGCAGATCAGTCACCTAACATCCTTCCGGCACAGCATCATTCGTAACGACCAAATCCGCGGATGCCGGGGTCGTCGGCGATCTTGTAGGTCGACAGGCCCACATTTGCCCCCTCACCCCCGCCGACCGTGGTGAGGGTTCCGTTGTCGTTGATCAGCACTATGTTGACGTGCTGGCCCTTTGGACTCGGCTTGTCATAGAGCACCATGTCGCCGGGCAGTGGCGAGTAATCCGTTGACTCCCAACGTCCCTCGGTGTGCAGATAGTCGGTGAGCGTCATGACACCCGGGATGCGCCAGTGCCCGGAGTTGGGGTTGGTGAAGGGTTTTCCGGATTCCCGCATCACCCAACTGGTGAAGTCCGCGCACCAGGGCTCGTCGTTGCCCTCGGAGTACTTCGACATGCCCGCTTGCGCCGCGTACTCCTGAGCCAGGACATGCACGAGGGCCGCCCGCCCGGGGCTGAGTTGCGAGGTGTCGACTGCCGGGAAGCCCGGCCGGGCAACGTGTTCGCGGTGGCCGCGATACCCGGCCAAGGCTGCGACACCCGCAATCACCAAGGCGGCGACCACCAGCGAGAGGCGCCATGCGCGTTTGTGCACGTCTTCCAGATTAAGTGACCGAAGTGGTGCTAGCCGTCGGCAATATGCAGTCACGCTTGCGGAACATCCAGCAACACACGCAAAGCAGCATGCCCGCGCGCTGCGCGCTCCTTAACCGCAATCCATGACTTGCGATC
This sequence comes from Mycobacterium sp. SMC-21, assembly GCF_045310825.1. Classification (NCBI taxonomy): domain Bacteria; kingdom Bacillati; phylum Actinomycetota; class Actinomycetes; order Mycobacteriales; family Mycobacteriaceae; genus Mycobacterium; species Mycobacterium sp. SMC-21. Next base: position 183,686 of record NZ_JBJIAO010000007.1, on the reverse strand, counting down.
GGGATCCTGCAAGGCATCCCACAACGCGCGGATCCGGCGCTGCCTCGCGACCAGACGCAAAACTGTCGTTTTCCTGCCGAAATCGACAGTTTTGCGTCTGCTCGCGAGGGGGAGGTGACCGCGCCCGCCGCGGAAGTCAGGACTCGGCGCGCTTACCCTTCAGGCCGCGCCAGAACAGGTTGATCATCAGCTCGGTGGCGTCGTTGACGTCGGTGTCGCCGGCGCTGACGCGGGACGCGATGGCCTCACCCGCACCCACCAGGGCCACGGCCATCATCTCGAAGTCGCTGTCGGGCTCCGGGTTTCGGGTACCGGCGCTGAGCAGCCGCGCCACCAGGTCGATGATCTTCTCGCGGCCCTCGCGCACGGTGTGGGCGAACGCCTGCGAGCTGGTGGCCTGCGTGTAGAGCACGATCCACGACGCCCGGTTGCGGTCGATGTACGTCATGAACGACAGCACCGCATTGCGCAGCAGGTCGCGCGGGCTCTGGGCGAAGTTGATGTCGGCCCGGACGGTGTCGACGAACCGCGTGAGCTCCCGGTCCAGGCAGGCGGCGAACAGCTCTTCCTTCGAGCCGTAGTAGAGATACAGCATCGGTTTCGAGATCTCGGCCTGCGCGGCGATCGCGTCCATCGAGGTCTCGTGATAGCCGTTCACCGAGAACATCTGCACGGCAGCGTCGAGCATCTGCTGTTCGCGGACGGCCCGCGGCAGCCGCTTGGTTCCACCTGCCATCAGATCAGGGTATGCAACGAGCGGCTCACTTCACGCATTTCGCGCCCGGCCCCTTCATGGCCGCCACCCGCAGCACCGACTTGTCGATCTGCCCCTGGTCCAGCTGCCCCGCCTTCGCGGCCGCCTCCAGCTTGTCCAGCACGTCCGGGATGCCGTCGGTGGTGATCCACAGCGCGACGTCCGCGCCGGCCTGCAGTGCCTTGAGCGCAGCGTCGGCCACGCCGAAATGCTGGGTGATGGCGGCCATGCCGGTCAGATCGTCGGTGAACACGACACCGTCGAACGGCGGGCCGCCGTACTCACCGCTGCGCAGCAGGTCGTAGGCCGGCTTGCTCAGGCTCGCCGGGTCGTCCCCGAGCGTCAGGCCCGGCACCTGCAGGTGACCGACCATGACGGCGACGGGCTGCTGCGTCGTCAGCGTCCGGTACGGCACCAGGTCGTTGTCCTTCAACGCGTCCAGCGGAGGCGTCTTCACACCACCGGTGTGCGAGTCGCCCGAGCCGTGGCCGTGCCCCGGGAAGTGCTTGAGCACCGGAACCAGCCCCGCCTCGCGCAGGCCCGCGGCGTAGGCACCGGCGTACTCGGTCACCTTCTGCGGGTCCGAGCCGAAGGAACGGTCGCCGATCACCTCGTCGTCGGGCTCCTCGGTGACGTCGGCGTCGGGCGCGAAGTCGACGGTGATGCCGAACTTGTCCTTCATCTGCTGCCCGCGGTCCTTGGCGATGGCCTGCACCTCGGCCGGGGTCTTGGTCGCCGCGAGCACGCGTGCCGACTCCTGCGGGCCGATCAGCTTCTTGAGCCGGGACACCCGGCCGCCCTCCTCGTCGATGCTGACCGCCAGCGGCAGCGCGCCCGACGCGGCCTGCAGCGCGGGGATCGAACCGTCCGACAGCATCGACAGGTCCGTCCAGCTACCGATGAAGATGCCGCCGACCTGCTGCTGCGTCACCGCGGCGCGGGCATCGGCGGCGTCCTTGACGCCCACCATCAGCAGCTGCGCCAGCTTCTGCCGCAGCGTGAGGGTGCTGAGCAGCGCGTGTGGATCGCACGGCGGGGCGGTCGGTGCGGGCGCGTCCATCGGCTTGCTCGACGACGCGGTGCTCGAGGCCGTGCTGGTCGTGCTGGATGCGGCCGGCTTGTCGGAGGACGACGAGCAACCGGCGACCAATCCGGACACCAGTGCGAGCGCGCCGAGGGTTCGGGTGAGGGACATGGGGTCCGAGCCTAGCCGTGCGACGAGTCACGCAACCGGGGCACATTGGTCCCGCGATGACCTGCACGCAGGCCGGCGAACACGGAAGCAGGCAGGTCGCCATGCTAGTTTGGGCGCCATGGACCGCTTCCTCGTGCCCGCCGGAGCCAGCATCGTGGTCGGTCTGTTGCTCGGCGCCGCAGCGGTCTTCGGCACCACGCTGATGCTGGAGCAGGACACCAAGCCGACGCTGCAATCGGGCGATCCAGCGTCATCGGTGCTCAACCGGGTCGAATACGGCAACCGCAGCTGATCCCGCGGCGCCGCTCTCCCGGCGCTGCTTATGGGTCGTCAGCGCGGCCGCACTGGTCCTGACGTTCGCCCAGTCACCGGGCCGGGTCTCGCCCGACACCAAACTCGATCTCACCGCCAACCCCGCACGCTTCCTGGCGCGGGCGGCGAACCTGTGGAGCAGCGACCTCCCCTTCGGCCAGTCACAGAACCAGGCCTACGGCTACCTGTTCCCGCACGGCACGTTCTTCCTCGCCGGTGACGTCATCGGCCTGCCCGGCTGGGTGACGCAGCGGCTGTGGTGGGCGTTGCTGCTCGTCGTCGGCTTCTGGGGCGTCATCAGGGTCGCCGAGGCGCTCGGCATCGGGAGCCGGTCGTCGCGCGTCCTCGCCGCCGTGGCGTTCGCCCTGTCCCCGCGGGCGCTGACGACGCTGGGCGCCATCTCCTCCGAGACCCTGCCGATGATGCTGGCGCCGTGGGTGCTGCTGCCGGTGATCCTGGCGCTGCGTGGTGATCCGCGCATTCGGCAGCTGGCCGCCCGCTCGGCCGTCGCCGTCGCGCTGATGGGCGCGGTGAACGCCGTCGCGACGCTGACGGGCTGCCTGGCCGCGATCATCTGGTGGGCCGCGCACCGGCCCAACCGGCGCTGGTGGCGCTTCACGGCCTGGTGGTTCGGCTGCACGCTGCTCGCGATCCTGTGGTGGGCCGTGGCGCTGCTGCTGCTCGGCCGGATCAGTCCGCCGTTCCTGGACTTCATCGAATCGTCGGGCGTCACGACGCAGTGGCTGTCACTGACCGAGGTGCTGCGCGGCACCTACGGCTGGACGGCGTTCGTCGCGACCAACGCGACGGCCGGTTCGTCGCTGGTGACCGGTTCGGTCGCGGTCCTGGCCACCACGCTGGTGGCCGCCGGCGGCATGGCGGGCCTGGCGATGCGGGGCATGCCGGCCCGCGGGCGGCTCATCTCGATGCTGCTGTTCGGGCTGCTGCTGCTCGCGGTCGCGTACGCGGGCGGGCTGGGCTCGCCCATCGCGCACCAGGTGCGGGCCTTCCTCGATGCCGGCGGCACCCCGCTGCGCAACGTGCACAAACTCGAACCCGTGCTGCGACTGCCGCTGGCGCTGGGCCTGGCCCACGTGCTGGGCCGGATTCCCCTGCCGAGCACCGCGCCGCGGCGGGAGTGGATCAACGCGTTCGCGCACCTCGAGCGGGACAAGCGGATGGCCGTGGCCGTCGTGCTGCTGACGGCACTGGTCGCCGGGACGTCGTTGGCGTGGACGGGCCGGCTCGCCGCGCCGGGTGCCTACCGCGCCATCCCGCAGTACTGGCACCAGACCGCGGACTGGCTCGACGCGCACAACGCCGAGACCCCGGGCCGCGTGCTTGTCGCGCCGGGCGCGCCGTTCGCCAACCAGGTCTGGGGGAACACGCACGACGAGCCGCTGCAGGTCCTCGAGCGCGGCGCGTGGGGTGTGCGGGATTCGATTCCGCTGACGCCGCCCGAGACCATCCGGGCGCTGGACTCCGTGCAACGCCTGTTCGCCACCGGGCGGCCGTCCGCCGGATTGGCCGATACCCTGGCCCGCCAAGGCATTTCGTTCGTCGTGGTGCGCAACGACCTGGACCCCGACAACTCGCGGTCGGCGCGACCGCTGCTGGTGCACCGGGCCTTGGAAGGTTCCAGGGGGATCACGAAAGTCGCCCAGTTCGGCGATCCCGTCGGCCCGGGCACGCTGGACGGGTTCGTCTCCGACAGTGGTCTGCGGCCGCGCTACCCCGCCGTCGAGATCTACCGCGTGACGGGCACCGTGCCCACCCAGCCGTACCTCGCCGACACCGACACCATGCCGCGCGTCGACGGCGGACCCGAATCGCTGCTGCGCATCGACGAGCGCCGCCGCCTGATGGGGCGAAACCCGTTGGGCCCCATGATCTTGACGTCCGATGCGCAACGCGCCGGACTGCCGGTGCCAGAGGTGACCGTCACCGATACCCCGCTGGCCCGCGAGACCGACTACGGACGCGTCGACGACCACTCGTCGGCAGTCCGGGCCCCCGACGACCCGCGGCGCACCTACAACCGCGTCATGGACTACCCCAGCCCCGGCGCCACCACCGCCTACGGCCAGTGGCCGGGTGGACGGATCACCACGTCGAGTTCGTCGTCCGATTCCACCGCGCTGCCCAACGTGGCGACGGCGGCCGGCCCGGCCGCCGCGATCGACGGCGACACCTCGACCAGCTGGGTGTCGAGCTCGCTGCAAACCGCTGTGGGGCAATGGCTTCAGGTCGACTTCGACCATCCGGTGACCAACGCGACCATCACCCTGACGCCGAGTGCCACCGCCGTCGGCGCCCAGGTGCGCCGTATCGAAGTCGCGACAGCCAACGGCACCAGCACAATTCGCTTCGATCAGCCGGGCAAGCCATTGACCGCGGCGCTGCCCTACGGCGAGACCTCCTGGGTCCGGTTCACCGCGACCGGCACCGACGACGGCTCGCCCGGCGTGCAGTTCGGCATCACCGACTTCTCTGTGACGCAGTACGACGCGTCCGGCTTCGCCCACGCCGTGAGCTTGCGGCACACCGTCGACGTGCCCGGCCCGCCGGCGGGATCGGCTGTCGCGCAATGGGATTTGGGCAATGATCAGCTGGGCCGGCCCGGCTGCGCCGAGGGCCCGAACGGGGTCCGGTGCGCCGCCACCATGGCGCAGTCGCCCGAAGAACCCGTCAACATGAGCCGCACCCTCACCGTGCCGACGCCGACGGCCGTCGTCCCGACGATCTGGGTGCAGGCCCGGCAGGGACCGCACCTGGCCGACCTGGTGAGCCAGCCCGGCACCACCCGGGCGTCCGGCGACTCGGACGTCATCGACGTCGCGGGATCGGCCTACGCCGCCACCGACGGCGATCCGCGGACCGCCTGGGTCGCGCCGCAGGGCATCGTCCAGTTCCGCAACGGTGCCAACCTGACCCTGCACCTGCCGGCGCCGACGACCGTCAGCGCCCTGCGACTCACGCCCAGCGCCTCCGAGCTGCCGGCGCATCCAACTGTCGTCGCCGTCGACCTCGGCAACGGACCGCAGGTGCGACGCATCGGCGACGGCCCGCAGACCATCAAGCTCAACCCTGCGAAGACCGACACCATCAAGCTGTCGATCCTCGACTGGCACGACCTGATCGACCGCACGTCACTGGGATTCGATCAGGTGAAGCCGCCCGGCCTTGCCGAAGTCACCGCCCTCGACGACCGCGGCGTGCCCATCGCCCCCGCCGACGCCGACGCCAACCGGCGCCGCGCCATCACGCTGCCGTGCGGCCGCGGGCCGATCATCGCGATCGCCGGCCAGTTCCTGCAGACCTCGGTACACACCACGGTCGGCGCGCTGCTGGACAGCAAGCCCATCGCGGCCCAACCGTGCCAATCCGCGCCGCTGCAACTGCCCGCCGGAAAGCAGGAGCTGCTGATCAGCCCCGGCCCGTTCTTCACCGTCGTCGGTGCTCGCCTGACGGGCCCGCTCGCCGCCCATATCCACAGTGCCCCAACGACTCCCGCGCAGCTGAAGACATGGACCTCCGATCACCGCGAGGTGGACGTGACGCCGTCTCCGGCGCAGCGGGTGCTCGTCGTGCCCGAGAGCGTCAACCCCGGCTGGACCGCCCACACCGCCAACGGCGCCGTCCTCACGCCGGTGACCATCAACGGCTGGCAGCAGGGCTGGGTGCTGCCGGCCGGCACCGCGGGCATCGTCACGCTGACATTCGGGCTGAACACCCCGTACCGCATCGGGCTGTTCGGCGGGCTCGCGCTGCTGCCGCTCCTGACGCTCCTGGCGCTGCTGCCGATGCGGCGCCGCGTCGACGACGAGCCGACGCAGACCTGGCAGCCGGGGCCCGCGCTCGTCGGCGTGGCCCTCGCCGGATTCGGTTTCCTGGTGGCCGGATTCGCGGGTCTGGCGACTATCGGGGCGGCCATGGGTATCCGGTACCTGTTGAGGTCGCGGGAGCGGTGGCTGGACGGTTGGACCGTCATCGTCTCGGCGAGCGGCCTCATCGGTGCCGGCGCGGTGCTCAGCGCGTACCCGTGGCGCTCGGTGGACGGCTACGTCGGGCATTCGCCGTGGGTGCAGTTCCTGGCGCTCATCTCGGTGGCCGCGCTGGCCGCGTCGTTGTGGGAGGCACCGGCCAGATGGACGCGCCAGCTCGACGAGTGATTCACGAGTCACACCTGCATCACACGCACCGATCTGTCGGTCGCCACACGCATCTGGAACTCGGTATCGCCGGCAGTATCAGGCGCGGCCTGACCAGGACAGATTGGCAGGTGGTATCGCGGGCGATACCGAGTTCCGGAATCGGTTGGGCCAACTGACAACTCGACACGCCGGCACACCGAACCCCCGGCCGCACACTGCTAGAAATCGTCGAATGACGGTGGCCGGGCAGCCAGCTTCTGGACCACCCATTGATTCAGTGAGACGCCCTGCTCAGCCGCTTCGACACTGAGCTTGGCGTGCATGGCCGTCGGCATCCGCAACAGGAACTTGCCGCTGTACTTGCGGTCCGTGATGGATTCAGGCGGCGACATTTCACTCGCCAGCAGATCGCGGACCTCGTCGGCCACCGTCTGTTCCATTGCGGCAATCGCGGTCGCGGCGGTCATGCCCGTCGCCCAGAGCCGCGGGAACTCCAGGCATCCGGCCAGATAGCGGCCACGCTCCGGCGACCACTCCGCCCGGTAGGTGTATTGCGTCATGGCGCGAGCATGGCGCACCCGACCGACACGGCCCGATCCGTGGGACCGTGGCCGCACCGGCGGCGCGTAGCAGCGGCTATCCGACCGCGGCGGGCTCTGGAACGTCCGTGATCGCGCTGTCCCGCGGTGACGGGGCGTGCCGGGATTCCCAGCGGCGCAGCAGCTCGCGGCAGGGCGACTCGATCAGCCCGTAGCTGACGGCGGCGATCGCGAACCCGAAAATCCAGGTCAGGATCAGCACGATCGGCATGTGGCCGTTGAACGGGAACTCGCCGATCACCGGGAACACCATGGCCAGCGCCGCCAGGTGCCAGATGAACAGACCGTAGGACCAGCGGCCGAGCGTCACCATCGTGGTGCTGCCGAGGATGCGGTGCGGCGTCCCAGGTGCGTCCAGCACCAGCGGTGCCAGCAGTGCCCCGGCGACCACGGCGCCCATCGCCGTCTTGACCACGACCTGGCCGACGGTGCCCGGCGCGAGTCCGATGTTGCCGGCCAGCGGCGTCGCCGCGATGACGAACGCCACCCCGGCGATGGCCGCCATCACCCAGCGGCGCCGGGCCAGCTGATGCATGCGGCCGACAGGCATGACCGTCAGCTCCGCCAGCAGCATGCCGGCGGCGAACCACGAGAACAGCGCCGGCAGCCAGTTCATCTGGTTGACGCCGAAGGGCAGGTGCCAGGGCAGTGCCGGCCACGCGAAGCTCGCCACCGCCAGCGCCGCGATCGCGGGCACGCGCCAGTCCACCGGCAGCCGGCGCGCCAGCAGTGCCAGCAGCGGCAAGACGAGATAGAAGGAGACCTCGACGGCCAGGCTCCACATCTGCGTGAGCCCGGCAGTCAGCGTCAGGGGTACATAAACCTGGGTGAGCGTGAGGTTGGCGAGCCACACCGTGAGGTCGGCGTGGGCGTCGGGCAGCAGCGCCAGGATCACCACGACGGCCACCAGGTAGCCCGGCATGATGCGGACGATGCGCGAGCGCAGGTAGTGACCCGTCGGCGGCCGATGCCGCAGACCACGCGCGGCCGCGGCGTGGCCGCGCCACAGCAGGAAGCCCGACAGCGCGAAGAACACCGCCACCGCCAGATCGAAACGGGTGAACAACCGGCCGTACCAGCCGCTGCTGTTGGCGGTCTGGAACGCCACGTGCGTGAGGACGACCCCCATGGCGGCACAGGCACGCATGCCCTCGACGGCGGGCAGGAAACTGCGGGTGCCGCTCACCTCAGCACTGTCCGCGGTGTCGTGTCCCTGGTCGCCCACGACCCCAGTGTGCCGGGTGCCCGGGCTCGGCGGCGAATCTCACCGACGCCCGCGGACCACTCTGAGGGTGTGCCTTAGTAAGGGCTGTTAGGGTCAGTCGGGTTGCTGTGTGGCTGGCAGACAAAGTAAGGAGCACGGGTTGAACCGCGCTGTGGGGTTGCGAATCGCGGCATGCGTGTTGATGGGGCTCGGCGCCGCCCTGCTGATTGCTGCTCTGCTGTTGACTACTTATACGTCGGGCAAAATCTCCAAGATTCCGCTCGACATCGACACCACGCTGGTCAGCAACGGCACCGGGACCGCGCTGGACCCCGCGTCGCTGCTGGGCGAGAAGTTCGTCGTCAACAAGAACGTGCCGCTGGTGCTGCAGCGCCAGGTCAGCGTCGAGAACCCGGCGAACGCCGACGTGGTGACGCTGCAGGTTGGCAGCACCGTGCGCCGCACCGACAAGCAGCAGGACAACGGCCTGCTGCTGGCGCTCGTCGACACCGTGACGCTCAACCGCACCACCGCTGCCGCGGTGACGGGTGCGGCCGGTTCCGTGCAGAAGCCGCGCACCATCGAGGACCAGAACCCGCCGACCAACATCGCGCTGCCCCACACCGGGCTGAGCTACCGCTTCCCGTTCAGCACGGAGAAGAAGACCTACCAGGTGTTCGACCCGATCGCGCAGAAGGCGTACGACGCCAACTACGAGGGCGAAGAAGACGTCAACGGCCTCTCGGTCTACAAGTTCACCCAGAACGTCGGCTTCGACGCCGACGGCAAGCTGGTCGAGCCGATCAAGTTCTCGTCGCTGTATGACAAGGACGAAGACGGTTCGGTGACCGCGCGCGCCGAACTGTGGGGCGTGCCGTCGGCCGAGCCGACCGACCCGATCACCATGCAGCGCTACTACGCCGCTGCGCGCGCCTTCTGGGTGGACCCGGTCTCCGGCACCATCGTCAAAGAGAAGGACCGCGGCTTCCACTACTACTCGCGTGACGCCCTCAAGCCTGAGGTGACGTTCGCCGACTTCACCGTCACCTCCAACGAGCAGACGGTCGAGTCGCAGGTCGCCGCGGCCCACGACGAGCGCGACAAGCTGGCCCTGTGGGACCGCATCCTGCCCATCACGTTCGGTGGCCTGGGCCTGGTGTTCCTCGTCGGTGGCGTGCTGCTCGCCGGCTACAGCCTGCGGTCGCAGGCCGCGCTGATCGATCCGGGCCTCGACGCCGCCGGGCATGGCTTCTTCGGCCGGCGCGACACCGATTCCGGACCGATGCCCGCCGCTGAGGCCATGACCGAGAAGCTGCCCACCCAGCGGCCGACCGATCTGCCACCGGACCGGATCTGATCGCTTTTCGTCGTGCCCTGCCGGCGCTGTACGCGCTGGGGCTGACGCTCGCTGTCACCGCGCCGCTGCTGGCGCCCGGTTATCTGCTGCTGCGTGACGCGGTCTCGACGCCGCGGTCCTACCTGTCCGACGCTGCCCTGGGCCTGTCCGAGGCCGCACCCCGGGCCCTGCCGCAGGACTTCTTCCTGGCCGTCCTCTCGCCCGTCGTCGACGGCGGCGTGCTGGTCAAGGCGCTGACGATCCTCGGCTTGTGGTTGGCCGGTTGGGGCGCGGCGAAGCTGGCCGCCGCCGTTCTGGACGCCGGTCTCGGCGGACAGCTGGTGGCCGTCACCGTCGCGGTGTGGAACCCCTACGTCGCCGAGCGCCTGTTGCAGGGGCACTGGAGCCTGCTGGTCGGCTACGGCTGCCTGCCGTGGGTCGCCCTCTCCAGTGATTTGTGCACGATTTTCCGCGGTGAGCGCGGAAAATCGTGCACAAATCTCGTGTTTTGGGTGGCGCTGGCCGGGCTGACGCCGACGGGTCTGCTGCTCGCGCTGGTCGTGGCGCTGGTGTGTTCGCGGACCTGGCGCGGCGTCTGGGTGGCGCTGGCCGCTTCGGTCGGAGCGGCGCTGCCCTGGCTGGTGGCGACGGTCGTCGCCCGCTCGGTGCTACCGGTGGCGAGCGCCGGTGTGCCGGCGTTCGCGGCGCGTGCAGAGCCTGGACTCGGGACGCTGGGCAGCCTGGCCGGGCTCGGTGGCATCTGGAACGCGGGCGCGATACCGGCGTCCCGCACGACGCTGTGGGCCCTGGTCGGGACCGTCGCGCTGCTGGCCGTGGTGGCCTGTGGCGCGCGGAAGGCGTGGTCCGTGGCCGCGGCGCGGCCGCTGCTGGTGCTCGCGGTCGTCGCCGTGGTGGTGCCCGCGCTGCTGGCGACCGATCCCGGGTCGGCATTCCTCGACTGGCTGATCCGGACTGTGCCCAGCACCGGTGTGCTGCGCGACGGCCAGAAGTGGGTGGCGCTGGCGATGCCGGGCTATGCCCTGGCCGGAGCCGCCGCGGTGGCGGTGCTGCGACGCTGGCTGCCAACGGCTTTCGCCGCCGCGGGCTGCTGCGTGGTGGTGCTGGCGGCACTGCCCGACCTGGCCTGGGGCGTCGGCGGCCAGCTGCGGTCGGTGCAATACCCAGCCGGCTGGTATTCGGTTGCAGCACAGATCAATTCCGACCCGAAACCCGTTGCGGTGTTGCCGCCCGACGTCATCCGGCAGTTCCCCTGGGCCGGCCCCGCCGCGGTGCTGGACCCGCTGCCCCGCTGGGTTTCCGCCGACGTGCTGGCGACCGGGGACCTCGTGATCGGCGGACGGACCGTGCCCGGCGAAGGCGTGCGGGCTCGGCGCGTGCAGGACCTGCTGTTGCGGGGCGCCGACGTGCACCAACTGGCCGCGGCTGGGGTTGGCTGGGTGGTCGTGGAGGGCCCGGCTCCCCCGCTATCGCTACCGATTATCTACCGGGACAACGACATTGCGTTGTACCGCGTGGGCGGGACGACGCCCGCGGCGTCTGGTCGGGCGCTGCTGGTCGCCGCGCACGTGGTGTGGTTGGGCATGCTGATCGGCGCCCTGGCCGCGATGGCCGTTCAGCGGTGGCGGGGACTCAGTACGCCCCGTCGCCGCGTGCCACCACCGTCAACGTCTTGAGGATGATCCCGACGTCGGTGAGCATCGACCAGTTGTCGACGTACGAAAGGTCAAGGCGCACAGCCTTGTCCCACGTGAGGTCGGACCGGCCGCTGATCTGCCAGAGCCCTGTCACGCCCGGTTTGACGAGCAGCTTGCGCCTGATGTCGCCGTTGTAGGTCTCGACCTCCCGGCGCAGCGGCGGCCGGGGTCCGACGACGCTCATGTCCTGCTTGAGCACGTTGATGAACTGCGGAAGTTCGTCGATGCTGTAGCGGCGCAACACCTTTCCGACCAGTGTCACCCGCGGATCGTCGCGCATCTTGAACATGACGCCGCCGGCCATCTCGTTCGACGGCAGCAGGTCGTCGAGCCGCTCCTCCGCGTCGACCACCATGCTGCGGAACTTGATCATGGTGAACGGCTCACCGTCCAGTCCGATGCGTTCCGACCGGTAGAACACCGGACCGCGGCTCGTCATCTTGATGGCGATGGCCGTGAGCACGAGCAACGGCGCCGTCCCGATCAGCGCCGCCAGCGCGAATCCGAAGTCGAACGCCTTCTTCAGGAAGCTCTTGGCACCGTGGTACTGCGGCTTCTCCACGTGCAGCAGCGGCATGCCGGCCACCGGCCGCATCGCCAGCCGCGCGCCCGCCACGTCGAGCAGGCCGGGCGACACCACCAGGTCGACGTCGGACGCCTCGAGCCGCCAGGTGAGCCGCTGGATTCCGGCGACACCGAAATGTTCAGCGTCGGTCAGCGCCACGGTGTCGGCGGCGCAGCGGTCGCCGAGCGCGCCGAGGGCGTCGTTCTCGTCGCCGAAGATCGGGATCACCCGGTCCCCGATCCTGATGACGTCACCGCGCGCGCCCGGGTCGCCCGGGATGCCGGCGCCGACCACCACGTAACCGTCGCCGGGATCGTTCATGAGCTCGGTCGCGAGGACCGCGATGGCGTCCCGATCACCAATGGCGAGAACAGATGTCAGGCATTCGCCCGCATGCCGGCGGGCACGAACCCGGCGCCGCCACAGCTTGCGGCCGATGAGCAGCCCGATGGTGCCCAGTGGGAAGGCCAAGGCCAGGTAACCGCGTGCGATCTCGAGCCGCGCCAGCAGGGCCACGATCGCGATCACGCCGAACGTCCAGAAGGACGCGGCGACCACGCGGCGATACTCCTCGATGCCACAGCCGAGGATCGACGCGGAGCGGGCGTGATGCAAGTTCAGGACGCCCAGCCACAGGCAGGCCAACACCAGCGAGTACCCGGTATAGAGCATGGAGGCCGAAGGGCCGTAACCCGCTCCGCCGAATCGGACCCATTGCGCGAACAGCATCGCGAGGACGATGGCCACGGCGTCGGTGATCAGCACGCGACGCGCGTAATGCGGCTGCCAGACCGTGCGTGAACTCGGAAGCCGGGTGAGCCCGAACGTCGAAAGCGTCATCGGCAACTCCACATGCTCAACTCCTCAGACCTGGTGGTACATCGATGGAGCGGAATATCCAATTACATTGAATGAGAACGGAGTTCGAACGCACTGCATCACCGGGCCCAGTTGCCTGGATCCGCAAAATTCGAGGGACACCCGAAAGCCGGAACCCGAAGGGCGGCCCTCATTGCTATTAAATTTGACTTGGCCGTCAGTTTATGCGGCGGGGCGATGTCCAACAGCAAAACGGCAGATTTGGATCCGAAAGAACCGTGACATCCGTGTGGGTTGTCGATCGCCGCACACACCGCGTCAAGGGATGGACCCGCGAACGGGTCGCCGAGTTTCCAGACCGCCCTCAGTCAATAGGCACGCGCGTCGGCGCAGGGCGAACCGTGGGCGCGCTCGGCTCGACGGGAGCCCGCCCCGCGCCGCTCGAATTGCCTTGTCCGGCTTGTTCTTGTTGCGTTGGGGGGCCGCCGGCTCCTTCGCGATCTGCGCGCGCAGCCTTCTTGCGTTCCGCATCATTGCGCTCGCGCTCGTCCCGTTCGGCGTCGCGCTCTTTGAGGTCCTCGCCTTGACCGGCGCCGCCAGCCGAAGCAGATTGCGATGCTTGCTGGGCAGCTTGGGCTATCTGCTGCGGGATCTGCTGCAGCCCCTGCGCCAAGCCCTGCAATGGCTGGGTGACCGATTGCGCCAGCTGACCGACCTGCTGACCGACCTGCCCCAGCATTTGGCCCATTTGGCCGATCATCTGTTGGCCCGCCTGAGCCCCGGGAGCGCCGCCAGCCGGTCCGCCCGTCTGGCCACCGGAACCATTGCCTTCCATCCCGCCTGTTGCGGCCTTGATTCGGTCCGCAGCCTGTCGATCGCCGTCGGCATATGCCTTCGACGCGCGCTGTAGGCGCTCCGAGAACCTGTCGGCAGTCTCCGAGACGGCACCGAAGACCTCACCACGCCCCTCCAGCGCACTCGACAATGCGGTGGAAACCGCTGACGACACGACCCCGTGGCTGGTGTCGACGCCCTTGCCGTCGGGCGCACCCGCGCCGAGTAGACCGGATATACCCGAGGAGACATCGGCGTGCTGCTGCGCGTAGTTCAGCAATCCCGCAGGGTCGACGCGTAGTGGTTCGGTCATTATCTATCTCCAGATTGGTGGGCGACGTCCTCCGGTGGCGGGATCATGGTCGGTCACCCGCTGGTAGCGGCCATCCTGGGACGGCGTCGCCGTGTGGAGGTGGCGCGTCTCTGAACCCGGTAATGATGGCTCGACGCTCAGCGGCGTTCTGCGGCATGACGGAGTTGCAGCGATTCTGCGGTTCGGGCTGGTCCCACCGCAACGACTGGGTGACGTCTTTTGGACCCCACCCGCCAAAACTCGCCGCAGTAATAAACCAGTTGCCGAAAACGTCGCGGTCGGGCGAGAACGCAGGCCCCTTCTGCGGAGTGGTGACATCAGCAGGAGCACCCGGCCCGACGCGCGGATCATGTTGAGTCAGCGTCACTCTAATTGGCTCAACGCCGAGATCTTCATCCTTGACTACACCTTTGTTCGGCTGCGCGGTCACTTCGTCCGCGTTCACCGACACATACTTGCCCGGATGCACACGACTAGCCGCGAAGTGGGGATAGGTCCCTTCGCACACGAGCGCCGCCCAGCCATCTCCGCTAGGAACAAGCTCCAGAAAATGACTGATGGTGTATCCGAAGTGCGCACGGGCGTCCTTCGGAGTGGTCGGGTACCCCTCGCCAAGGGGACGTACATACGTCTGTTGCAACAACTCTGCTTGTTTGAATGTCAAATTCTCCGGCGTCGCCCGCATGAAACCGGGATACACATTGTTCGCGTCCAGGGTGAATGTCGCGATGTCGTGGGCCTCCAAATACGCGCGAACTACCATCGCCGGACCAGTCGTCACATCAATACCCAATTCAGAACTCCACCGAAATCGAAAATTGTTGAGCAAGGTGGGCCAGTATTGAAACAGGCGCTTCTCTGTAGGCGCGGTTGAGTCAGCCTTAGGTTTCTGGTCATCAACACAGCCGGAAATCAACGTGACGACCGCGAGCATCACAACAATGAGTTTTGTGCCCCGTGTCATCTATGTCGCCCCGTAGACCGAACCCGTGTAGGTGGTCCAGTACGACTGCAAAAGATCGTTGATCGAGCCGGATTCCCCAATGGAATTGAGATACGCCACTACCTGATTGTGGTACCGGGAATACGCAGGGCCTCCATCATTCTTCGGTGGATGCAACTCACCGTCTCTGAAATATTCTTGCAACTTCGACATATCACCGGCGTGCGACTGCGCCAGCACCTCGGCCATGTGCTGCTGCGTGGGGAACGTTCCCGGAATGGTGACATTCGCCGCTTTCCCCTCTTTCGGCTCCGGACCGATGATGTATTCCTTGCCGAGATCCATCACGTCCTTCGCGGCACCGCCGGGAGCACCGAATTGGTCGACACCCGCCCCCACAATGTCGTACAACTTCCCACGCAGTTGCCACGCGTCGTGCTGGGCTTGAAATGTGTTGTGCAGTCGGGAATTCGCTTCGTCGAAGCTCCCGAGATTCAGTGCTGCCTGTAGCCGACCTGCAGCCTGAGCCGAGAAATCATCTTTCGCGCCGCTTGGGTCCACTGCGGACAATGCCGCCTTGTCGAACATCTGATTGACGTCGTGCTGAGTGGCTTCGAAGACAATCTGGCTGGCCGTCTTTGGCGCGTTGGCGTCCACTTTCTGATCGGCCGGCGGGTGGTCGGACATCAGCACGCTCATGACGTGGCGGGTGTTCGTCGGTTCAGTCTTACTGCCGTCAGGCGGATCAAGCGGTGGGAACAATCCGTTATTGCCACTGACGTTGTTGCCCACCATGTCGTCAAGATAGGGAGATAGGGCCCGCGCCCAATCTCGGGTCAGTTCGGGATTGACTTGGCCGAGGGATTGGCCCGGCGCGCTTTCCAAGTTGAGCAAATGATGCTTGTCGGGATCACTCATGTACTGGGCGAGAGCATGCGCCGTCTGCGCGGCACGGCCAGTGGAATCGTGTGCGGCAGTATCCCCAACCCAGTCAAAGAGGCCGCCCGCGGCCAACCCGTTGTCCTGCCACTGATGATTGGTGAGATTGTCGAGAAACTTATCCCCGCCGGGCCCGGTAACGGCGCCATGGATCACCATGTCGTCCTTGTTCAGGGCGTTGAACATGTTTTGCAGTGTCGGATCGACAGCGGCCTGATACCAATGGGCACGGTCGGCCTGTAAATCGTGGGCATTCGGGACAGCCCAACCATTGGACTGCTCGAGCAGTCGTTGACTCTGCGTCATCATGCCGGAGTCGAGTGCAGACCCGACCTGCAAATCGCGGTTGCCACTCTGGATGATGTTGGCGAGGTCATTGAGGCCCGCAGTCGGCTGGGATGGACCTATGAGCGGCGGCGGGCCGATCGAGCCGTCAGGCTTGTGCACTGGTTCGCCGTAGACCAGCGGAGTGAGGACGGGTCCGTCGAGCACCTTTTGGATGCCGTCCGGCAGTGCGTACTTTCCACCGCTGGACGGATGGTCAATTGACGGAGGTTGTGTCTCCGGCAGTCCCGTCTTGATGTTGGGGTTCGATGCGAGCTGAAAGACATCGGCAACGCGCTTGCCGTCGGGGCCGGATTTGTCCATGATCGCTTTGATCTCGGCCGGCGTCTTGTCGCCGAAGGCACGCGAGAATCCCTGGAGATACGCCATCTGGTCGGGCGGCATATTCAGTTTTCCGTTGTGCAGCGCGGCCTGTTGTTCGGGACTCAGGGTGGTGTTCTGCGTCAGGCGCTCACGCTGTTCGGGGGTCAGCTGTCCGTTCTGCAGTGCATTGGCATCGTCAGCGCCCGTTTGAGCCGGAGATTTCTTGTCGTCCTTGCCATCCTTCTTGTCATCGCCGACGACCGAGTCCTTGCCATCCTTTTTGTCCTGATCGTCCTTTTTGTCGTCCTTCGGCGACAGCGGCAGATCGCCTTTGATGGCGTTATACCGCGTAGTGAGCACCTTGATGTCGCCGGCGACGGCGTTCTGCTGCGTCACGGTCGACGTCAGGAGATCGCTAACCTGCTTGAGTCCCTGGCTGGCGATGGGCAGCAACTGCATATCGCGGTTACGTCCCGCCGGAACCTGGGCTGCCATGTCCTGGACCCACTTACGGGTCTCATCAAGGCCCTGCCGCCCCTTGGTGACGATCTCGGCTGATCGATCGACAGCAGTACGCAACTGTTGGTCCAGGTCCGCCAGTCCGCCGAGGGCACGTCCCTGACTGTTGTTGGCGGTGCCATAAGCGCTGGATGCAGTACCGCGCCAGTTATCCCCCGGCGCAGCGGACTGCACGGTGGCCTGCATGCCACGCAATTGCGCGCTCTTGTCGAAATGCTCGCCGGTCTGCGGCGTACCCGTACCGAATGTGGCGTGCGCCCGCTGCCACACCGAATCAAACGCATCGAGCGCATCCCCCATACCGCCCTATTCTATTCGGGGTCGGCGACTATCCGGCCGGTAATTTCTCAGCTCAAGCCAGTCTCGCTCGAGAGACGGTTCAGACGATCCCGTTGACGAACTTGCCGTCCCGGACGGCCTCGGCAACCGTCCGCATCGCGGAAGCGCTTTGCGGCCACGAGAATTCGGCGGCCCGCACCTGCGCCTTGGTACCCAGCTGATCGCGCAGGACGGCGTCGGTCAGCAGGGTCTCGAGCGCGGTGACCAGACCACGGTGGTCGTCGACCAGCAGGCCCGTGACGCCGTCGACGATCGAATCGGTCAGGCCGCCCGAGGACCGGTAGCCGACCGTGGGCACGCCGTGCTGCGCGGCCTCGATGACGGCCAGCGCCCAGCCTTCCTTGCGCGACGGCAGTGCATGCACCCAAGCCTGTTGCAGCACTTCGTGTTTGGTGGCCTCGTCGACATGGCCGTGGAACGTGACCGCGGCACCGATGCCCAGCCGCCGGGCGTGCGCGACCAGGCGCTCGTCCCACCAGCCACCGCCGACGACATCCAGACGCAGCCCCGGCACCACTGGCGCCAGCAGCGCGACGGCGTCGAGCACGTCCTCGATCTGTTTGTGCGGCACCAACCTCGACAGCACGACGATGCGCGGCTCCGTCGCCCGGGGCAGCGACAGGGACGCCGCCGGAGCGAGGTCGACGCCGTTGCGCACGACAGCGATCCGCGAAGCGTCGACGCCCAGGTCCACGAGGTCCCGGGCCGACGGCAGCGACACCGTGACGTACTGGTTGTTGCGGTGCAGCCGGGGCGAGAGCCGCGACTCCACGAACCACCCGAACTTGCTCATCACGCGCCCAGCTACCGGCCACTGGTCGCGGTGGCAGTGATGTACCAGCACCATCGCGCGACGGCCGTAGGCCAGGCGAGCCAGGAAGGGGATGCCGTTCTGCGAATCGATCACCACATCCGGCCGGACGCCGCGCAGCGGGCCCAGCCCGACGCGGGCCAGCACCATGGCCAGCCCGGCCCAGATGTACACCGACAGCCGGCCACCGCCGCGGCTGATCCGTACGCCGTCGACGACCTCGGTGCGGGAGGCCCCGCGATAGCGGGCGGTCCGCAGCGTCACCCGCACGCCGGACTCGGCCAGCTGTGCGCCGATGCGCTGGAGATACGTCTCGCTCCCGCCGCCCTGGGGATGGCCGGTGTCGCGCCAGCAGAGCAGCAGCACCGACCGGATCTCTTCAGGAGATCCAGCAGGCTGCTGGGGGTGGTCTGGCATCGAATGAAGGGTACCGGTCAGTAGGGTTGCGGAGTGAATCGCCGGGCAGCCAAACGACTGGTCACCACGCGTAAGCGGGCCACCCTCGCCCGCTCGATCCGACTGCTCGGCGAGTTCCGTTTCGAGCAGAGCGACCCGGCCCGCTTCTACGGCGGCCTCGCCCGCGACACCGTCGCGCTCGTGGACGGTCTGTGGCGCGACCTCAACGGCAGCGCGCCCGAGGGCATGACGGTGCTCGACGTCGGCGGCGGTCCGGGCTACTTCGCCACCGAATTCTCCAGCGCCGGAATGACATACATCGGCGTCGAGCCCGACCCTCGCGAGATGCACGCGGGTCCGGCCGCCCAACCCGATGGCGCCGGCAGCTTCGTGCGCGCCTCGGGCATGGCGCTGCCGTTCGCCGACGACAGCGTCGACGTCTGTTTGTCGTCGAACGTCGCCGAGCACGTCCGCGAACCGTGGCTGATGGGCCGCGAGATGTTGCGGGTCACCCGGCCGGGCGGGCTGGCGATCCTGTCGTACACGGTGTGGCTGGGCCCGTTCGGTGGCCACGAGATGGGGCTGACGCACTATCTCGGCGGCCGGCGGGCCGCCGAGATGTACACCCGCAAACACGGCCACCGGCCGAAGAACGACTACGGATCGTCGTTGTTCGCGGTGTCTGCCGCAGCTGGGTTGGAGTGGGCGCGCAGCACGGGGGCGCTGGTCGCCGCATTCCCCCGCTACCACCCGCAATGGGCCTGGCGTGCGACTTCTGTACCGGTGTTACAGGAGTTCTTGACGAGCAACCTGGTGTTGGTGCTCCGGCCCAGCTGAATGACCTAATTGGAACATGTTCTCGTTTGGCCGAAAACTCGGTAGTGTGACGGCCATGACACAGAGCACGGCATTCAAAACCGAGTGGGATCAGCTGTTCATCGGCGGTCAGTGGACCGCACCCGCGACGTCGGACGTCATCGAGGTGCACTCCCCGGCCACCGGCGAGCTCGTCGGCAAGGTGCCGCTGGCCTCGAAGGCCGATGTGGATGCCGCCTGTGCCGCCGCCCGCAAGGCGTTCGACGAGGGCCCGTGGCCCAAGATGTCGCCGGCCGAGCGCGCCGCGGTGATCGCCGAGGCGTCGCGCATCATGACCGAGCGCGCCGATGAGCTGAAGTTCCTGCTCGCCGCCGAGACCGGCCAGCCGCCGAGCATCGTCGACATGATGCAGTACGGCGCTGCCATGTCGTCGTTCAACTACTACGCCGGCGCCGCCGACAAGTTCCAGTGGAGCGACATCCGCGACGGCATTTACGGCCAGACCCTGGTGACCCGCGAGCCCATCGGCGTCGTCGCCGCCGTCGCCGCGTGGAACGTCCCCTTCTTCCTGGCCGCCAACAAGCTGGGCCCGGCACTGCTCGCCGGCTGCACCGTCGTGCTCAAGCCCGCCGCCGAGACGCCGCTGTCGGTGTTCGCCATGGCGCAGGCCTTCGCCGACGCCGGCCTGCCCGAGGGCGTGCTGTCGATCGTGCCGGGTGGCCCCGAGACCGGCCGCGCGCTGACCGCCAACCCGGAGATCGACAAGTTCACCTTCACCGGCAGCTCGGCCGTCGGCAAGGAGATCGGCAAGGTCGCCGCCGAGCGCCTCAAGCCCTGCACCCTGGAACTCGGCGGCAAGTCCGCGGCGATCATCCTCGAGGACGCCGACCTGGACTCGACTCTTCCGATGCTGCTGTTCTCGGGCCTGATGAACACCGGTCAGGCCTGCGTCGGCCAGACCCGCATCCTGGCCCCGCGGTCGCGGTACGACGAGGTCGTGGAAAAGGTGGCCGCCGGTGCGGCCGCCATGCAGGTCGGCCTGCCCGACAACCCCGCCGCCATGATCGGCCCGCTGATCAGCGAGAAGCAGCGCGAGCGCGTCGAGAGCTACATCAAGAAGGGCGTCGAGGAAGGCGCCCGCATCGCCACCGGCGGCGGCCGTCCCGAGGGCCTGGATTCCGGTTGGTTCGTGCAGCCGACGGTGTTCGCCGATGTCGACAACTCGATGACCATCGCCCAGGAAGAGATCTTCGGCCCGGTGCTGGCGATCATCCCCTTCGACAGCGAAGAAGACGCCATCCGGATCGCCAACGACTCGGACTACGGCCTCGCCGGCAGCGTCTACACCACCGACATCCCGCGGGCCATGAAGATCGCCTCGCAGATTCGCACCGGCACCTACGCGGTCAACATGTACGCGTTCGACCCGGGCGCGCCGTTCGGCGGCTACAAGAACTCCGGCATCGGCCGCGAGAACGGCCCCGAGGGCATCGAGGCCTACTGCCAGGCCAAGAGCGTCCTGATGCCGTTCGGCTACACCCCGGAGTAAAACCGCCTTCGTCCGGATGGCCACCCGCGCTTTGTCCTTCGCCCCTCGGGGGACTCGGCCGGGTGGCCATTCGGCTTTTCAGCACCGGTTTTTATCCCAGGCGAACCCCAGCAATCGCTGATACCGTCACGCCCGTCCGAAGGTCTGGCAAACAATCTGGGAGGAAACGTATGGCTGTCTCTGTAGATCTCGACAAGGCACTCGACAAGGCGTACTAGGGCAAGTCCCTCAAGGAAATCCTCGACGCATCGCCCGCCGCGCTGGCCGGGGTCAGCGACTCCGACGCCGAGCACCTCGCCGCGGCGTTCAACATCAAGACCGTGCGTCAGCTCGGTTCCAGCAAGTACTTCGCCGTCGCTGCCGCGCTCGTCGCGCTGGAGAACGCCGGCTAGTTTTTCTCCGCGAGCAGACGTAAAACTGCCCCTTTTCCTCGGAGAAGGGGCAGTTTTGCGTCTGCTCATCTCGTTGCCCTCCACGAGGGTGCACTCAGATCGCACATTCCGCCGGCAGATTCAAGCGGTCGCCGCAACAAATGTGGACGGGTCTGACAGTAGCCGGTCGAGTTCCTCGGCCGGGGTGCGCCAACCGTGGCGTTTACGGGGTCGGGCGTTGAGTTCAGCGGCGACCTGGTCGAGCCATCCGGGTCCGTAGAACGACAGGTCGGTCCCTTTAGGAAAGTACTGGCGCAGAAGACCGTTGGTGTTCTCGTTGGTGCCGCGCTGCCAGGGGCTGTGCGGATCGCAGAAGTAGATCGGCAGGCCGAGGGCTTTGGTGATGTCGGCGTGCTTGGCCATCTCGCTACCTTGGTCCCAGGTCAGCGAGCGGCGCAGGATCTCGGGAATCTCCGGGATTTTGGCGCTCATCGCGGCGGCCAACGTCGCGGCGGTGTGATCGCCCGGCAGGTGCAGCAGCACCACGAACCCGGTGGTGCGCTCCACCAGGGTGCCGATCGCCGAACCTGATGCGGTGCTGCCCAGGATCAGGTCCCCTTCCCAATGCCCCGGGACCGCCCGATCATCAGCCTCTTTCGGGCGGTCGCTGATGCTGACCATGTCTTTGATTTTGCTTCCGGTTTCGTTGCGGCCCTGCGGTTTCCGTCGAACCCGGCCCGTGCGCAGGGCTTCTTTGACGATGCGGGCCAGCTCACCGCGCGGCTGTACATACAGCGCTTGGTAGATCGTTTCGTGGGACACCCACATCTCCGGATCGTCGGGAAAATCAAGGCGCAGTCGGCCCGCGATCTGCGCCGGGCTGTCGTGCTTTTCTAAGCGTGCCACGACCTGCTCCAGCAGGGCAGGGTTGGACTCCAACTTGCGAGCCTTGGGTCGCTTGGCGTTGGTGGTGGCCACCTCCTGAGCCACCCAGGCCCGATATCCGCTGGTGGTGGCTCCACGTTTGCGTTCCTGGTGGATCGTGGTCCGGGACCGCCCCAGAGCCGCTGCGGCCTCGGTGACGGTCGCGCCGGCGGTCAGCAACTGCTCGAGGCGCCACCGCTCGATAAACGACAACGGCCCCCGCGAGACCCCGGGATCGAGTTCGACCACGGCGCATGACGGATCATCGGTAGGAGCGGGGGTTTTCGGCACGAATCCAGCCTGAGCGACCCACCGCCGGCCCTGGTTCTCTGACACGCCCGCGACCACTGCGGCGTCGGCCACAGTGGCACCGGCATGCATCTCCTGCCAGAACGACGCTTTCACCGCACCCGAATACCGCGTGCCGCAATGCCGCGGATCGGTTTGATACCCAGCTTCTTTGGCCCATCGCCGACCCGTCGCACCACTCACCCCTGCCACGGTTCCAGCCGCCGTCGGTGACAGCCCCGACCTCAACGCCGCATCGAAAGCATCTCGCACCGACTGCGGAACACCATAACTACCCAAATGACTCCAACGCCTCGGATGCATCGAACAACACCTCTCAAATCAGGTGTTGTGACGACCCCTTGAATCTGCCGCCCGATCTTCGATCTGGCTGCACGCTCGTGATCAACGCGGCCGTACACCTTCGCCAATGTGCGGACAGATCGTCCTGCAGGCCAGATCCCCGATCTGAGCGCACGCTCGGAGGCGAACCCACAACGCCCCTGCGGAAGACCCCTGATGACGGTCTGCACATCGAGTTCGGACGTCCACCCAGAAGTGAATTCTTGATCACAGAACTATGTAACCGGCCATAATTTCGACGCCATTTGGCCGCTGCGGCCGCCCAATAGTGACCTGGAATACATTCTTTGGCCCGATGTGTCCGACGTTTTATGCTGAGACCCATATCGAGGAGGGCGCCATGTGGGTCGTCGAGGTCAACGTGAAGGGCCATCGCTTCACGCACACCGTCCTGGGTGCCAACGAGCGGCTGCGTGAAGCGGCGCGGGGCGTGCAGGATCGGATGACGCAGCTGCGGAACCGGGTCACGCATTGACGTCAGCTGAGCCCGTCACCAAGACGGTCAACAAGCGCGGCGCCACTCGGGAACGGATGGTGCGCAGCGCCGCCGCCGTGTTGCGTGAACGCGGCGCCGCGGGCCTGACCATCGACGAGGTGCTGGTCCGTAGCGGTGCCCCGCGCGGCTCGGTCTACCACCACTTTCCCGAGGGCCGCAGCCAGCTGCTGATCGAGGCCCTGCAGTTCGCCGGCGATGCGATCGCCGCCCATATCGACGGTTCCGCCGCCTACGGCGGCATCGCCCTCGTCCGCGGATTCGTCACGTTCTGGGATCGCATCCTCGCCGACAGTGACTTCACCGCCGGGTGTCCGGTGGTCGCCGCGGCGGTCGGGTCGGGCGACGAAGCGCCGACCCTGACCCCCATCGCCGCCGAGATCTTCGACCGGTGGCGCACCGCGCTCGGGCATGCCTTCACCGCCGAAGGCTTCAGCGACACCGACGCGTCAACCCTGGCCGTCACCTGCCTGGCCGCGCTCGAGGGCGCCGTGATCCTGAGCCGCTCGTCACGCAGCGTCGAGCCGCTGCACGATGTTGCCACTCAGCTCGAATTCCTGATCAAGGCAAAGGCTTTCGTCAAGAACAACGGCCTGCCGACCGCCGGCAGTTAACCTTCCGCGCGAGCCCAGCGCGCACACACGAAGTCCCTGTTGACGGCGGATTCCACCAGCCGCCACTCCGAGCGCACCGGCAGCACCGGCGCGCCCTCGCCCAGCGAGCACGGCGCGTACGACACCACCAGTTCATCGACCAGGCCGGCCGTCACGAACTGCGCCGCAACGTTCCCGCCTCCGAGAATCCACACGTCGCGGTCGCCCGCCGCCTCGACCAGCGTCGGATGCAGTTGCGCCACTTCACCACTCACCGCCTGCACCGGATGGCCGTCGACGACGATGCCGGGCCGGGACGTGAGCACCCACGTCGGCTGGGGATACGGCCAGTCGCCCGGCTCGTGCTCGACGACCCACTGGTACGTCGTCGCCCCCAGGACGAGGGCACCGACGGACTTCTCGAACGCCTTGTAGCCGAACGGCCCGTCGACGTCGATGTCACGCGAGAGCAGCCAGTCCAGGCTGCCCGCGGAATCGACGATGAAGCCGTCCAAGCTGGATGCGGTGTAGTAAATGGTCGCCATCTCGCGGAGTATGCCGTGACCCACCGACAATCTGCGGCGCCATGATTACTGTTGCCCGATGGACGATTTCGATGAGCTCCGCGCCGACGATGGTGACCTGGCGGAACTGCGCGACGACCTGCGCCGGTTCCTGGCCGAGGACGCGGCGCAGTTCGGCTGGCAGCCCGGTGTCGACTGCTGGCTGTCGAAGTGGGACGCCGACTTCAGCAGGCGGCTGGCGGTGGCCGGCTTCGTCGGGCTGACCATCCCCGTCGAGTACGGCGGCCGCGGGCGCAGCCACATGCACCGGTACGTCGTCACCGAAGAGCTCCTGGCCCACGGCGCCCCGGTGGCCGCACACTGGATCGCCGACCGGCAGGTGGCGCCCGCCCTCCTCAGCTACGGCAGCGAGGAGCAACGGCGCCGGATCCTGCCCCGAATTGCTTCCGGCACTTTGTATTCAGCCATCGGCATGAGTGAGCACGAGGCGGGTTCCGACCTGGCCGCCGTCACCACCAGGGCCACCCGCACCGACAGCGGCTGGCTGCTCAATGGCAGCAAGGTCTGGACCAGCGGCGCGCATCTGGCCCACCAGATCGTGGTGCTCGCCCGCACCAGCCCCCTGGACCCCAAACATCGGCACGCGGGATTCAGTCAGTTCATCGTCCCCACCGACGCTCCGGGCGTCACCATCGAGCCCATCGTCCAGATGAACGGTGAGCACCATTTCAACGAGGTGCTGTTCGACGACGTCGCGCTGACCGACGCCGACCTGCTGGGCACGGTCGGCGCCGGCTGGCATCAGGTGACCTCCGAACTGGGTTTCGAACGCAGCGGTCCGGAGCGCTTCCTGTCCACGGCCACACTGCTTTTCGCCCTCGTCGAGGCACTGCGGGACGAACCCCGCGCCGACGTCGGCGACCTGATGGCACGGATGATTTCGTTGCGCCAACTCTCGATATCGGTCGCCCGGGCCCTGACGGCCGGCCAGGACGCCGCGGTGTCCGCCGCGCTGGTGAAGGACCTCGGCACCCGCTTCGAACGGGATTCCGTCGAGATCGCCGCGGAGCTGCTGGACCGGTACGACGGCCCCGACCGCCGGCGGCTGCAGACGATGCTGGACACCGCCCGCGTGCACGCCCCGCTGTTCACGCTGCGCGGCGGCACGAATGAGGTCCTGCGCGGCATCGTCGCCAAGAACTGGACCAAACAGGCTGCTGCCGAACAGCCTTCGGACGAGTATGCGGAATTGCGCGAACTGGCCGAGCAGATCGGCCGGACGGCCGCGCCCGCGCGGACATTGCCGCTGACGTTCGACGACGCGTTGTGGCGCACCGCCGAGGGTTCAGGGCTGACCCGGCTGAGCAGTGAGCCCGACGCCGGGCCCGCCGCCACGGCCGTCGTGCTGGGCGCTCTGGCCCGCCACGGGGCCGCGGTACCGATCGCCGAAACCGATGTGCTGGCAACATGGTTGGCCGCCGAAGCCGGCCTGCCGATACCGGAATCGGGGCCGCTCACACTCGCGGTGGACGGCGTCGCCACCTGGCCACAATGCGGGCCCATTGTTGTGGCCACTCGAGGTGCCGACGCCCTGTACGTCGCGCTGCGCGACGCGCCGACACTCGTCGACGACGGATACAACCTCGCTGGCGAACCCCGCGCCATCGTCGAATTCGACACCGCGGCAGCCGATGTCGTCCAGCTGCCGCTCGCGGTCGCCGACGAGCTGACCATCCGCGGTGCCTGGTGTCGCTGCGTGCAGATCGTCGGCGCCTTCGATGGGGCCGCACAACTGACCGTCGCGCATACCGAGACGCGCATACAGTTCGGCCGCCCGCTCGCGGCGTTCCAGGCCGTGCAACACTCGCTGGCCACGATGCTCGGGGAGATCGAGCGCGCCAGAGCGGCAACCATTCTGGCGATCACCGCCGCCGCTCGGTACGGCTTCGGCGACGACCGCACCGCCTACGCCACCACGGTGGCCAAGGTCGCCGTCGGCCGGGCCGTCGCCCCGGTGACGACCATCGCCCATCAGCTGCACGGCGCCATCGGCACCACGGCGGAACATCCGCTGTGGCGCGCCACCCTGCACGCACGCAGTTGGGCCGATGAGTTCGGTAGCACCGGCCGGCACGCCCGGCGACTGGCCGACCGCACCGCGACGACGGACGCCTGGGATGTGACGGTGGGCCGCAGCGGAAACCCGTTGTGACCTAAGTCAATATCCGCGCGGAAAGTGCGTTCCGTCCGCTTGTGACGGCCACCACTGCGCTACCGGCGGTCTCGGTAAAAACTCGACACATGTCCAAGAAGAGTGGCGCTTTCGCCGCGATGGCCGTCTGTGCCGCCCTGCCCGCCGCGACCGTCGTCGCGGCGCCCGCCCAGGCCGCGGGCACGGCCCGTCAGACCCTGATGTCGCGGGCCTACACCTGCGATCGGCAGCCGATCAACTACATGAAGTTCCGCTTCCCGGCAGTCCCGACGGCGGAGATCACCTCCGACGGGCGCACCGCCAGCGCCCACATCGAGATGCTCGACGGTGCGCGCAACGCGCAGTACACGGTCCGCGTGATCCCGGCACCGCATGCCACCCTCGGCTGCCTGCCGGGCGACCCGAGCATCGGCACCGCCCCGCTGAGCACCGACGGCTGGGGCAACGGCAGCGCCACCGTCCAGCTGCCCGTCGCCCCCGGCACCACCGGCGTCTGGGTCGCGGTCGATCTGCCCCAGCCGCATTCGCAGAGCCCGGCCGAGTTCTACAGCAGCGACTTCGTCGCCTCGGTCTGACCCCACTGGCCGACGACAGCCGTCTCCCGGTAGAACAAACACATGCGCTACCGGGAGAACATGACGTCGCGGCGACTCAACGGCGGCCAGGCGGCCGTATTGGCAGCCGCCCTGCTGCTGGCCGGATGTTCGGGCGACAAGCAGCCGGCGCAGCCGAGCACCTCGGCATCGAGCGCTCCGGCGCAGAGTTCCTCGGCCGCCCCGAGCACGCCCGCGGCGGAAGCGCCGCCGTCACCCACCAGCCGTCAGCTCGACGGCGGGACCTGCCTGCAACTCACCGGCGCGGTGGTGAACCTGATGTCCGGCGCGTCCCCCGAGGACTCGAAGGCAGCCGGGGACACCATCAACGGTTTCCACCCGCCGGCCGATGTGCAGGCCGCCGTGACGCATTTCGTCAAGACCAACGGCCTGCACAGCAGCGATCCCGACCGCAGCCAGTTCAGCCGCACGCTCAACAACTGGGTTGAGCAGCAGTGCCCCGTGCAGCAGCCGGAAAAGAAACCGAGGTAGCAGCATCGGCTGAGCCGATGGTCGGCAGCCTCAGCTACCGGTCCACTGCGGCGCGCGCTTCTCGGCGAAGGCCACCGCGCCCTCGCGCGCGTCTTTCGACATGAAGACCGGCCCCAGAATGGCGCCCTGCTTCTCCCACTTCTCGGCGTCGGACCAGTCGGACGACTCGACGATGATGCGCTTGGTCGCGGCGACCGCGAGCGGCCCGTTCGCGGTGATCCGCTCGGCCAGTGCGAGCGCGGCATCGAGTGCGCCACCGGGCTCGGTCAGCTCGTTGACCAGGCCCAGTTCGTGCGCCCGCGTCGCGGTCAGGTTGTCACCGGTGAGGGCGAGTTCCATGGCGATGGCGTACGGGATGCGCTGCGGCAGCCGCAGCAACCCGCCGGCGCCGGCGACCAGGCCGCGCTTGACCTCGGGGATGCCGAATGCCGCCGCGTTGGAGGCGACGATCAGGTCGGCCGACAGCGCCAGCTCGGTGCCACCCGCCAGGGCGTAGCCCTCGACAGCCGCGATCAGCGGCTTGGCCGGCGGACGCTGGGTGAAGCCGAGGCCGCGATCCGAGAGGATGTTCTCGCCTTTGGCAAACGCCTTCAGATCCATGCCCGCACAGAACGAGCCGCCGGCTCCCGTCAGCACCGCGACGGACAGTCCCGGGTCTTCGTCGAGGCGGTCCGCGGCGGCCGCCAGGCCCTTGCTGACCGCTGAGTTGACAGCGTTCTTGGCCTGGGGCCGATTGATGGTGATGATCAGTATGCGGTCGCGCTGTTCGACGAGGACAGCATCTTCGCTGGTGGCTTCTTCGGTCACGACGGTGATGCTAGCCACAGGGGATTGGCGTCCGGCGGTCAACCAGTGAATAATCGAAAATTAGAACATGTTCTAGTTTTTGCCGCAGTCAGAGGAGAAACCGTGGCCAAGCTGCCCGAAATCACCAAATTCGACCCGGAGCTGACCGAGAAGGTCATGGGGATTCTCCGACCGCTGCTGAAGGTCTATCACCGATCCGAGGTCCGCGGATTGGAGAACATTCCCCTCGGCGGCGCACTGGTGGTGAGCAACCACTCGGGCGGCATGCTGCCCATGGACGTGCCGATCTTCTCGTCGCACTTCTACGAGAAATACGGCTACGACCGCCCCGTCTACACCCTCAGCCACGCCATGCTGATGGTCGGCCCGACCGCGGACTTCTTCAAGAAGACCGGCTACATCCTGGCGAGCCACGAGAACGCCGACGAGGCACTGCGCTCCGGCGGCCTCGTCGTGGTGTTCCCCGGCGGGGACTACGACGTCTACCGGCCGTCGACCGACGCCAACAAGATCGACTTCGACGGCCGCAAGGGTTACGTGAAGGCCGCGATCAACGCCGGCGTCCCGATCGTGCCGATGGTCGGCATCGGCGGCCAGGAGACCCAGCTGTTCCTGACCCGCGGCGAGAAGATCGCCAAGGCGCTCGGTCCCATCGCCCGCGCCGCGCGCGCCAAGGTGGTGCCGCTGTCCATCGGGCTGCCGTTCGGGCTGTCCGCCGTGCTGCCGCTGAACCTGCCGCTGCCGTCGAAGATCGTCATGCAGGTGCTGCCGCCCGTCGATCCCACGGCGATCGCGTTCGCCTCCGGCGATGAGCCCGACGTCGATGCCGTCGACGCGCACGTCCGCAAGGTCATGCAGGACGCTCTCGACGAACTCGCCGAAGAGCGCCGCTTCCCGGTAATAGGCTGACCGGCCGTGGGAATCACCGACAAGCTGACCGCGACGGCGGGCCTGGTCAACACCATGGTGCGGGCCGGTGTCATCGCCCCGCTCCGCCCGGACAAGTACGTGCGGATCGCCGGTGCCATGGCGCGCGAAAACATGAGCGTCACTTCGGGCTTCGCGAGTTCCGCGCAACGCTGCGGGAACCGCCCCGGCCTCATCGACGAGCTGGGCACGCTGACCTTCAGTGAGCTCGACAAGCGTGGCGACGCGTTCGCCGCCGCCCTGCAGACGCTGCCCTCGGCCAAGGTCGTGGGCATCATGGCACGCAACCACCGCGGCTTCGTCGACTCCCTGATCGCGGCCAACCGCATCGGCGCAGATGTGTTGCTGCTCAACACTTCCTTCGCCGGCCCGGCGATGGCCGAGGTCGTCGCCCGCGAGAACGTCGACGTCATCATCTACGACGAAGAGTTCACCGCGACGGTCGATCGTGCGCTCGAGGGCCGGACCGGCACCACGCGAATCGTGGCGTGGACCGATACCGACGACCACCCGCTGACCGTCGAGTCGCTCATCATCGACCACCTGGGGCTGCAGCCGCGACGCACCGGCGAGAAGAGCCGCGTGATCCTGCTGACCTCCGGAACCACGGGAACTCCCAAGGGCGCCAAGCATTCCGGCGGTGGGCTGGACGCACTGAAGGTCATCCTGGATCGGACGCCGTGGCGCACGGAGGAGACGACCGTCGTCGTCGCGCCGATGTTCCACGCCTGGGGCTTCTCGCAACTGGTGTTCGCGGCATCGATGGCCTGCACCGTCGTCACCCGCCGCAAGTTCGACCCGCAGGCCACGCTGGCGCTGGTCGACAAGTACCAGGCGACCGGATTGTGTGTCGTCCCAGTGATGTTCGACCGCATCATGGAGCTGCCGGACCACATCCGCAACCGGTACAGCGGCCGCTCGCTGCGGTTCGCCGCGGCCTCGGGTTCGCGCATGCGGCCCGACGTCGTCACTTCGTTCATGGACCAGTTCGGTGACGTCATCTACAACAACTACAACGCCACCGAGGCCGGCATGATCGCCACCGCGACGCCGACCGATCTGCGCGCCGCCCCCGACACCGCCGGCCGCCCGGCCGAGGGCACCGAGATCAAGATCCTGGACGCCGACTTCAACGAGTTGCCGACAGGCGAGGTGGGCACCATCTACGTGCGCAACTCGACCCAATTCGACGGCTATACCTCCGGTGCCACAAAGGATTTCCACCAGGACTACATGTCCTCGGGTGACGTCGGATATCTAGATGCCGCGGGCCGGCTCTTTGTGGTGGGCCGCGACGACGAGATGATCGTGTCGGGCGGCGAGAACGTCTACCCCATCGAGGTGGAGAAGACGCTGTCCACCCACCCGGACGTCGCCGAGGCCACGGTGCTGGGCGTCGAGGACGAGCAGTACGGCCAGCGCCTGGCCGCGTTCGTCGTGCTGGCCGACGGGGCAACGGCTACCGAGGACGTCCTCAAGCAGCACGTGCGCGACAACCTCGCCAATTACAAAGTGCCACGGTCGATTACGGTGCTCACGGAGCTGCCGCGCAACAGTACCGGCAAGATCGACCGCCGCGAGCTGAAGGCGCTGGCCGATGGCGCGTAAAACGGTGACCCTGCTACGGGCCGTCCTCGGTCTCGTCAACGCCACCAACGCGGCCAGCCCGCTGGCCCGGTCCGGGAACCCCGGCATCGTCGCGTTCGCGTACGGCTGGCCGTCCAGTGAAGCGGCCGGCTTCGTGCTCAGTTCCTCGGTGCTGTCCGCGATCCGCCGGGGCCGGCGTGGCGCCTTCTCGGGCACCAGCGGCCGAATCGCGTTGGCCATCAACGCGATCACGTGGTCCATCCTGGGCTACATCCTCATCCGGAGCCGGAGCTCGCGGCCCGCGTTCGAGGAGCCGCTGGATGACGTGATCGGTCCGCGCAACCCGGCCGATCCCGGCGTCCCGCGCCTGCCCGGCATCGGGCGCACCATGCTGTCGCGCCGCAAGTACAACAAGGACACCGTCAAGTACGGCCCGCACCGCGCCAACCTTGCCGACATCTGGCGCCGCCCGGACCTGCCGCGTGACGGTAAAGCCCCTGTGCTGCTTCAGGTTCCGGGTGGTGGCTGGATGCTCGGCGATCGTCGGCCGCAGGCGTACCCGCTGATGGGCGCCCTGGCCGACCGGGGCTGGATCTGCGTGTCCATCGGCTACCGCGTCAGCCCGAAACATCAGTGGCCGGCGCACATCATCGACGTGAAGCAGGCCCTGGCCTGGGTCAAGGAGCATATCGCCGAGTACGGTGGCGATCCCGATTTCGTCGCGATCAGCGGCGGCTCGGCGGGCGGTCACCTGTCCTCGCTCGCAGCCCTGACTCCCGGAGATCCCCAGTGGCAGCCCGGTTTCGAAGATGCCGACACCTCGGTGGTGGCCGCAGTCCCGGTCTACGGCCGGTACGACTGGTTCGGCTTCGAAGGCCCTGGCCGCGCCGAGATGATGCGGGCCCTCGAGCAGCTGATCATCAAGAAGCGGTACGCCAACGACTCGCAGGTGTTCCTCGACGCTTCGCCCATCAAGCGGATCGGTCCCGACGCGCCACCGTTCTTCGTGCTGCACGGCACCAACGACACGTTGATCGACGTCCAGGAGGGACGGGACTTCGTCGCAGCGCTGCGCGAGCAGTCACCGGCACCAGTGGCGTACGCCGAGATCCCCAACGCGCAGCACGCATTCGACGTCTTCGGCTCGGCGCACGGCCGCTACACCGCCGAGGCGATCACGCGGTTCCTGGAGTGGGTGCGGGCGGAGAAGGCGAAGGTCGCCGACTCCGAGAGTGTCGGCTAACCAGCGGTCCGGCCGGCCCGGCGCTCTCATCAACATGTCCGATCTGGACCCGTCACCTTGGGCTGACATTGTCACCTTGGGTTGACACTGTCAGCCCAGGGTGACGGCTCCCAGCCCGAACACACTTGGAGACGGGTCGCACCAGTCTCGGTCACACGAAACGTGTCGGTCCGTCGGCACATACTTTCCCCAGTGACCGACCCCGGAAGGTACAGCCATGACCTACCCAACCGAGCGGCTCTGGTGGGAACCACAACAACGCCGTCCGACGCGCGAAGAGATCGATGCCGCCGGCGATGCCTTCCGAAAAGCACATGGCCTTGACGTCGATGATGACGACGACGATTGGTCATTTGATGACGAACCCGCAGAACCCGATCCAATAGCCGCGGATGTATTCGGCGGCATCAGCCGACGAGCGCTGGCTCAGGCTCGCGACGATCTCGTCAGCGCCAAAACGCAATACGAGCAGGCCGTCCGCCAGGCCCGCGCCAACGGATGGACCTGGGCCGAGCTCGGTCGGATCATGGGCGTGTCACGCCAGGTGCTCCACAAACGATTCCGCAACCGCCCGGCGGACTGACGCGCCACCGGACGCAAATCTACTGCGCCATGGCGGTCTCGACGACCGTCAGCTCCTCGGAAAGCCCTGCGGCCCTGCGGATCTGCTTGAAGTCCGCGACCATGCCGGCGGTCACCTCATGCGGATCGTCGGTGGTGGCACCGTCGGCGAGCACCGAGATGTTGAGCTGGTCGACGTAGCTCCACACCGTGATGTTCAGCCCGCTGCCCGCGGTGAGCGGTCCGACAGAGTAGATCTCGGTGACGGTCGCGCCGCCGACCTTGCCGCGTTCGCGGGGCCCCGGCACGTTGGAGATGTTGAGGTTCAGTACCTTGTTCTGCCCGTCCTTGTTGGACAGGCGGCGGAACATCGATTCCATCGGCGCCGGCGGCATGTAGGCCGCCCACCGGGCGACCAGCTCCGGGCCGACCAGCTGATGACTCTCCTTGGCCAGCAAGGCGGCCTCGCGGGCCTGCTGGACGCGCTGCGCGGCATCGTCGACGTCGACGGGCAACGCGATCAGCACACCACTGAATCGGTTGCCGGAGATGCGATCCGGTGAAAAGTCGTAGCTCATCGGCACCGACGCCAGCAGCGCGTGGTCGGCCTTGCCGTCGTATTTCAGCAGCAACTCGCGCAGCGCCCCCGACGACATCGCCAGCACCAGGTCGTTGATGGTGACGCCGAGCTTCTTGCTGGTCTCCTTGACGTCCGCGAGCGCCAAAGTCGCTGTGGCGAAACGCCGTTGGGGTGTGATGACGTGGTTCATGAAGCTCGGGGGCGGCGTGAACGGCCGGGTCAGTTCGGGCGACAGCTTGCGGCTGCTCTTGCGTACCCGCGCCATGCCGTCGGCGGTGTACTTCACGACGCCGGGGAACCGCGCGATCTGCCGGAGGTGATCCGCGAACGCGGACCGGACGAGCTGGCCGCGCGACGGTGCCGGATCCGTCACGTACAGATCGTTGTCCCGCTGCGGACCCTCGGTGATGTCCATGCCGAGCGCCAGCAGGTTGGCCGAGGCCACCCCGTCGGCCAGCGCGTGATGGATCTTGCCGACCACGGCGACCCGCCCGTTGGCCAGGCCTTCGACGAGGTACATCTCCCACAGCGGACGGCTGCGATCCAGTGGGGTACTGGCGATTTCGCCGATCGCCTCGTCGAGTTCACGGCGGCCACCGGGCGCGGCCACCCGCCACGGCCGGACGTGATACTCGAGGTCGACCTCGGCATGCTCCCGCCACATGGGGTGGTGGAACTTGAACGGGATGTCGACGAGTTGATAGCCGAAAGGCTCCAGCTTGTGCAGGCGTTCGCGGAGCACGCGGCGGAACTCGTCGATGCCGAACGTGCGGTCGCCGAGGCCGGCGAGGTCGATGACGGCAATCTTGAGGGTGTGCATGTGCACGTTGGGCGTTTCCGAATACAGCAGGAACGCGTCCCACCCACTCAGTCGTTTCACTCGACCTCTCCTGCGCTTCGGGTCAGAACCTCGGCCGGTCGATCGGTCTAGACGACCTCTTCGACGCAGTGCTGGTTCTGGTTCCGGCGAACCTCATCGAGGAACAACCCTATGGCAGTGGCCATCGATCCCGTGCGGGCACCGTCCGTCATGTCGAAACCGTGTCCGGCACCGGGCAATTCGATGTAACTGACCGTCGACGCGGACACCGCGCGCAGCTCGTGTACGAAGTCCCGCGCCTGCGCCACCGGAATGACGCTGTCGCCGCTGCCGTGAATGACCAGGAACGGCGGTGCGTCGCGGTGCACGCGCGCGATCGGCGAAGCCTGCCGGTAGATCTCGGGATGCTTGTCGATGCGGCGCCGGACCACGACGCGCTCCAGGAAGTCGACGAATTCCTCGCGCTCCTTGGTGGACCGGTCCTCCCAGTCGTATCTGCCGTAGATACCGACGACGGCGTCGACCGAGGTGTCGGCGCCCTCGGGCAGCTCGGTCTGCAGTTCGGGATCGTTGGCGGTCAGTCCGGCCAGCGCGGCGAGATGCCCACCGGCCGAGCCGCCGGAGATCGCGATGAAATTGCGGTCGCCGCCGAACTTGTCGACGTTGGCCCGGGCCCAGGCGATCGCGGTCTTGACGTCGGTGATGTGTTGCGGCCAACGGTGATTCGGAGCCACGCGGTAGTCGATGGACAGACAGACCCAGCCCTGCTGGGCCAGATGGCTCATCAGGGCGTAGCCCTGCAGCAGCCGGCTGCCGTGCACCCAGGCCCCGCCGGGCAGGTAGATCAGAACCGGGGCCGGCTCGGCCGGCAGGTCGTCGGCGCGCCAGACATCCAGCAGCTGCGACGGGCTGTCGCCGTAGCGCACCGAGGTGCGGTGCACCTGGCGCCGGTGTTCGCGTGCGCGCCAGAACGGCGGCGTGCGCTCCGGCGCGGGCCATTTGATGTCGAGTTCGGCCGGGGGCACGACGCCCGTCAGCGCGGCCCGAACGACCTCGTTGGTGCAGTCGCGCTCGGCGCGGCGGATCTCGGCAACGCTGGGAGTGAACAGAGCCTTCGACGTCGACGCCCAGAAGCTGGGCACGTGCCGCATACCCCAGAGGGTCATCGCGGTGGCGCCGCCGAGCGGCTCGAGGCTCTTGCCGATCACGGGCAGCGACGCGGCGGCCGTGGCCATCGCCAACAGGTGATCGGAGGGCTTGGCAGCCATGAACCAGCGCAGCCGGGTGGCCAAGGAAGGGCTGTGAACATCATTGTTCGGTCGAGCCGTCATTTCGCGAGCGTACACCGGCCTGACCACGGGGTTTCGGGGCCACAGCACATTCGCGGTCACAGTTCGGCGACTGTTCATTTGTGAAGTGCATCACAGCTGGTCAGGACCTATTCGAAGCCGTACCGTCGTGCTTACAGTCGAGCCATGGGTACCTCCGCGCTGGCGATCACCGACGACCACAACGACCTCGCGGACTCGGCGACGGGACTGCTGCGCCGGCTCGGCAGCCGGGCCGCCGCCCGCGCCACGCTCGAGGGCGGACCGTCGCATCCCGCCGGTTTCTGGACGGCCGCGGCGGATCTGGGCTGGCAGGGCCTGGCCATCCCCGAGGAGTTCGGCGGGTCCGGGTTCGGGTTGCCCGAGCTGGCGGTGGTACTCGAGGCGCAAGGCCGCGACCTGTGTCCCGGGCCGTTCCTGCCGACCGTCGCCGCGGCCGTCGTCATCGACCGGTGCGGAACGGACGAGTTGCGTGCCGCGCTGCTGCCCGGGCTGGCCGATGGCAGCACCGTCGCCGCGCTGGGATTGTCGGGCCACGTTCACAGCACTGCCCACACCGTGTTCGGCGAGAGCCCGACGGTGCTCGGCGCCCCCGATGCCGCGCTGCTGGTCCTGGTCGCCGGCGACGACGTAGTGGTCGTCGACGCGCAGGCCACCGGCGTCACCGTCACCCCGCTCGACAGCGCGGACACCACGCGCAGCATCGGCTCGGTGACGCTGGACCAGGCCGAGGCGATCGCCGTCATCCGCGATGCGGCGACCAAGGCGCACACCGCTTTTCGCATCCTGGCCGCGGCCGAGGCCGTCGGGATCAGTTGGGCGGCACTGGAAATGGCCGTCGAATACGCCAAGGTGCGAGAGCAGTTCGGCCGCACCATCGGCACCTTCCAGGCCGTCAAGCACCACGCCGCCAACATGCTGGTGGCGGCCGAACTCACCACCGCCGCAGCGTGGGATGCGGCTCGCGCCGACGATCTGGACGACGCCTGGTTCGGCGCGGCGGTGGCCGCCACCCAGGCGATCCACAGCCAGGTCTTCAACGCCGAGAACAACATTCAGCTGCACGGCGGCATCGGCTTCACCTGGGAACACGACGCACACCTGTATCTGCGCCGCGCCCTCACGCTGTCCGCGCTGACCGCGGACGGCGCCGACCCGCTGGCCGATGTGGTCGACGGACAACGCACCGGCCGGGCCCACGGCGCATCGTTCGCCCTCCCCGAGGAAGCGGCCGAATACCGCACCGCCGCCCGCGATGCCGTCGCCACGCTGCGGTCACTGCCCGAGGACGAGCAGCGGGACTTCCTTGTCGATTCCGGCTATCTGGTGCCGCACTGGCCCAAGCCGTGGGGCCGGGACGCGGGCGTGCTGGAGCAGTTGGCCATCGAGGAGGAGTTCCGTGACGTCGAGCGGCCCGACCTCGGCATCACCGGCTGGGTGACGCTGACCATCGCCCAGGCCGGCACCGACGACCAGCGTGAGCGCTGGGTGTATCCGGTGCTGCGCGGCGAGATCATGTGGTGCCAGCTGTTCTCCGAGCCCGAGGCCGGCTCGGACGCGGCCGCCGTGCGCACCAGCGCCAAGAAGGTCGACGGCGGCTGGCTGGTGACCGGCCAGAAGGTATGGACCAGCCTGGCCCAGTACTGCCAGTGGGGTCTGGCCACGGTGCGCACCGATCCCGATGCTCCCAAGCACGCCGGCGTCACGATGATGGCGATCGATATGAAGGCGCCCGGCGTGACCGTCAACCCCCTCAAGGGCCTGACCGGCAACGCCCACTTCAACGAGGTGTTCTTCGACGAGGTGTTCGTCCCGGACGCCGACGTCATCGGTGACGTCAACAAGGGCTGGCTGGTGGCGCGCGCGACGCTGGGGAACGAGCGCCTGTCGATCGGCGGCGGCTCCGGCGCGCAATCCGGCTTCAGCGCGGACGACCTGGTCGCCCTGTTGGACGCGGCACCGCCGGAGCAGGCGGCCGGGCTGCGCGACCGCGCCGGCGCGGTGATCGCCGAGGGACACACCCTGCGGCTGCTGAATCTGCGACGGATCAGCCGCGCGATCGCCGGCACCGGTCCGGGACCCGAGGGCAATGTCACCAAACTGGTCGTCGCCGAGCAGGGGCAGCGGCAGACGGAGCTGGGCATGAAGCTGGCCGGTCCCGCGGCCGTGACCGGGCAAACTCCCACACTCACCCAGGCCTACCTGGGCTACCGCGCCATGACCATTGCCGGCGGTACCTCGGAGATCACCCGGAACACCATCGCCGAACGCATTCTCGGACTGCCCCGCGACCCTTTGCTCAAGTAGTCCTCCGCCCGTCACGAGACGGTAGAGACTCGGTGGAGATCGATCCGCCAAGCTGCGTAGATCGGCCGAATATGTCACGCTAGGCACCGATGAGTGTGCTATCGGTCAAGTTCTGGGCGCCACGCCGCGCTTTGCTAGCGGCTTTGCTGTGCGCCCAGCTGATCGCCGGCGTGGTCACCGTGGCCGCTGTCGGCCCGTCCGCCGGCGGCGCGACCGAAGCCGACCACACCGACGCCGTCTTCCGCAGCGCGCACGCCGGCAGCTGCCTGACCTGGCAACCGGAGCCGCCACAGCGCCCCGCCTTCGTCCAGTGCAGCAGCCCGCACCTGTTCGAGGTCGTCAACTCGGTCCAGGGCGACGGCGACCAGGAATCCTGCGCCGTGTCGGGCCGCCGGTACCTCGGACCGCGCTACGACCCCAACGGCCGGTTCGCGTACGGCCTGCTGCGCTCGGTGGGTGCCGAGGGTGCCGGATCACACATCTCCTTGTGTGGGTTGCAGCTGCCCGGCCCGAATGGCGAGCAGCTGCCGTTCCGCGGGCTGGTCGCCGAGCAGGACCAGTCCCGGGTGTGGCCGCCGGGCACCTGCCTGGGCGCCGACATGAAGGGCGGTCAGACGGGCCTCGTACCCGTGGACTGCGCCGAGCCGCACTCGGTCGAGGTCGTCGGTCCCATCGACCTCGGCGCGCACTTCCACGACGGCCCGCCGCCCTCGGACGCCGACCAGGAGGATGTACTGCGACCCGCCTGCCTCACGATGGCCGCCGCGTATCTGGCACCAAAGACCTTGTCCGCCAGCGCATTGACCGTCAACCACCGGCCCATCGGGCCGGCCAGCTGGTCCGCTGGCAGCCACCAGGTGCTCTGCACGCTGGCACCGCGGACACCCGGCCCGATGACCGGCAGCATCAAGGCCCCGGGCGGCGCGACCGCGGTGCCGGCTCCGGTGGCCCCGCGCCCGGTGGCACAGGCGCCCGTCACCACCGCCACGACCGTCGCCCCGACGAGCAACACCCCGACCACCGCCGCGGCTCCGGCGGTCGCGCCGAGTGCCGAAGCGGTGGCGCCGTCGTCTTCGTCGTCGTCCTCGTCGGCGGTGACTCATACCGCCGAGGCACCGAGTCCGGCGGTCACCGACACGACCGTGCCGCCGGCGCCGCCGGCCTCGCCCGTCGACAACCCGGCGCATCCGCCGCTGGCGCCCCCGGCCGAGCCGGCAGCTCCCGCCGAGCCGGCACCGCCGTCGCACGTGCTCGAGATCCCGGGTCTGGCCCCGATCACCCTGCCCTGGGCGCCGCCGCCGCTGTAAGGCGCGCGCCGAACGTGAACTTGATGGCGAGAAATCCGCGAAAAGTCGCCATCTTCTTCACGTTCGGCGGCTAGCGGACCGCCGCCTCCAGGTCCGTCAGCGAGTCTTCGAGGTGGCCCAGCAGTCGCTGCAGGTGCGGCACGCTGTGCCGGCAGCCGACCAACCCGAAGTCGAGGTTGTCGCCGTTGTTGACCAGCGTGATGTTGAGCGCCTGCCCGTCGAGCGCGATCGACAGCGGATAGTTCCCGTCGAGCCGGGCGCCCTTCCAGTACATCGGCACCCGCGGCCCCGGCACGTTCGAGATGACGATGTTGAACGGCGGCGGGGTGGCGTCGACGAAACCCGGCACGGCGGACAGCGCGATCGGGGACAGCAGCAGCGCCGACAGGGCCATGGACTCCGTCTTCGACAGCCCCGAGAACACCTGCTTGTTGCCGCGCATCGAGTCGGCGATGGTCTGCAGCCGCGTCGCCGGATCCTTGACGTCGGTGGCCAGGTTGCACAGGAGCGCGCCGACCTGGTTGCCGCCGGCATCCGCGTCGGCCTCGGACCGCAGGCTCACGGGGACCATCGCGATCAGCGGCGCGTCGGGCAGGGCGTTCTGCTCGAGCAGGTAGGCCCGCAGCGCACCGGCGCACATGGCCAGTACGACGTCGTTGACGGTGACGCCGCCGGCGGCCTGCTTGACGGCCTTGATCCGGGCGATCGGCCAGGACTGCGCCGCCACCCGCCGGGCGCCACCGATCTTGACGTTGAACATCGTCTTCGGCGCACTGAACGTCCGGGTCAGGTTCTGCTCCAACAACACCGCGCGAGCCACCCGGAACGCCGATGGCGCGAGACCGGCCGCCGCGCCGACGGCACCCACCGCCGAACCGATCAGGGACGGGCTCTGCTTCGGCGCCCGTTTGCGGGACGGCAGGTCCCACGGCACCCGCACCTCCTGCTCGGCCGGGTCGTCGGACAGCGTGCGCATCGCCATCCGCAGCGCCGAGACCCCGTCCAGTAGCGCGTGGTGGGCCTTCGAATAGACCGCGAACCGGCCGTCTTCGAGTCCCTCGACCAGGTACGTCTCCCAGAGCGGTCGGTGCCGGTCCAGCAGGCTGGTGTGCAGCCGTCCGCACAGGTCGAGCAGCTCGCGAACTCTTCCCGGCCGGGGCAGCGCCGAGCGCCGCACGTGGTAGTCGACGTCGACGTCGTCGTCATAGGCCCAACCGAAGCTGGCGATGCCGCCCAGAATCCGCGCCGGGCGTTTGCGATAGGTGGGGTTGAAGTTGGTGTGCGCCAACATGTCCTGATAGAGCTCGGGCAGGAACTCGGGCCCGGCCCCGTCGGGTGGGGTGAACAGCTGGAGGCCGCCGACGTGCATCGGATGCTCCCGCGATTCGCCGAGCAGGAACATGGCATCGGTCGGCGACATGATCTCCACCAGCCAAGTAAACCCCTAATCGGCCGGCGGTAAACGTCAACGCGTCAAGGTTGACGTTCGCCCGGTGGCGGCGGGTTGGCGACCACCGGGAACTGGCCGGTGAAGCCCTCGCGCTCCTTGGCGATCGCCAGGACCCGGCCCCGCGCCGCGTACCAGCCCAGGATCAGCGCCGGGATGATGAGCACCAGCGTCGCCACCGTCCAGGTGCCTACCGGCTTGTCGAACGCCATCAGCACCAGCACCGCGGCCAGGAATGCCAGCGTGGCGTATCCGGTGTACGGCGCACCCCACATCCGGAACGCCGGCCTGGCGATCTCACCGCGCTGCGACCAGCGGAAGAGTTGCAACTGACAGATCACGATGGTGGCCCACGACGCGATGATGCCCAGCGCCGCCATGTTCAGCACGATCTCGAAGGCCTGCGCCGGCACGACGCCGTTGAGCACGACACCGAGCAGGCCGATGCTGGCGGTCAGGCAGATACCGCCATAGGGCACACCGCGTTTCGACATGACGCCGGTGAACTTCGGGGCGCTGCCGTTCATCGCCATGGAACGCAGGATGCGGCCGGTCGAGTACAGCCCGGCGTTCAGGCTGGAGAACGCCGCGGTGAGCACGACGACGTTCATCAGGGTGCCGGCGCCCTCGAAACCGATCTTCGAGAAGAACGTGACGAACGGGCTCTCCCCCGGCTTGTACGCCGAGTACGGCAGCAACAGGCCGAGCAGCACCAGCGAGCCGACGTAGAAGAGCGCGATGCGGAAGATCACCGAGTTGATGGCGCGCGGCATGATCTTGTGCGGTTCTGCCGTCTCACCCGCCGCGGTGCCGACGAGTTCGACTGCGGCATAAGCGAAGACGACGCCCGAGGTCACCACCACCAGTGGTAGCAGGCCGGTCGGGAACAGGCCGCCGTGGTCCGCGATGACGCTGAAGCCGGTGGACTGACCGTCGACCTTGAAGCGGCCCGCCAGGAACACCGTGCCGACGACCAGGAACGTCACCAGCGCGACGACTTTGATCAGGGCCGCCCAGAACTCGAGCTCGCCGAACAGCGTCACCGAGATCAGGTTCATGCTCAGCACGATGGCCAGGGCGATCAGCGCGATCAGCCACTGCGGGATCGCGTCGAACGCCGACCAGTAGTGGAAGTAGGTGGCAATGGCGGTCGAGTCGACGATCGACGTCATGGCCCAGTTCAGGAAGTACATCCAGCCCGCGACATAAGCCGCCTTCTCCCCGAGGAACTCCCGCGCGTACGACACGAACGACCCCGACGACGGCCGGTGCAACACCAGCTCGCCCAGGGC
This sequence comes from Mycobacterium sp. SMC-21, assembly GCF_045310825.1. Taxonomy (NCBI): domain Bacteria; kingdom Bacillati; phylum Actinomycetota; class Actinomycetes; order Mycobacteriales; family Mycobacteriaceae; genus Mycobacterium; species Mycobacterium sp. SMC-21. The sequence continues at coordinate 141,867 of NZ_JBJIAO010000007.1, read as the reverse complement.
CCGCAGGATCAGGAAGACGAACCCGCCGCAGATCAGGTAGACGAGGAACAGCCCCGGCCCCGCGTTGTGCAACCGTCCACCGGCACCCAGGAACAGGCCGGTGCCGATGGCGCCGCCGATCGCGATCATCTGCAGCTGACGCGGTTTGAGGGTGTGGTGGTAGCCCGCGTCCTCGGCCGTCAGACCGGGTGGCTCGGCATGCTTGTGCGGCGTGGAAGTCATAGCGTTTCAGTGAACACTGATGCTCAGTTTCGCGCAGGACAACGAGTTTCCTGTGTGTGAACTGCAGGCGTGTCCCGCCCGGACGCGCGCCGATCAGTAATGTCGGTTGGATGCCGGGCCTCTCGCAAACAGTCGACTTCCACCCCGAGCTGGCGCGGGCCGCGCGGTTCATGCCGCGCAGCCCCATCACGCCGTGGAACCTCCGGTTCGTCCGCGTACTGTCCGACCTGCAGGAACGCCGCACCCCCGACAACGTCGAGGTGCTGACGCTGGCGTCGGGCGTCGGAATCCGGCTGCACCGCCCGTCCACCGGCGCGGACCGGGGCGGCGCGCTGCTGTGGATTCACGGCGGCGGCTACGTCATCGGCAGCCCGGCGCAGGACGACGCGCTGTGCCGGCGTTTCGCGGACGCCCTGGGCATCACCGTGGCCGCGGTCAAATACCGGCTGGCGCCCGACAATCCGTATCCGGCCGGGCTGGAGGACTGCTACACGGCGCTGCGCTGGCTGGTCGACCTGCCGGCTGTCGACCCGGCACGGGTGGCGGTCGGCGGCGCCAGCGCCGGCGGCGGCATGAGCGCGGCGTTGGCGCAGCTGGCGCATGACCGCGGTGAAATACCCCTGGCAGCACAGCTTTTGGTGTATCCGATGATCGACGACCGGTCGGGCAGCCGGCCCGGACTGGACCATCCGGGACACCGGCTGTGGACCCAGAAGTCGAACCGCTTCGGCTGGCGCGCGTATCTCGGTGGCGCCGACCCCACGGTGGCCGTCCCCGCCCGGCGCGCCGATCTGTCCGGTCTCCCGCCGGCCTGGGTCGGGGTCGGGACCTTCGATGTCTTCCACGACGAGGATGTCGAGTACGCCGAGCGGCTGCGGGCGGCGGGCGTGCCGTGCGAACTGGAAGTGGTGCCGGGCGCTTATCACGGGTTCGACGGCGTCGCCGCCAAGACCCAGGTGGCCCGGGCGTTCTTTGCCAGCCAGGTCGAGTTCCTGCGGCCGCTGCTGAACCCGGCCGTCGTCGGCTAGCCCCGACGGCTAACTCATCGCGCACCAGCACCGCTGATGCGGCTGCCGCAACCCGCTGCGGCACTGACGATCCCGCCCGCCAGGTGCCGCCCGAACGTGATCTTCGTTACTTAGATTATACTATCTAATCGATGTTTATGCAGGTCATGCACGGTTTTTGAAATATTAGCCGATCAAATAAACCCTTGCGGGGAAGCATTTCGGGGCGCATGGTTGTTGAACAGACCAACGACCACCTCGGTCGTGATCTTCACCGAGAAGAGGCACGGCAATGACCACCCTGACCCATCAGACGACCGAAAACATCGGCCCCCTGCGGCAGCTGTTCCGGCGTTCCACCGCTGTGGTGGTGCTGACGGCAGCAGGTCTGGGCGTGGCCGGCTACATGGCCCTCGGCATGCTGCAGGACAAGCCGGCCGACCCGGTGCTGCCCGCGTTCTCCGCGGTCCCCGTCCCGTCCGCTCCGGACATGGACAAGCTGCAGAACCTGGGCCAGCTGGCCGCCATCGTGCAGAGCCCGCAGGCGCACCCGGCCCGCTGAGCCCCGCCCGCTGAGTCCGACACCCCGATCTGACCACTGAGCCGCCCTCGGAAACGAGGGCGGCTCAGTGCTTTTCGGCGACTACTGGACGGCGTGCGCCTTGCCCACCGGAGTGCGGTTGGCCAAATTCCTGGCGACCTCTTCGTGCCACAGGTCGTTGGCGTGCGTGGTGTCGACCTCCTGCTCGAAGCGGGCGACCATGTCGGGCTTGATGTCGGCGACGTCGACATAGAACTGCTCGTACCAACGGCGGTGCTGGTAGACCGGACCGTCTTCCTCGGTCAGCAGCGGGTTCTCGATGCGCGTCTTGTTCTTCCAGATCTCGACGTCTTCCATGAAGCCGTCGCCGAAACTGCGGCTCAACGACGCCGCCAGCTTCTCGGTCTTGTCCGCCGGCAGCGCCGGATTGTTCTGCACCGCCACTCCCCACTGCAGCACGAACGAGTCGTGCGTCACCGGGTAGTGGCAGTTGATCAGCGCGATCTCGACCGTGAAGTTCGGGGCGAGATCGTTGTGCAGCCAGTTGATCATGTACGCGGGCCCGAAGTACGTGGCCTCCGAACGCAGATACGTGCCGTCCCACAGCTCGCGGGTCGCGTAGTCCGGGCGCGGCTTGGACTCCATGAACTGGCTGGCGGTGTGGCCCTCGATGACGTTCTTGAAGTACGTCGGGTAGGCGTGGTGGATGTAGAAGAAGTGCGCCATGTCGACGTTGTTGTCGACGATCTCGCGGCAGTGCGACCCCTCGATCAGCAGCGAGTTCCACTGCCACGGCGACCACTGGCCCTCCTCGTACCCCTCGATGGTCGGCGGGGTCAGCTCCGGCCCGGGCGTCGAACCCTCGGGGTCGTGCCAGAGCAGCAGCTGCCCGTTGACCTCGGTGGTCTGCCAGGCCCGGGTGCGGGCCAGCCGCGGCGTGCGCTTGGCGTACGGCACCAACTGGCACTTGCCGTCCCCGCCCCAACGCCAGTCATGGAACGGGCACGCCACCGCGTCGCCCTTGACGGTGCCCTGCGACAGGTCACCACCCATGTGGCGGCAGTACCCGTCGAGCACCTTGATGGCACCGGTGGAGTCGGCGAACACCACGAGCTTGGTCCCGAACGCTTGCACCGAGTGCGGCTTTCCGTCCCGGAACGACTCGGCCAGCCCGATGCAGTGCCAGCCGCGCGCGAACCGCGTCATCTCGACGCCGGCATCGATATGCCGGACCTCGGCCTCAGTCATCTTGTGCCCCTTTCCAATTCGCCGAGCCCTGGAACCAGGACCCTTACGAAGCCTCTCGTTTGACCATATCGAGCACCGCCAGGTGGGAGAACACCATGCTGGTGCCGATCGGGTTGCCACCGCCCGGGTAGGCGTAGCCGCTCGGCGCGGCCATGGTGTTGCCCGCCGCGTACAGCCCGGGAATCGGGTTACCGGCGGTGTCGAGCACCTGACCGGTGGTGTCGGTGCGCAGGCCGCCCTTGGTGCCCAGGTCGGAGATGCCGAACTTGGCGGCGTGGAACGGCGCCTTGTCGATCCGGACCATCGGGCAGGCGCCGCCGGAGAAGGCACGGTCGTAGGCCTCGTCGCCGCGGCCGAAGTCGGGGTCGGAGCCGGCGTCGGCGTATTCGTTGAACTGTTTGACGGTCGCGGCGAGCTGCTCGGCCGGGACGCCGATCTTGACGGCCAGCTCCTCCAGGGTGTCGGCGGTGTGCCACAGCCCGGCATCGACGTACTTCTCGGTCTCGACCATCGACACGTTGGTCGCTTTTATTGGAGGAACAACGCCGGCGGCTCCGCCTTCGCCGTCGTCGTAGATCATCCAGAACGGCAACGTCATCTCGCCCTTGGCCAGCCGGTCCACGACGACGCGGCCGATGCGGTCGTACGCCGCGGATTCGTTGACGAACCGCTTGCCGTCCTGGTCGACGAAGATGCCGCCGGTGAACCACAGCGCGAACGCGCTGCGACCGTCCGGATGCGTCAGGCCGGGCGACCACCAGGCCTGCTCCATCAGGTCGGTATCCGCGCCGACGGCGATGCCCGCCTCATGCGCCTGCCCCAGATTTCCCCAGGGCCCCATGGTGTCTCGCGCTTCGCCGGGCACGCCGTACTTGTGCCGCAGCTCGTCGTTGCCCTCGAAGCCGCCGGCCGCGAGCAGCACGCCCTTGCGCGCCCTGATCGCCTTGCGGACCCCGTCGGTCTCGACGACAGCACCGACGACGGCGCCGTCCTCGGTGACCAGCTCGACCAGCGCGGTGTCGAGTTGCGTTGTCGCCGAAGGGTACTGCTTCAGCGCCACCAGGAAGCGGGCGATCAGCGCCCGGCCGCCGATGAAGTAGTCGTCGGGCTGCGGGACGCCGAGCCGGTCGTTGTCGAGCGGGCCGCGCACCAATTCCTTGAATGCAGGCGCCTTTTCGATCTTCAGCGGACGCGCCGCAACGTGCCGCTGACCGTCCAGCCGGGCCTTGGGCATCTTCCCGAAGTAGTCGGGCCAGGGCAGCATGTCGAACTTGATGTTGGGATCGGCTTCCAGGTACTCCATCAGCGGCGCCCCGCCGCGGACGTAGGTGTCCTGCAGCTCGCGCGGCGTCCGGTCGCCGACAACGGCGTGGTAGTACTCGAGTGCATCCTCGATGGTGTCGTCGGTGCCGGCCCGCTGCAGCACGGGGTTGCACGGGAACCACACGCCACCGCCACCGGAGTAGGCAGTGGTGCCGCCGAACTTGTCGGTGGCCTCGACCAGCAGCACCTCGAGCCCCTCACGCGCGGCGGTGTAGGCACCGGTGACGCCACCGCCACCAGAGCCCGCCACCAGCACGTCAACCGTCGAGTCCCAGTCCGTCATGCCCAAACTCCCTATAGGTATCGCTGCCGTCCGTACTGCGTGAACTCATCGTCCAACGCGCGCTTGGCATCGTCCGACATCAGGCCGTAAACCGGTACGCCCCGACCCACCCAGCGGTACACCAGTTCGTCGGTGTGCCACTTGTCCGCCTGCAGTTCGCGCTTGAGCACCTTGTTGGAGCCGGTGACCGGCAACGAATCCGAAATCCGCAGGAATCGCGGCATGCCCTTCTTGCCGAGGTCGTCCTGGTCGTTCAGGTACTGCACGAACTTGTCGACGTCGAACAGGATGGGGTCGGCGACCTCGATGGCCGCCATCACCTGATCGCCCGAGCGGGGGTCCGGCACCGCGTATACCCCGGCGGCGATCACCTCGGGATGGCGCCGCAGCACGCGCTCGATCGACAGGGCCGATGTGTTCTCGCCGTCGACCCGAATCCAGTCCCCGCGCCGGCCGGCGAAGTAGATGAAGCCGTTCTCGTCGAGGTAGCCCAGGTCGCCGGTCCAGTACCAGCCGTTTCGGATGCGGTCGGCGTCGGCGGAGTCGTTCTTGTAGTAGCCCTCGAACTTCTTGGTGCCGAGCTTGTCGACGATCTCGCCGACGGCGTCGTCGGGGTTGAGGATGCGGCCGTGCCGGTCCAAAACCGCCGGGGCACACTCGATCATCGTTTCGGGGTTGATGATCGCGACACCCGGATGGGCGGGACGGCCGAGTGCCCCCTCGGGCTGGTTCGGGTCGAGTACGACGGCGCCGCCGCCCTCGCTGGAGCCGTACCCCTCGTACAGCTCCGCGCCGAATCGGCGCTTGAAATAGGCCTGGTCCTCCGGTGAGGCCTCGGTGCCGAACCCGCGGTTCAGCGGGTTGTCGGCGTCGTCGGGCAATTCGGGGGTGGCCAGCAGGTAGCCGAGTGCCTTGCCGACGTAGGTGAAGAACGTCGCGCCGAAATACCGCACGTCGGGCAGGAAGCCGGACGCCGAGAAGCTCGGGGTCAGGCAGACGGTCGCGCCGACGGCCAGCGCCGGGGCCCACAGCGCCATGATGGCGTTGCCGTGGAACAGCGGCATGCAGCAGTAGTCGACGTCGTCGCGGACGTGGTTGAACTTGTCCACCGCCGAGTAGGCGATCCACGCCAGGCGACCCTGGCTGCACTTGACGGCCTTCGACGCGCCCGTCGTGCCGGAGGTGAACAGCAGCAGCATCAGCGTTTCGGCGCCGACGCCCTCCGCAGGAGCGATTTGTGCACGATTTTCCGCGCCGGCCGCGGATTTTCGTGCACAAATCGCTTCTTGGTAGGCGGGGTCGTCGACGACGAGGATGCGGTCGGGCGTCAGCCCGAGGTCAAGGCCCGAAAGCCGTTCCCGCCCAGCCGAATCCGTGACGATCAGCTGACAGTCCGCATGGCGGACCTCGCCGGCCAGTTCCGTGTTGCCGCGCGTCGGGTTGATGCCGACGATCGTCGCCCCGGACAGCGCGGCGCCGCCCAACCAGAAGATGAAGTCGGGCACGTTGTCCAGCAGGACGCCGATGTGGAACGGCCCGTCAGCCCGCAGTTCGGCGGCGTACGCGCCGCGGGCAGCGGACTCGCGGACCACCTCGTCCCAGGTCCAGTCCTGGTCCCGGGTCCGCAGCCCCAGCCGCTCGTCGCCGAGGCGGTCGAGCAGCAGGGCTGCGATGTCCTCGCGGCGTTCAGGCATTGGCGGCGGCGGCCTTCTGGTCGATGTACGCCTGCGGCAGGTCTGCCACACCGAGCTTGGTGACGCTGACCGGGCCGGTCTGGTACGCGTCCTCGCCGATGATCAGGCCGTCGGCGTCGATCGGCCAGTTGATCAGCTGACGGAACACCAGCAGGTAGTCGCCGTTCGGGTCGTCGACGTCCACACCGATGGCCTGCGCGGACGCGCCCGGGTAGATCATCTTCATCCAGCCTTCGGTCATCACCAGATCATCGTCGACGGCGAGGCGATCGACCTCGAAGACCAGATGATTCGCGCCACTGGCCACGAACGCCTCGTAATAGGCGCGCACGCCTTCGGTGGTCTTCGGGCCCATGTCGGTGTTGGCGTACCAGAAGTGGTAATCCGGTTTCGGGGACAACGTGGCCATCAGACGATCCATGTCCGGCACGGCCTCCGCCTTCATGTGTTCGAGCACGATGCCCAGCACCTGGCGGTGGCGCTCGTTCGTGGTGCGCGACAGGCGTTCCTCCACCAGTTCCCAGGTCTTGGTGGGGTCGATGACGGCCATGTGGGTACTCCTTGAGTCTGTGACTGAGCGTGGGCTGTTCACGCTTGTGTGGCCATCATCACGAACCCAACGATGTCGGGTCATCCGACATACGTCGCGTCTTGGAGGGATATTTCCCGACGATCGTCGGCCGAGCGCGGCGACTACCCGCGAATGTGCAGCCAGAGAGCGAGATCTCGAAAATCGGCGATCTAGCTGCACGCTCGCGCGCCATTCAGTCCGTCAGCTCCGCCGACGACAGCGCGATCCGGCGGATCATCAGCACGAGGGTCGCCGAGAACCGGTCCAGCGGATCGTCCATATCCCAGCCCAGCTGGGATTCGATGTGCGCCAGCCGCGCCGCCACGGTGCTGTGGTGCACGTGCAGTTCCTCGGCCGTCCGTCGCAGCGAACCGAACACGCAGAATGCCTCGGCCGTCTCGACCTGCAGCCGGCCGGTGGGCGTCGCGGCGATCTCGTTGATGCGGGCCAGCGCGTGACTGCCGCGCGTGGCCTCGGGTGGCAGCTCGGCCAGCAGCTCGAGCGCGCTCAACCGCTCGTAGGCGACGGCACGTCGCCCGAAACCGGTCGACGACGCGAAGCGCAGCGCCCGCAGCGCCTGGGACCACGAGGTCGGCGCCGCGAACACGCCGCCGGCCGCCCCGAGACCGACCCACGGCCCCCGGTCGGCGCCGACCGGTAACGGCGCCGGGAACGCCGTGACGATCGCCTGGTCCAGCTCGTCGGACAGCGCACGCGTGTCGGTCCGGCCCTGGCACACCACCGCCGTCGCGGTGCCCAGGTCCGCGGTCCGCACCGACACCGCGGTCAGGGCCGACGTGATGACCCGCAACGCTTCCGGCGACGACTGTGCCGACACCGCCAGCACCCTGACCTCGCGGGACTCGTCGAGCCCCAGCAGCCTGATCGCCCGCGCCCGGTCCTCGGGGCGCTCCCGGCTCGACAGCACCACCTCGACCAGCGCCGGGTCACCGAAGCTGGGCGGCACCCGGGCGCCGATGTCACCCAGCGTGTGCCGCACCCTGTCGAGCAGGACGGCGTCCAACGGGTGCGCCGGGGCGTCGCGCTCCAGCCAAACCTCTGGTGCCGAGCCGTCCCACCGCACGTGGACGGGACACCCGGCGACGACCTGCGCCGCCTCCAGCACCCCGTCGACACCCGAGGCATCGAGGTCGTCGAAAAACCGGACCAGCCGCAGCACCGACTCCGGGTCACTGCCCAGATCGGACAACCGCAACGCGCTCACGCCGCCATTCTGACAATGCTCAGAACTGCAGGACGCTGAACCGCCAGTCCAGTACCTGCCGGTCGGATCCGTCGGCGTCGACCGCGAACACCACGGACCGCAGATCGAGTGTCCCGCCGCGGCCCGGCGTCTCGTGCGCGGCCTCGACGTGCAACTCGCTGTAGAGAGTGTCGCCCTCGTGCACGGGGCCGGTGTGGTCGCAGGACTCCCAGCCCAGGACGGTGACGATGTTCGGCAGGAGCCGGGTGGCCTGGGCCAGCGCCAGGCCGATGGTGTGCCCGCCGTACACCAGCCGAGTGCCGGCCACACGCGAATCATGGTGCGTGGCAGCGACGTTGAGGGTCAGGCGGGCCAGTTCCGGGGCGCTGCTGACGACGTCGGCCGTGCTGGTGAACACCTGGCCGGCGAGCTCCGGATCGAAATTCTCGCCGGGCGCCCCCGAGCGCCACGCGTCGGCATTCCACTCCGAAGTCGGGTCCGGGAGCCCGGGCGTGGCACTGCCGATGGTGCTGAGGTCGTCGGCGTGGCCGGTGTCGTCGGCGTCGTCGCGCAGCGGCAGCATGGCGCACCGGTGGAAATCGAGCACCGTGCGGCCGTCCTGGTCGATGGTGATCATTCGCAGCGCGGCCAGCCCCGTACGCGGCCGGCCCGGCTTGGCTGAATTCTGTTTTAGCCCAACGACTTCGGTACGGGTGGTGATGGTGTCGCCGATGTGCGGGAAGCGGTGGAACCGCAGCCCGCGGTAGAACAGATTCGCCTTGACCCGTCGGGTCACCAGCGTCGACTGACCGATCGCGATGTCGCACACCAGCGCGGGATGCGCCAGCGCCCGCGGTGATCCGGTGACCGCGGCAGCCAGAGCGGCGTCCAACGGCAGCCGCATCCGGTCACCGACGATGGCCTGGTGTACCGCCGCCGCACCGTCCGTGAGCGTCATGCCGGGCGCCCAGTCGAAAACCTGACCTATGCTGAGGTCCTCGAAAAACGGTCCGCCAGTGGGCACGTCACACAGAGTACTTCTCGATCAGCGATTGCTTGTACAGCTTGCCCGTGTCGGTCCGCGGTAATTGCGCTTCGAACGAGATGGACCGCGGGCACTTGTAGTGCGTCAGCCGGTCCCGCAACCAGGTCAGCAGCTCCGCGCCGAACTCCTCGGTACCGTCGGCCGGATCCACGGTCTGCACAACCGCTTTCACGCTCTGGCCCATCTCGGCATCGGGAATACCGAACACCGCGGCGTCCATCACCTTGGGATGCGTGACGAGGACGTTCTCCGCTTCCTGCGGGTAGATGTTCACACCGCCGCTGATGATCATGTGATGCCGGCGGTCGGTGAGGTAGAGGTAGCCGTCCTCGTCGAGGTAGCCGATGTCGCCGACGGTCGCCCAGCCGTGCGCATCCCTTGAAGCCGCGGTCTTTTCGGCATCGTCCAGGTACTCGAAGGTGTTCCCGCCCTCGAAATAGATTTCGCCCGGTACGCCCTGCGGCTGCTCGTTGCCGTCCTCGTCGAGGATGTGCAGGACGCCCAGCATGGGCTTGCCGACCGACCCGGGGTGGGTCAGCCAGTCCTCGGCCGTGATCAGCGTGGAGCCGATGGCCTCGGACGACGCGTAGTACTCGTCGACGATCGGGCCCCACCAGTCGATCATCTGCTTCTTGATCTCCACCGGGCACGGGGCGGCGGCGTGCATGACGCGCTTGAGCGACGACAGGTCGTACGAATCCCGCACGGACTGCGGCAGTTTCAGCATCCGGGTGAACATCACGGGCACGAACTGGCCGTGCGTGATGCCGTAGCGCGCGATGGCGTCCAGACAGCCCTCGGCGTCGAACTTCTCCATCACGACCGTGGTGACGCCCTCGGCCTGAATCTGCATCGACCACACAGAGGGCGCGGTGTGGTACAGCGGCGCCGGGCTCAGGTAGACGGCATCCTTGGGGAGCCAGAAGCTCATCAGCATCTTCATGAGCCCGGGCACCTCGGCCGGCGGCAGATGCGTCAGCTCGCGCTTGATGCCCTTCGGGCGCCCCGTCGTGCCCGACGAGTACTGCAGCAGGTCACCTTCGATCTCGTCGTCGATCGGCGTATCAGGATAGGCCGCAACGCATTCCGGGTAGCGATCCCAGCCTGGCAGCTCACCGTCGGCGATCATGAGCAGCTTGGGCAGCCCACCCTTCAGGTGCTCGGCCAAGCCGGCACACGTGTCACTGAGGGCCGCCGAACCGATCACCGCGGCGGCGCCACTGTTCTCGATGATGTAGGCGGCTTCGGCGGGCGTCAGGTGAATGTTGATCGGCACGTAGTACAGGCCACTGCGCCGCGCGCCCCACATCGCCGCATGCATGTGCTCGTTGTTCTCCATCAGGATGGCAACGACGTCGCCCTCGACGAGCCCGTTGGCCCGGAAGTGATGCGCCAGCCGGTTGGCCCGGGCCTCCAACTCGTCGAACGTCACCACCGTGCCGGACGGGTGCAAGATCACGGCCGGTTTCCCGCTGCCCACGTGCTGGCGAATCTGCATGACGGCACTCTACGACAGGTGACTTGACACCTGTCAAGAAGGTGGGTGTGTCGAATTCTGCGGCGTCGACAACCACCTGACGCCGGTCGGCAACGCTCGGACGACGGCCGATATTCTGCTATTCCTGCAATTTTGGCAAACTCTCAGCTAATCGCCAGAAGCAGATCTAATCGACATATTTTGCAGATCTATGCGACTATCTGTCGATGTCGCGAGCTTGCGACTGTAGTTTTGGCAAAGTTTTGATGACGCCGACCGGAGGTCGCGATGGCCACATTCGATTACCTCGTGGTGGGCGCCGGGACGGCGGGGTGTGTGCTGGCGAATCGCCTGTCCGCCGATCCCCGCAACCGGGTACTCCTCATCGAGGCCGGGGGCCCTGCGCGTAGCCCCTACCTTCGCGTCCCCAAACTCGGCAGCCGCTTGTTCGGCGACCCGCGGTACATCTGGCAGCACCAGACCATTCCCCTCGGCCCGCACGGCACCAGCGAACTGTGGCCACGCGGCAAGGTCCTCGGCGGGTCCAGCTCGGTCAACGGCATGGTCTACAACCGCGGCCAGAAAGCCGACTTCGACGAGCTCGAACAGCTGGGCAATCCCGGCTGGGGCTGGGACCACATCCTCGCCGCGTACCGAAGCTTCGAACACAACACCATCGGTCAGTCGTCCACGCGCGGGTTCGGCGGCGAACTGGCGATCAGCGTCGTCCGCGACCCCGACCCGCTCGCGCTGACGACGATTGCCGCCGGTACCCGCCTCGGCCTGCGGCCCCTCTGCGACCTGAACGAAACAGACGAGCCACGCATCGGACTCTCGCCCGCGACCATCCACAATGGCAGACGGGTCAGCGCCGCCACCGCATTCCTGGACCCGGTGCGCGCCCGCCCCAACCTGCAGGTGCTCACCGGCGCCACGGCAGAGCGACTGGAGTTCACCCGAGGCCGCGCCACGGGGGTGAGGCTCCGGATGGACGGACTCACGACGGTGGTGCGGGCGAATCGAGAAGTGATCCTCACGCTGGGCGCGCTCGGATCACCAAAACTGTTGCAGCTCTCCGGAATCGGGCCCAGCGACGTGCTCGCGGCCGCCGGCGTGCCGTGCTACCTGGAACGCTCGAACGTCGGGCGGCGCATGCGCGACCACCGGACGCTGGTGAACACCTACCGACTCAATCGGAACATCGGGCACAACCGGCACCTGTCGACGACGTGCGGCAAGGTCCGGTCCACCGTCAGATACGCCGCCACCGGCCGGGGACCACTGGCCGCACCGACCGGTGACGTGCTCGCGTTCTTCAAGACCGCCCCCGACCAGCCCCGCGTCGACGGCCAGATGCTCGTCACCGCGCTGACACTGGCCGGCGTCGGCGGCACGGTCGAGCGTCTGCCGGGCGTGTCCTGTATGGGCGAGATTCTGCGCCCGACGTCGGAGGGCAGCGTCTGGATCAGCTCGCCCGACCCGGACGACCCTTTGATGATCGACCCCAACTATCTGGCCACCGCCCACGACCGGACCGCCGCCATCGGGGTCCTGCGCGCCATGCGCGAGGTGTTCCAGCAGTCGCCCATCGCCGACCTCATCGCCACGGAGCTGACGCCCGGCCCCGAGACCCAATCCGATGACGAACTCCTGCACGCCGCCATGACGCAGGGGCTGACCGGGTTCCACGCGATCGGCACCTGCGGCATGGGACCGGACGACGACGACATCGTCGATGACCAATTGCGGGTCCGCGGCATCGACGGTCTACGGGTTGCCGATCTGTCGATCATGCCGATCATGTTGTCCGGCAACACAAATGCGCCTGCGATGGCGATGGCCGCGCGCGCCGCGGACTTCATCCTGGACTCGCCGGCTCGCGCCGCTCGTCACCGCGGTCAGCGACCGACGATCGACAGCTCCCGGCCGTCGAACCGCACCCCGTCGACGTCGTCGTCGCCGGCGCTGAACGGTGCCCGCAGCGTCGCGACGATGTGACGACGGTTGATGATCAGGCCCACCACCGTCAGCGCGCCGTAGACGCCGCACAGCACCAGGCGGCCGGTGGTCGAGGTGATCGGGAACTGCACCACGAACAGCGCCAGCAGCAGCCACGCCGTCGCCCGGTGGAACCGCAGCGACAGGATCAGCGCGACGCCCATCATGGTCTGGGTGGCCGTCAGCAGCACCTCCTCGACCTGCCGGCCGTCGAGAACCAGCTCGGTGCCGCCACCGCCGGCGAGGTAGGCGATGGGCAGCGAGCCCATCAGCAGCGTCCACTGATTGACCTTGGATGAGATGAGGGTCGCGATGGCCGCGGTGCTCTTCCCTCGCGCGGCGAAGATGGTCGCGATGATGAACTCCGGGGCCTCCGAGGCCAGCGGCGCGAGCCACTGCACCAGCAGGAAGCGGTCGACACCCAGCTCGGTGCCCGCGTCGACCAGGCTGTTCGCGAACGGCTCCGCACACATCAGGATGACCGCACCCGATACCGCGAACAACGTCACGACGGTGATGCGGCGAGCCCGGTCGGGCAGCGCGCCGATGGCCGCGGCAGTACCGACGAGCTCGGGCTCCTCCGGCTCCCCGCGCGTCAGTTTGTAGAGGTAGAAGCCGAACCAGGCCAGCAGTGCCACGCCGAGCACCAGGTGGATGCGGCCGGTCGTCGGGATGATGAACGCGACGAGTCCGGCGATGAGCAGGAAGCCCAGCTCGACGCGGTTGCCGGGTTCCAGCGACAACATCGGTTTGCTGCTCTTGCCGGCCGACATCCGCTGCGCGACGTACAGACCGACGATCACCACGACCGGCCAGCCGATACCCATGAGCAGCCGGTTGGAGCCGGTCATGTTGGCGGCGGCGTATTGCACGTACTCGGCGTTGTGGCCGGCGACGTAGGCGTAGTAGAGGTCGACGGCGTATTCGGGCAGCACCGCGATCAGGGCCAGAACGGCGATGGCGAGGCCACCGGACACGTCGACCTGCGCTGCTTCGGCCGCCCAGGCCAGCACGAAGCTTGCGGCGACGACAGCCGCGCCGAATGCCAACAGCGAGACGACGGGGTTCGGGTGGACGCCCGCGAGACGCAGCGCCACCGCCGGGAGAACGAACGCAGTGGCCAGCAGCAGGGATCGCGCAAGCGGCCGACGCGTGGTCGGGCCGGCGGATCGGGTGCTGGTCACGCCGCTGACGCTAGCCGCCCAAAACCGTTCCAGCAACTTAGCGTTGCTACGAATTACTTCGGCCTGCGGCGCTGAATTTGCTGGTCAGCGTGCTGGACGTTTTGAGTTCGGTTACCCTAACTCGATTGTGTGGCTAATCAAGATCATTTGTGGCGGGAAGCCGTCGGTCTCCCCACGCCGCGAGTGTGCACGTAGCGCGTCTCCGCCACCCGATCCGCGATCTGGACGCACATTCGCGGTGGATCGCCCCAAAACCCACGACCCCCGATCTCCTGGGAGACCGGGGGTCGTGTGTTTGTGCGAGGGAGCTCTTAGGCCTCTTCAGCCAAGCGGTGCTTGAGGGCGTCGAACTCGTCCTTGATGCCGGTCGGCAGCTTCTCGCCGACGAACTCGAACCACTCTTCGATCAGCGGCAGCTCGTTCTGCCACTCGTCGACACGCACGGCCAGCGCCTCGTCGACGTCGGCAGCCGACACGTCCAGACCCTCCAGGTCCAGGTCAGCGGCGGTCGGCACGATGCCGATCGGGGTGCTCTTGCCCTCGGCCTGGTGCTCGATGCGCTCGATGGCCCACTTCAGCACGCGGCTGTTCTCACCGAAGCCCGGCCACAGGAAGCGGCCGTCGTCGCCGCGGCGGAACCAGTTGACGAAGAAGATCTTCGGCATCTTGGACTCGTCAGCGTTCTTGCCGATGTTGATCCAGTGCTGGAAGTAGTCACCGACGTGGTAGCCGAGGAACGGCAGCATGGCCATCGGGTCGCGGCGCACGGTGCCGACCTTGCCCTCGGCGGCGGCGGTCTGCTCGGATCCCAGGGTGGCGCCGATGAAGACGCCGTGCTGCCAGTCGCGGGCCTGCGTGATCAGCGGCACCGTCGTCTTGCGGCGGCCGCCGAACAGGATCGCCGAGATCGGCACACCCTGCGGGTCGTCCCACTCGGGCGCGACCGACGGGCACTGCGAGATCGGGGTGCAGTAGCGCGAGTTCGGGTGCGCCGCCTTGGTCTCCGTCTCCCGCAGGATCCAGTCCTGGCCCTTCCAGTCGATGAGGTGCTCCGGCTCGCCCTCGAGGCCCTCCCACCAGACGTCACCGTCGTCGGTCTTGGCGACGTTGGTGAAGACGGTGTTGCCGGCGGCGATGGTCTTCATGGCGTTCGGGTTCGATGACCAGTTGGTGCCCGGCGCGACGCCGAAGAAGCCGAACTCGGGGTTGACGGCGTACAGGCGGCCGTCCTTGCCGAAACGCATCCAGGCGATGTCGTCGCCGACGGTCTCGGCGCGCCAGCCCGGGATGGTGGGCTGCAGCATCGCGAGGTTGGTCTTGCCACAGGCCGACGGGAACGCCGCGGCAATGTAGTACGCCTTGTTCTCCGGCGAGATGAGCTTGAGGATCAGCATGTGCTCGGCGAGCCAGCCCTCGTCGTGCGCCATGGCCGAGGCGATACGCAGCGAGTAGCACTTCTTGCCCAGCAGCGCGTTGCCGCCGTAGCCCGAGCCGTAGCTCCAGATCTCGCGGGTCTCGGGGAAGTGGGTGATGTACTTGGTGTCATTGCACGGCCACGGCACGTCCTTCTGGCCGGGCTCCAGCGGTGCACCGAGCGAGTGCAGCGCCTTGACGAAGAAGCCGTCGTCACCGAGCTTGACCAGCGCCTTGGCACCCATGCGCGTCATGGTGCGCATCGAGACGACGACGTACTCCGAGTCGGTGATCTCGACGCCGAGCTTGGGATCCTCGGCGTCCAGCGGGCCCATGCAGAAGGGCACGACCCACATGGTGCGGCCGCGCATGCAGCCGCGGTAGAGGTCGGTCATGATGCCGCGCATCTCGGCCGGATCCATCCAGTTGTTGGTGGGCCCGGCGTCCTCTTCGCGCTGCGAGCAGATGAAGGTCCGCGACTCGACACGGGCAACGTCAGACGGATCCGACAGTGCGAGATAGGAATTCGGCTGCTTCTCGGGGTTCAGCTTCTGGAAGGTGCCGGCCTCGACGAGCTGAGCGGCGAGGCGGTCGTACTCCTCGGCCGAGCCGTCGGCGAACATCACCCGGTCGGGCTGAGTCAGCTCCGCAACTTCACGAACCCAGGCGAGTAGCCCGGCGTGATTGGTCGGTGCGGCGTCGAGACCGGGAATGGTCGCTGAGGTCATCAAATTCTCCTGCTCGCAAATCGCAGCTATACCTCTTTAGAGGTTAACGTGAGTGACATACAAGTGGACAATCGGGCTGCTGTCCGATCTCTCACAAGAACGATTCAGAAAGCCCAATCGCAGCTGCCGAACCCGCAGGTAACGCGTTTGAGGGCGCCAACTGCCGGTTACCCGTCAGTAGCGCGAGCGCTTCGGTGGGCACAATTCGTAAATCGGTCAATTTTTCGTTTTGTGATGTGCGGACGCCATCACCGCCTGCGCCTCCAGTAACCGGTACGCCAGTTCCTCTTCACTCGCCTGCCGTGCCGCCGCGACGGCCGTCCCAACCCACCGGTCCAGCACCGCCCGCCGATGCAGCCGGGCGCGGCCCGCGATGACCGCCGCCGTCAGTGCGAGACCGAGCACCAGCCCCACGCCGCCGCCGATGCCGTCGGGCACGCCCGCCAGCCCGGTCGCCACCCTGGCCAGCCCCAACGCCGCACCCAGACCGAAACCCGCGCCCAGCACGAGGCCCAACCACACCTCGTCCGGGCGCTGGGCCAGCACCGGCCCCGGGATGCCGGGTGCCGGCCACCGGCCGTCGGCCTGGGGAGCGCCGAGCGCGAACGTGGTCTCGTCGCGAATCCGCGCAGCTTGCTCCACAAGCCGCACGCGGACGCCGGCTTCGAAACTCCCGGTCGCGACCCGCCGGGACGGCACCCGAGCGAGCAGTTCGGCGTGCAGGTCGCCGTACTGCCGGCGGCACTCGCGAAGCAGCTCCAGCCGGATGCGCTGAAGTTCCAGTCGAGACGTCACGCGTCGCACTCCCGCACGTGCGAGTAGCCGCAATGACCCGCGCGTGAGGTCCGCGGCGCAGCGTTGATGCAGTTCGGCGGTGGTGCGACGGCCGTGACGGCGCCAGTGCAGCGCCCGCCGCAGCTGGACGTCGGGGTCCATGGCGGCGTCGACAACCAGGCCGTCGGCTGCCAGCGCAGCCGTCGCCGCGGCGGCGCGCAGGGCCGCCATCGCATCGGAGGCCAACCACCGGTGCACCCGATCGTCAGCCAATTCGTTTGCCGCCCAGTCGATTTCACTCAGCACTGCACATATCGACCGGTACCGGCCGGCGGCGTCGTCCGGTTCGGGGCCCGCAACGACATGCGCCAGGCCCGGCACGTCGTCCGTCAACCGCTGCAGCTCCGCGGTGAACCGCTGCCAAAGATCCCCTGACACCACCTACCCCCGGATGCCATCGTCGCACCTCGGCGCGGGTCCGGCCGACGCCGTTTTCCAGGCAACTGTTGGGTATCAATCTGCACCACGATGCGGGCTCTCACAGCCGGATGAGAGACGATGGACGAATGTATGCCCAGCGCGAGGACGACGCTGCCTCGTCGGCCGGCGCCTCGGCGGCCGAAAACGAGCCGGCCACCGAAACCACCGCCGCACCCACCCACCAGCATCGCCGCGTGACCAGCTTCCGCTCCCGCCGGTCGACCCTGTCCACCGGACAGCAGAGCACGTGGGACCGGCGCTGGCCTGAGCTGGGCAAAGTCGCCCGCTCCGAAGATGGCACCGCGGCGAGCCTCATCGACACCGCCGCCTGGTTCGGCCGCACCGCGCCGGTGGTGTTGGAGATCGGCAGCGGCACGGGTATCTCGACCCTGGCCATGGCGCAGGAGGAACCACACCTCGACGTCATCGCGGTCGAGGTCTACCGCAAAGGCCTGGCGCAGCTGCTCGGCGGCGTCGACCGGGCCGGCCTGACGAATGTGAGATTCGTCCGCGGCGACGGCGTCGATGTGCTGGAACACATGATCGCGCCGGGCACCCTGACCGCCGTGCGCGTGTTCTTCCCGGATCCCTGGCCCAAGGCCCGCCACCACAAGCGCCGGCTCCTGCAGGCCGAGACGGTGGCGCTGATCTCCAGCCGCCTCAAGCCCGGCGGCATCCTGCACGCGGCGACCGACCACGCCGACTACGCCGTGCAGATCGCCGAAGTCGGCGACGCCGAGCCGACGCTGAAGCGCACGTCGGCCGATGCCGACCTGCCGATCTCGGTGCGGCGCCCCACGACCAAATATGAGGCGCGCGGCATGCGGATGGGCAGCCCCATCACCGAACTCATCTGGGAGAAGCCCGAGTGACAATCACCGAGGCCATTCCACAGGTGAAGCCCTACCCGCCCACCCCGCCGCCGGGACCCCGGCCGCACCGGGTGCTGCTGGTCTGGGACGCACCGAACCTCGACATGGGCCTCGGGTCGATCCTCGGCGGCCGGCCGACCGCCGCCCACCGGCCCCGCTTCGACGCGCTGGGCCGCTGGCTACTGGCCCGCACCAACGAGATCGCGAACGGCCGGCGGCCGGACCAGCCGCCGGTGTCCCTGGAGCCCGAGGCGACCGTCTTCACCAACATCGCGCCCGGTAGCGCCGACGTCGTGCGCCCCTGGGTGGAGGCCCTGCGGAACGTCGGTTTCGCGGTGTTCGCCAAGCCGAAGACCGACGAGGACAGCGACGTCGACAGCGACATGCTGGCGCACATCGCGCTGCGCCGCAGCGAGGGTCTGGCCGGCATTTATGTGGCCTCGGCCGACGGCCAGGCGTTCCGCCAACCGCTCGAGGACATCGCCCACGACGGCACTCCCGCGACCGTGGTCGGATTTCGCGAACATGCCAGTTGGGCGTTAGCGTCGGATACCTTGGACTTCGTCGACCTGGAAGACATCCCTGGTGTCTTCCGGGAGCCGCTGCCGCGAATCGGCCTGGATTCGCTGCCTGAACAGGGCGCCTGGCTGCAGCCCTTCCGGCCGTTGTCCGCGCTGCTGAGCTCGCGCGTTTAGGAAAAACTACAGATGACGTGTGCGGTGGCTGAAAATGGCAACCTCTTAGAGGGTGCCTTTGAGCTCAAATTTATGCAGATAATCGTGAGGAGCTGACGTGTTCGCCTGGTGGGGTCGAACGGTGTACCGATTCCGATACATAGTGATCGGTGTCATGGTCGCACTGTGCCTTGGTGGCGCCGTGTACGGGTCCAGTCTCGGCGAGCATGTCACGCAGAGTGGCTTCTACAACGAGGGCAGCGAGTCCGTCGCCGCGTCGGTGCTCGGTGACGAGGTCTACGGCCGCGACCGGACCAGCCTCGTGGTGGCCATCCTGACGCCACCCGACGACAAGAAGATCACCGACCCGGCCTGGCAGAAGAAGGTCAGCGGCGAGCTGGACACCTTCGTCAACGACCACAAGGACAAGGTGGTCGCCTGGGTCGGCTGGCTGAAGGCGCCCAGCGACGGGCTGAAGAAGATGACGACGCAGGACCTGCGCCACACCTTCATCACCGTTCCGCTCAAGGGCGACAACGATGACGCGATCCTGAAGAACTACCAGTCCGTCGCCCCTGACCTGTACAAGGTCAACGGCGGCAACATCAAGCTGGCCGGTCTGGAGCCGCTCGCGAGCGAGCTGACCGGCACCATCGGCACCGACCAGAAGCGTGCCGAGATCGCGATCGTGCCGCTCGTCGCGGTCGTGCTGTTCTTCGTGTTCGGTGGCGCGGTCGCCGCGGCGCTGCCCGCCATCATCGGTGGCCTGACCATCGGTGGCGCGCTCGGCATCCTGCGGTTCACCGCCGAGTTCGGGCCCGTGCACTTCTTCGCCCAGCCGGTCGTGACCATGATGGGCTTCGGTATCGCCATCGACTACGGCCTGTTCATCGTGAGCCGGTTCCGAGAAGAACTGGCCGAGGGCTACGACGTCGAAGCGGCCGTCCGAAGATCCGTCATGACCTCGGGCCGGACCGTCGCGTTCTCCGCGGTGATCATCGTCGCGTCGTCGCTGCCCCTGCTGCTGATCCCGCTGGGCTTCCTGCGGTCCATCACCTACGCGATCATCGCGTCGGTGCTGCTGGCTGCGTTCCTGTCGAACACCGTGCTGCCCGCGGTGCTGGGCATCCTGGGTTCCAACGTCGACGCGCTCGGTGTCCGCACCCTGCTGAAGGTGCCGTTCCTGGCCAACTGGCCGTTCTCGCGCAAGATCATCGACTGGTTCGCCGAGAAGACGCAGAAGACCAAGACCCGCGAAGAGGTCGAGAAGGGCTTCTGGGGCAAGTTGGTCAACGTCGTGATGAAACGGCCACTGGCATTCGCCGTGCCGATCACCATCGGCATGATCCTGCTGGTCATCCCACTGGGACAGCTGGCCCTCGCCGGTATGAGCGAGAAGTACCTGCCGCCGGACAACTCGGTCCGTACCGCGCAGGAGGAGTTCGACCAGCTCTTCCCCGGCTTCCGTACCAACGCCCTGACCCTCGTCATCAAGAGCGACAACGGCCAGCCCGTCACCGATCAGCAGATCGCCCAGGTGCGGGCCAACGCCGGCACCATCAGCGGGTTCGTGACGCCGGACGGCAACGACAAGTCGAAGATGTGGGCCGAGCGGACGTACCAGGAGGGCGGCAGCAAGGACCCGTCCGTCCGGGTGCTGTCCAACGGCCTCATCAACAGCGGTGACGCCGGCGAGAAGATCAACGAACTGCGCGCCCTGCAGGAGCCGCACGGCGTCCAGGTGATGGTCGGCGGCACCCCGGCGCTCGAACAGGACAGCATCAGCACGCTGTTCGAGAAACTGCCGCTGATGGTGGCGATCCTGGTGATCACCACGACCGTCCTGATGTTCCTGGCGTTCGGCTCACTGGTGCTGCCCATCAAGGCCGCCCTGATGAGCGCCCTCACGCTCGGCTCGACCATGGGCATCCTGACCTGGATGTTCGTCGAGAACGGGCACGGCTCGGGGTTGATGAACTACACCGCGCAGCCGCTGATGGCGCCGATGATCGGCCTGATCATCGCGGTCATCTGGGGTCTGTCGACCGACTACGAGGTGTTCCTGGTGTCCCGCATGGTGGAGGCCCGCGAGCGCGGCATGTCCACCGCCGAGGCCATCCGGATCGGTACCGCCACCACGGGCCGCCTGATCACCGGCGCCGCGCTGGTGCTGGCCGTCGTCGTCGGCGCCTTCGCGTTCTCCGACCTGGTGATGATGAAGTACCTGGCATTCGGTCTGCTGATGGCGCTGCTGCTCGACGCCACCGTCATCCGCATGTTCCTGGTGCCGGCCGTCATGAAGCTGCTCGGCGACGACTGCTGGTGGGCGCCGCTGTGGATGAAGCGCGTTCAGCAGAAGCTGGGTCTCGGCGAGACCGAGCTGCCCGACGAGCGCAAGCGTCCCGCGGTCCGCGAACCCGAGGATCCCCGTGCGCTGGTCGGCTCCGGTGCCCCGGTCCGGCCGCCGCACGATCCCACGCATCCGGCCCCCGGCCAGCGTGCCGTCCCGACCCGGATCACCCCGGGGCAGCCGCAGCCGCCGAGCCAGGCACCCACCAACCGGATGCCGAGCGCTCCGCCGCAGCCCCCGGCACCGCAGGCCCCGCCCGCACCTTCGTCTGCTGAACCCGCGACCACGCGGTTCAGCGCCGCCAAGGGCGCCTTCCGCAACGTGGTGTCGAACGTGACCCGCGCCGTCACCCCGCAGAATGGGGACCCGACGCCGCCGACCACCGCGATCGGCGACCCGGCGACCACCGCGTTCGGTCCGCCCTCCGAGCCCGCCACCACGGCGTTCCGTGCGCCGGGAGCGGGCCGTCCCGCCGAGCCGGGCCAGGGCCAGGGCGGTCCGGGCAACCGGGAGATCGAGTCGTGGCTCGGGCAGCTGCGCGGCAACATCAGCGCCTCCGGGCCGCAGATTCAGACGCCGTCAGACGCACCCGGCGATCAGGGCAACGAGCCGACCACGGCGTTCCGCGCCCAGCCGGCCGACGCCCCTGACGCCACGGAGAAGATCGATACCGCCGAAACTCAGCGTCGCGGTACCGGCGGCGGGGTCAGCGCTGCGGATCTGCTGCGCCGGGAGGGCCGTCTGTAGCTGGCGGCGTGTCCCCCGGCGACACCGCCGCGGCGGCGACCGAACCGGCCTCGGCGAGTACCTCGGCCTCGGTGGCGCGTGGATTGTCGGCGGTCAGCACCCGGATCGCGCTGTTGAGGAATGCGACGATGGGCACGGCGATCAAGGCGCCGATGACGCCGGCGGTGACGCTGCCGCCGGCGATCGCCAGCACGACGGCGAGCGGGTGGACCGACACCGCACGGCCCATGACGATCGGCTGCAGCACGTGCGCCTCCAGCTGCTGCACGGCGATGATCAGGCCGAGCGCGATCAGCGCGTAGATCCAGCCCTTGGCGATCAGTGCCACCACCACGGCCACGAAACCGGTCACGACCGCACCGACCAGCGGGACGAACGCGCCGAGGAACACCAGCGATGCCAGCGGTAGCGCGAGTGGCACGCCCATGATCGCCAACCCGGTGCCGATGCCGACGGCGTCGACCATTGCGACCACGAACGTGGCGCGGACGTATCCGATCAGGGAGCCGAATCCGGCCCGGCCGGCCTCGCGCACCCGGTCCCGCACGGACGACGGGATGATCTTGGTGACGAACGCATAGATGTCCCGCCCGCCGTGCAGCAGGAAGATCAGGGTGAAGAGGGTCAGCAGCAGGCCGGTGACGATCTCGGTCAGCGCGCCGGCGGTGGAGAAGACCCCGCTGGTCAGCTTGGACTGGTTGTTCTTCAGGGCATCGATGGCGGTCTGGCCGACGCTGTTGATCTGGTCGGCGCTCAGGTGCAGGATCGGGCCCTCGGTCAGCCACTTGCGGGCACCGTCGATGCTCTTGGTGACCTGCTCCACCAAAGCCGGTGCGCCGTCGATGAATTGGAAGACGACGAACGTCAGGATGCCGCCCATCACCACGATGGAACTCAGCAGCATCACGGCGACGGCCGCGCCGCGCGGCAGACCGCGCCGGGTCAGCAGGTCCACGGCCGGCAGCAGGAAGGCCGTGGCCAACATGGCCAGCAGCACCGGCACCACGATGACCTCGAGCTTGATGACGATCCACAGGACGGCGAGCACCGCACCGAAGATCGCCAAGAACCGCCACGACCAGGCTGCGGCCTTGCGTACCACCGGATCTACCGCTTCGTCGGCTTGTGACATGGGCGCCAGCGTAGCGCCGCCCGATGACACCGCGGGGTCGTTGCGCCATGCCGACCGCGTACGGCGAGCCGCCCGCGACACGCCGGATACGCTGTAGCGGTGTCACACGAGGCTGCCCCCGGGTCTTTGACGGCCCGCCGTCGCGGTCTCTGGGCGGCGTGCCGGCGCGCTGATGCCCGTTCGGCACCGGCCCGGCCCCGCGGCAAGTACTGGTGGTTGCGCTGGGTGCTGATCGGTATCGCCGTCGTCGTGCTGACCGTCGAGGTCGTGATGGTCTGGGAGCAGCTCGCCAAGGCGTGGCGCAGCCTGTTGTCGGCGACGTGGTGGTGGGTCGCCGCCGCGGCCGTCGCGGCCCTGGCCTCGATGCACAGCTTCGCGCAGATTCAGCGCACCCTGCTCCGGTCCGCCGGTGTCCGGGTCAAGCAGTGGCGGTCCGAGGCCGCGTTCTACGCGGGCAACGCGCTGTCCACCACGCTGCCGGGCGGCCCGGTGCTCTCGGCCACCTTCGTCTACCGCCAGCAGCGGCTGTGGGGCGCCTCGCCATTGGTGGCGTCGTGGCAGCTGGTGATGTCCGGGGCCCTGCAGGTGGTCGGGCTGGCCCTGCTGGGCCTGGGCGGCGCGTTCCTGCTCGGCGCGAGCAAGAACCCGCTGTCGCTGATCTTCACGATCGGCGGTTTCGTGGCGCTGCTGCTGCTGGCGCAGACCGTCGCCGCCAATCCGCAGCAGATCGACGGCATCGGCGTGCGGCTGCTGTCGTGGTTCAACTCGCTGCGCGGTAAGCCCGCCGACACCGGGCTGGAAGGCTGGCGCCGCACCCTGAACCAGCTGGAGTCGGTGAGCCTGAGCCGCCGGACCCTGACCGTCGCATTCAGCTGGTCGCTGTTCAACTGGGTCGCCGACGTCGCGTGCCTGGCCTGCGCGGCGTACGCCACCGGCGGGCATCCGTCGCTGGCCGGTCTGACTGTCGCGTATGCCGCGGCCCGCGCCGTCGGCGCGATTCCCCTGATGCCCGGCGGGCTGCTCGTGGTCGAGGCGGTGCTGGTGCCCGGCCTGGTGTCCAGCGGCATGACGCTCGCGGCGGCCATCTCGACGATGCTGATCTATCGGCTGGTCAGCTGGATCTTCATCTCGGCCATCGGCTGGGTGGTGTTCTTCTTCCTGTTCCGCACGGAGAAGGACTTCGACCCGGATGCGCCCGAAACCCCTGCCCCCGCACCGGGTGTGCCGCCCGCCGACCCCGAGACCTCGCGTGATCCCGGGTAGCCGGCCGGCGGCGGCACTGCTGCTCGCCGCCGCGCTGACGTCCTGCACGACGGCACCGAAATCGGTCGAGTCTTCAACTCCCGCAACGACTTCCATAGGCGCCGAGCCGATCGTCACGCCCGTCCTCGTCGACGTCGTGGCCGAACCCGTGCCCGTTCCGGCGACCGACGGGAAGGTGCATCTCGCATACGAGCTGCTGCTGACCAACACCTCCCCCGAACCCGTGACCGTGGATTCGATCGCCGTCCTGGGACCCGCCGGGCCCCTGCTGCAACTGTCCGGCGCCGGCCTCGCCTACTGGACGCGGACCATGGGCACCCGCATCAGCAGCAACGATCTGGCGCCCGGACAACGGTCGATCGTCTGGCTGGACGTCAAACTGGACGCGGGTGGCGCTGCGCCCCAGCAACTTTCACACCGGGTGGTGGTCAAGGTACCCAAGCCGATGCCGCCGCTCGTGCCACCGGTGGTGACCGAGAACGTCGCACCCGTGACGGTGTCCGACCACAAGCCCGTCGTACTCGACCCGCCGCTGCGCGGCTCCGGCTGGCTCGACGCCAACGGCTGTTGCGACATGACGCCGCACCGCATGGCCCTCAACCCGATCGATGGAAAACTCTGGGCCGCAGAGCGATTCGCCATCGACTACGAGCAGCTACGGGCCGACGGGCAGCTGTTCAGCGGGGACCGCGCGAAAACGGACAGCTACCTCTACTTCGGCTCGGACGTGCACGCGGTCGCCGACGGCCCGGTGGTGGCGGTTCTCGACGGCCTGCCCGAGCAGGTGCCGGGTGTCGACCCGACCGGCCTCACGCTGGCGCAGTACGGCGGCAATCACGTCGTCCAGGACATCGGGAACGGAAACTTCGCCTTCTACGCGCATCTGAAGACCGGCAGCGTCAAGGTCAAGCCGGGTGACCGGCTGACCACCGGGCAGGTGCTGGGCAACGTCGGCAACACCGGCAATTCCAGTGCGCCGCACCTGCATTTCCACGTGATGAGCGCACCCGATCCACTGCGCGCGGACGGCCTGCCGTTCGTGTTCCGCTCGTTCCGGCTCACCGACCGACTGGCCAACATGGCAGCCGTCGACGCGCTGGAGGCCGGCGGTCCCGCGCGTCCGGAACCCGGCTTCACCGCCCGCGCCGAAAACAATGTCAGCCCACTGAATCTGGACGTGATGACCTATGACAACTGAGCAGACCACCGGAAATCGCAGTGCCGCACTGGCTTTCGTTGCCGACGTGGTGCTGGTGGTGATCTTCTGCGCCATCGGCCGGCGCAGTCACGCCGAGGGCATCACCCTGGCCGGCGTGGCGCACACGAGCTGGCCGTTCCTGACCGGAACCGTGGCGGGCTGGGCGCTGTCGCGGGGCTGGCGCCGCCCGACGGCGCTGAACCCGACCGGGTTGGTGGTGTGGATCAGCACCGTCGTCATCGGCATGCTGCTGCGCAAGGCCTCAGCCCAGGGCGTCGCGGTGAGTTTCGTGATCGTCGCCTCGACCGTCACGGCCGTCTTCCTGCTCGGCTGGCGCGGCCTGGCTCGACTCCGCAAGTGATTTGTGCACGAAAATCCGCGCTGGCCGCGGATTTTCGTGCACAAATCCCTGACTAGCGGGCAGCTGGGCCGGGCAGGCCGCAGCGGTCGCGGATGTCCTTGAGCGGCTGCCGGATGCCCTGCAGCTCCGCCTTGGTCTGCGGGTTGGCGGCCAGGTACTGCTTGACCTTGGCGTGCGCCTGGTCCTTCGACAGGCCCCGGAGGCTGGTGAAGAAGTCGTTCACGTCGGGGTGGGTGAACAGGTAGGCGGAGGTCGAGGCCTCGACGCCCGACTTGACGCCGGCGATGTCCGCAGAGGTGCAGTTGGGCGGCAGGTCGTCGGCGAGGGCCGACGGCACGGCACCGAACAACATGCTGCCGGCGACCGCGCCGGCACCGATGAAACCGGCAACAACGCGTCGCTTGGCCAGAGCGGAAAGCATCATGTGGTCAAACCCCTTCGTCGAGAGTTCCGGTAGCGGAACCCCGACGGGGCTACCGGCCCCTCAAAGATAAGCAGAAGAGCCGGATAACCGCCTGTCTAGCGCCCGGCGGGTTGCGCCGCCGACACGGCCTGGGCCGCCGGGATGGACCCCGTCGCCGTCGTCACGCCAGGCAGGGTGGGCGTGAACGGCACGGCGCCGGGCACGCTCGGCATCGCGGGCAACGTGGCGGGCAGTCCGCCACCCTGCTGCGCCGACTGCATCAGGCCCATCAGCTGCGGCAGGGTCAGCGGCAGCTTGCACTGCGACGACAACGTCACCAGCGGCGCCTGCAGGTTCTGCAGCGCGGCGCCCTCCTGCGGGTTGGCATCGAAGTAGGTCTTCAGCGCTGCCAGCGACTGCGGGCCGGGCTGCTGCTGCGAGATGTTCGTCAGCGTCTGGTTCGCGGTGGGGTGCGCATCCAGGTAGGTGCCCGTCGAGGTGGCCACCATGCCGATGGTCTTGGCGACCTGGCTGGCCGCGCACGGATCCTGGCCCGCACCGGCCGACGGAGCCCCGAACGACGTCACCATCACGCCGCCGACTGCAGTTACAGCGAACGCCCCGGCAAGTCCGCGGCGAACCGCCACACTGGTCGTCTTCATGGCAAATCTCCTCACCGGTTTACGGACCAGAGACGGCCATGTAAACACTCGGCAAACACTGTTTTCCCGGGGTGGCGTCAATGGCAGCGCCGGCCTCATCCGGGATTCGGCTCCCGCCATCTTGCCATCGCGGCGCGGCCGGTGACCAATCCACACAGCAAACATCCAGGTCACTGCGGTGTTCAAACCTGGCGTCGCAGCCCGCCATCGGCCTCCGACACCGTTGCCGGCGGGGCCGGCAGTGGCCCGGTTGCAGTTGGATCAAGGTTCCCGTCAGGCGCCTCATCGCCGCTCGCGAGCCGGTCACCCTACCCCATACTGGGGTAGGGTCGGCGGCACGAAACGCCGATCAAAACACTCCGGTGGCAACCGGGACGACCGCAGGAAGAGGGTTCGCCATCCAGCAGTTGATGATGCGGCTGAGCGGTCTGCTGCGGCGCTGGCGCTGGGTGGTCTTCGCCACCTGGCTGTTGCTCATGGTGCCGTCCCTGTATCTCGCGGCGACCCAGTCCAGCAACCTCAGCGGCGGCGGCTTCGAGGTCGCCGGCTCCCAATCGCTGCACGTCCAGCGCGAACTCGAGGACCATTTCCCCGACGAGGGCGCCTCGCCGCTGGCCCTGGTCGCGGCCCCCAACGCCAACGCCACGCAGGAAGACATGACGGCCGCCGTCGACGAGCTCAAACGCATCGCGGCCGGCGTCTCCAGCGTCAAGGTCGTCCCCGACCCCACGCAGGCCGAGCCGCAGGCCGGCAAACCCTACGTCGTGACGTTGCGCCTCGACTTCAACAACAGCGGCGCCGTCGACATCGCCAAGAAGCTCCGCACCGCGATCGGCATCAAGGACGGCAAGCCCGGCCAGACCGCCGACGGCAAGGTCCGGCTGTACGTCATCGGGCAGGGCGCACTCGGCGCAGCCGCCAGTGAGACCACCAAGCACGACGTCGCCGAGGCCGAGAAGTGGAACCTGCCGATCGTGCTGATCGTGCTGCTGGCGGTGTTCGGCTCCCTGGCCGCCGCGGCCATGCCGATGCTGCTCGGCGCCTGCACGGTGATCGTGACGATGGGGGTGGTCTACCTCCTGTCCATCTGGGTCACCATGAGCGTCTTCGTGACGACGACGCTGTCGATGTTCGGCATCGCGCTGGCCGTCGACTATTCGCTGTTCATCCTCATGAGATTCCGCGAGGAGCTGCGGGCCGGCCGCGACCCGGAGCAGGCCGTCGACGCGTCGATGGCGACGTCCGGTCTGGCCGTGCTGCTGTCCGGGCTGACGGTGATCGCGTCGATCACCGGCATCTATCTGATCGGCACGCCGGTGCTGTCGTCGATGGCCACCGGCGCCATCCTGGCCGTCGCCGTCGCGGTGCTGACGTCGACCACGCTGATCCCGGCGGTGCTGGCCACGTTCGGCAAGCGGGTCGCCAAACGCTCGTCGTGGCTGCACGTCTCGCGCCGCCCGGACGCCACGCAGTCACCGTTCTGGACCCAGTGGACCGAACGGACCATGCGGTGCCCGTGGCTGTCGGCGCTGCTGGCCACCGTCTTCCTGGTCGCCCTGGCCGCACCGTCGTTCGGCATGCAACTGGGCAACAGCATGCTGCGCCAGTTCGAGCCGTCCCACGAAATCCGCAGCGGCGTGGCCGCGGCGGCGGAAGCGCTGGGCCCCGGCGCTCTCGGCCCCATCCGGGTATTGGCGACGTTCCCCGACGCGACGGCGTCCGACCCGCAGAACACCGCGACGCTCGACGCGCTGCACCAGACCATGACGCAGGCGCCGGACGTCGCCCAGGTGGCGCCGCCGGTGTTCAGCAACGACAACCGCAGCGCCCTGTTCTCGGTGGTGCTCGCGGTGGACCCCGAAGACCTCGTCGCGCGGGACTCCATCACGTGGCTGCGACAACACCTACCGGGTGTCGCCGGCCCGAACGTCGCCATCGCCGTCGGTGGGCCGACGGCGCTGATCATGGACTTCGACCACCGCGTCGCGAACACCGAGATCCTGGTCTTCGTCTTCGTGTCGCTCATCGCGTTCGTGATGCTGCTGATCTCGATCCGCTCGATCGTGCTGGCACTCAAGGGCGTCCTCATGACGGTGCTGTCGGTCGCCGCGGCCTACGGCAGCCTGGTGATCGTCTTCGAATGGGGCTGGTTCAAGGCGCTCGGGTTCAAGCCACTGGAATCACTGGACACCACCATCCCGCCGCTGGTGCTGGCGATGACGTTCGGCTTGTCCATGGACTACGAGATCTTCCTGCTGACACGCATCCGGGAACGCTTCCTGCAGACCGGCAACACCCGCGACGCTGTCGCGTACGGCGTCAGCACCAGCGCCCGCACCATCACCAGTGCCGCGCTGATCATGATCGCCGTCTTCATCGGGTTCGCGTTCGCCGGCATGCCGCTGGTGGCCCAGATGGGTGTGGCCTGCGCCGTGGCCATCGCGGTCGACGCCACGGTGGTGCGGCTGGTCCTGGTGCCGGCGCTGATGGCGATGTTCGACCAGTGGAACTGGTGGCTGCCCAAGTGGCTGGACCGCCTGCTGCCGTCGGTGGATTTCGAAAAGCCGTTGCCCGCCACCGATACCGGCAGCCTCGTCATCATCCCCGACGACATCTCCGCACTGGGCCCGTCCGGCGCCGAACTGCGCAGCGTCGTCAAGTCGGCGGCCAAGCTGAAAAACCTTGCCGCACAGACCGTCACCGTCGCCGACCCGCTGGCGTTCAGCGGCTGCGAGCCCGGCGAGCAGCAGTACGTGCCCCGCGCCGTGCCCCGCCGGATCGCGGCGGCGCCCCCGCGCAAGGACCGCTCGCGCACCGGGCTGGCGCTGCTGCGGCGGCGCGCGCACGGCCAGTCCCGGTCCGCGTCGGACAACCCCGACGTGCACCCCGTCACCATGTGGGGCGGCCGGCTGTCGGTCGCGCTCGACGCCCTGTCACTCGACGAGACCGACGGCCCCGCCATCGAGCGCCGCAGCCCCGTGGAGACGACGACGGTGCTGTTGCCCACCGGCGACCGCCTCGAGATCCCGACGGGCGCCGAGACGCTGCGACTGAAGGGCTACCTGATCATGTCGCGCAACAGCGTCCAGGACTACACCGACTTCGTCGATTTGGTCTCCTGCATGGATATCCGGACCGCAGCCGCGGTTCTGGCCGGAATTGACGGGTATTACTGTGGAGAACGGTCGAAGAACCAGTGGGTGGCCACCCAGTTGGTCCGCAGGTTGGCCGACCCGCACCCGTTCGACGACCACGAATCGGCAGATTGGCCCGACGTCAAACAGCGTTGTCTGGCGGTGGCGGTGGCCATGTTGGAGGAGGCGAGGTGACGTTGACATCCGAAGTGAGGGACACCCCTTCTGGTGCCGACGGTCCCGGTAAGTCCACCGCCGCCGGCACCAACGGGGCGCCCACCGTCGCGTTCCCGGCACAGGCCCCCGGCGAGAAGCCCGTCGAGTTCTGGTCGACGTCCGCCATCCGCGCCGCGCTGGAGAACGACGACCTCGCGGTGTGGCAGCGCATCGTCGTCGCCATCAAGCGCGACCCCTTCGGCCGCACCGCCCGTCAGGTCGAAGAGATTCTGGCCACGAGCAACCCGTACGGCATCTCCAAGGCGCTGGCCGAGGTGCTGGCCCGCGCCCGCACACAGCTCGAAGCCAACGAATGCGCCGAGGTGGCCCGCCAGATCCGGCTGCTGATGGAGCGTTCCGGTCTCAGCGAGACCGAGTTCGCGTCCCGCATCGGCGTTGGCGCACAAGAACTTTCGGCCTACACCGCCGGCACCACCAGCCCGTCGGCCGCGCTGCTGGTGCGCATGCGCCGGCTCTCGGACCGGTTCGCCCGGATGCGTTCCGCCCGCTCGTAGCCACCCGCCGAGAAGGACCAAATGGTCGCTTCTCGCGCGCCGAGACGACCATTTGGTCCCTCTCGAGCGGCTACCACCCCTACCGCGACGCGATCGGGGTCACGTCCATGACCAGCCAGCGTCCGTCCTGCTTCGTCAGCGTGACCCGCAGACCCAACACCGTCGCCTGTGCGGGTTTGTTGGGGGTGTTCTGCGTGGCGCGCATGACCACGGCGACACTGGCGAAATTGGGGCCGATGGTCTCGATACCGGCCGAGATGGTGCTGGCCTGCCCGGCCACCCCACGGCTGGTCAGATCCTTGGCGACCGCGTTGAACTCGTTGCGGTAGGCCTCCGCGCGCTGCGGCGCCATCAACGCCGTGGCGCGGTCGATCGACACGTTCGGCGCGCCGGGCGTGAAGGTCGCCGACGCCTCCGCGACGCTGCTGGCGATGCCGACCACCATGGACATGTCGGCGCTCGTGGTGCGATCCGGCACCGTCCACTTGGTGTAGCCGACGATGGCGGCCGCGACCACGGCGACCGTCGTCAGCCCGACGACCGCGAGCCGCAACCTGGGCGCGTCGTCATCGGTGCCCATGGTGACGCCGTCACGGCGGAACAGCACGAAGTTGACGATCGACGCCTGCAGCACCAGCAGCCCGATGATGGTGCCCACCACGACCCACCACAGCGGCCGCTCCAGGGCCAGCCCGATGTAGACGAGGCTCGCCAGCACCGCGAGCGGCGCCAGGATGTCGAAGACCAGTACCCGCCACGCGTTCCTCATCGCAGCGTCTCCAATCGCGAGATCAGCAACTTGCCGCCGATGTCGGACACTCCGAGGCGCAACCGCCAGCGCACGGTCTGCGGCTTGGCGCCGGCGTTCTGGCTCACGGACGTCGCGATCACGAGCACCGTCGTCGTATCCGAGGAGATGGCCGCCAGCTCGGGCTGGACGGCCGGTTTGCCCTGCTCGCCCGGCGGTGCGTGGTGCAGCGTCTCCAGCGCGACGGACTCGATCTGCCCCGTGGTCTGGCTCTGCAGCTTCTGCACCAGCTGGGTGAACGGCGCGACGGTGGCATCGAAATCGGCGTTGAGCTGGCCGACGGTGCCCTCGTGCAGCTTCGGCACGTTGACGGCGACGTTGTCCTTGGTCATGTTGATCAGCAGGCCGGCCCACTCGGCGGCGGCCTTCATGGCCTGCGCCTCGTGCACGCGTTCCTTGTCGTCGGCCCGGTGCCCCAGGTAGACCCACGTCGCGACGACGACGGCGACGGCCGCGACGACACCCAGCACCGCGGAGACGATGCCGTAGCGGCTGAAGATTCCCTCAGCCTGATCGCTCGGCGCGGCAGCCTTGGCGGCGGGCTTGGCGGCGGTGGCCGCGCCGGCTGATCCGGTGTCTTTCGCTGTGTCTTTCGCAGCGTCTTTTTCGGCGGAGTCTCCGCTGCGCTCGTCGGGCATGGGCGTGAGGCTACCCGCAGCGCCCACCGGCACTGCAGCGGCGATGGCAGGATGGCGAGGTGACTCTCGAAGCTACCTCGCCCCGATCCGGTATCGACCTGAGCTACCTCGACCCCGACGCCCGCCCGCAGGACGACCTGTTCGGTCACGTCAACGGCCGCTGGCTCACCGACTACGACATCCCGGCCGACCGCGCCACCGACGGCGCCTTCCGCCTGCTGGCCGACCGTGCCGAGGAGCAGGTGCGCGACATCATCACCAACGCATCCGGCGCGCCGAACACCGATGCACAGCGCATCGGCGACCTCTACGCGAGCTTCATGGACACCGAGCGGGTGGCCGCCGTGGGCCTGGCGCCGCTGCGGGCCGAGCTGGCTCTCATCGCCGACGCTGCTACCCCAGAAGCGCTGGCCACCGTGCTCGGCGGGCTGCAGCGCACCGGCGTCGGCGGGGGCGCCGGCGCGTACGTCGACACCGACTCCAAGGATTCGACGCGGTACCTGCTGCACTTCACGCAGTCCGGGCTCGGCCTGCCCGACGAGTCCTACTACCGCGAGCCGGCACACGCGGCGGTGCTGGCGGCCTACCCGCAGCACATCGCCCGCATGCTGAGCCTGGTCTTCGGCGGCGACCAGACCGAGACCGCGGCCCGCATCGTCGCGCTGGAGACCAAGCTGGCCGCGGCGCACTGGGATGTGGTCAAGC
The DNA here is from genome assembly GCF_045310825.1 of Mycobacterium sp. SMC-21. Taxonomy (NCBI): domain Bacteria; kingdom Bacillati; phylum Actinomycetota; class Actinomycetes; order Mycobacteriales; family Mycobacteriaceae; genus Mycobacterium; species Mycobacterium sp. SMC-21. Next base: position 108,997 of record NZ_JBJIAO010000007.1, on the reverse strand, counting down.
GCCGCGACGCGGACCTGAGCTACAACCTGCGGCGGTTCGCCGATCTGGCCGACGAAGCGCCCGGTTTCGACTGGGACGGCTGGCTGGCGGCGGTCGGCGCGTCGGCCGATGTGGTCACCGAAGTCGTGGTGCGGCAACCCGATTTCCTCGTCGCCTTCGCGGCGCTGTGGGCGTCCGAGCCGCTCGAGGACTGGAAGGCGTGGTTGAGCTGGCGCGTGATCAGCGGCCGCGCCCCGATCCTGACCGACGACCTGGTGGCGGAGAACTTCGACTTCTACGGCCGCACCCTGTCGGGCACCGAGGCGATCCGGGACCGCTGGAAGCGCGGCGTCGGCCTGGTCGAGAGCCTGATGGGTGACGCCGTCGGCAAGCTCTACGTGGACCGGCACTTCCCGCCGTCCCACAAGGCGCGGATGGATGAGCTGGTGGCCAATCTGCGCGAGGCCTACCGCGTCAGCATCACCAACCTCGAGTGGATGACGCCCGAGACCCGGCAGCGCGCGCTGGCCAAGCTGGACAAGTTCACCCCGAAGATCGGCTACCCGGCACGCTGGCGGGACTACTCGAATCTGGTGATCGACGCCGGCGACCTGTACGGCAACTACCTGCGGGGCCAGGCCGTCGAGCACGATCGCGAGCTGGCCAAGCTGGGCAGCGAAGTGGACCGCGACGAGTGGTTCATGACGCCGCAGACGGTGAACGCCTACTACAACCCGGGCATGAACGAGATCGTCTTCCCCGCGGCCATTCTGCAGCCGCCGTTCTTCGACGCCGAGGCCGACGACGCCGCCAACTACGGCGGTATCGGCGCGGTGATCGGGCACGAGATCGGGCACGGCTTCGACGACCAGGGCGCCAAGTACGACGGCGACGGCAACCTCGTCGACTGGTGGACCGACTCCGACCGCGCCGAATTCGGTTTGCGGACAAAGGCTCTCATCGAGCAGTACGAGGCCTTCACGCCGCGGGCGCTGGACGCGGGCCACCACGTCAACGGTGCCTTCACCGTCGGCGAGAACATCGGCGATCTGGGTGGGCTGTCCATCGCGCTGCTGGCCTACGAGCTGTCACTGGGCGGCAAGGAGGCGCCCGTCATCGACGGGCTGACCGGTGTCCAGCGCGTCTACTTCGGCTGGGCGCAGGTGTGGCGCACCAAATCCCGTGACGCGGAAGCCATTCGGCGCCTGGCCGTCGACCCGCATTCGCCGCCGGAGTTCCGGTGCAACGGCGTGATCCGGAACATCGACTCGTTCTACGAGGCGTTCGACGTCACCACGACCGACGAGCTGTACCTGGACCCCGCCGAGCGCGTGCGCATCTGGAATTAGCCATACCACGCGAAAACCCCCTATTTCGTTGTTCGCGTTGTTGACGGGTCAGCGCGTGCTGGCGCCCGAACCCGAACCCGAACCCGAGCCGCTGCCCGTGGTCGGCGTCGCGGCCGGGGTCTGCATGCCCCACTGCCAGTCGCCCGCGCCGTCGGAGTAGTTGTAGAGACCGACCGAGTTCTTCACGACGATCGGGTCACCGCTGCCGAACTGGTCGTAGAACCACTTGGCGTTGTCGGGCGCCAGGTTGATGCAGCCGTGGCTGACGTTGCGCTTGCCCTGGTCGGACACCGACCACGGGGCGCTGTGCACGAACGCGCCGCTGTTGTCGATGCGGACGGCCCACTGCACCTTCAGCTTGTAGCCCTCGGGGGAGTTGACGGGGACGCCGTAGGTCGACGAGTCCATCACGATGTCCGGGAACTTCTCCAGCACGTAGTAGGTGCCGTTCTTGGTCTCGTCGCCGGTCTTGCCCATGGACATCGGGAACGTCTTCTCGACCTTGCCGTTACGGCTGATGGTCATCTGGTGCGTCGCGTTGTCGGCGGTGGCGACCAGCGCGTCACCGGTGCGGAAGCTGGACTTGGTGCCCGCGGCGTCGATGTTGACGACGGTGTTGGCCGGCCAGAAGGCGATGGGCCGCCAGCGCAGCTGGGTGTCGGTCACCCAATAGAACATGCCGGGCACCGGCGGGTTCGACGAGATGTGCACGGCGTCCTGCGCCATCTGCTTGTTGGCGATGGGCCGCGGGAAGTTGATGTAGATCGGCTTGGCCACACCCACCATGGACCCATTCACCGGGTTGAAGGTCGGCGGGTTGAACGGCGGCTGACCGACGAACGGGGTCGGGTTCTGGCCTGCCGGAGTACCTGGCGGGATCGGCTGGGGTTCGCCGGGGATCGGGGCGCCCGGGATGACGGGCGCAGGCGCCGGCACCGGTTCAGCAGCCGGCGGGATCGGCGGTGGCAAGGGTGCCTCAGTGGGAAGACCCGGATCGATGGGCGCCGCCGCCACATCGGGGTCCGGCGCATCCGGGTCGGCCAGTGCCGACGGGGTTGCGACGGTCATTCCGGCGACCAGTCCGGCCGCCACGACCGCGGTCAGAAGCTTGCTCTTGTTCCACTGCGGCATCCGCCACCTCCAGTTCACAACGTCCCCAGTCTCTCATAGCGCGCTGACCGGCCCCTGCCGCGAAAGCCCGTCGTACCGCGATTTCGGCCCCGTCGAAGGCGGCTGAACTGCACAGTTGATCGCCTCAGATATGTCGAGCGTTACTCTCACCGGTCACACGCGACACCCGGGAAACACGGCGGACGGCTGTCGAAGCCGCGGAATCCGCGCACAATCGACCATGTGATTGTTGCCTTCAGCGTCAGCCCGATGGGTGGTGACGAGTCCGGCGGCGTCGCCGCGGCCGTCGCCGCAGCCGTGCGGGTGGTGCGCGAGTCCGGCCTGCCCAACGAGACCAACGCGATGTTCACGAACATCGAAGGTGAGTGGGACGAGGTGATGGCCGTCGTCAAACGGGCCGTGGACGCCGTGGCTGCGGTGTCCCCGCGGGTCAGCCTGGTCCTCAAGGCCGACATCCGGCCCGGCTACACCGGCCAGCTGACCGCGAAGGTCCAGCGCATCGAGGACGAACTCGGCACGTAGCCGCAACGCGGCCGTCGACCCCTAACACGATCGACACACGCCCGTACTGCCGGCGCCATCATGCTGCCGACAATGGTCAGGCATGGGTTCTGATGTGCACGGGTTCGCCGCTGGTCCGACCATCGGCCCGTCGGTGGCCGAAATCCTCGATTCGCACGCCGCCGGCACCGGCTCTCCGGTCAAGACCGCGGCCCGCGTGGCCGACGCCATCGCCGCCCGCGGGGACGACGGCACCTGGCTGTCCGTCGTGCCGCGCGAGGAGCTGTTGGCGGCCGCGGCGGAGATCGAGAACCGGCCCGGCGCCCGCACACTGCCGCTGTACGGCGTGCCGTTCGGTGTGAAGGACAGCATCGACGTCGCCGGCGTGCCCACGACCCTGTCCTGCCCCGACTACGCGTACGTCGCCGAGCGAACCGCACCGGCCGTGCAACGCCTGCTCGACGCGGGCGCGCTCTATGTCGGCAAGACCAACCTCGACCAGTTCGCGACGGGTCTCAACGGCACCCGGACGCCCTATACGGTGCCGCGCAGCGTCTACGGCGGTGGTCTCATCTCGGGCGGGTCCAGCTCGGGCTCCGCGCTGGCGGTCGCGCTGGGCCAGGTGCCGTTCGCGGTGGCCACCGACACCGCCGGGTCCGGCCGGGTCCCCGCCGCCCTCAACGGCGTGGTCGGTTTCAAACCGTCCCGGGGACTGATCAGCACCGTCGGACTGGTACCGGCGTGCAAGTCGCTGGACTGCCTCAGCGTGATGGCGGGCTGCATCGACGACGTGGACCGGGTGTTCGACGTGATGGCCGGCCGCGACGACGCCGACGCGTGGTCGCGCGACCGGGGACCGCGCCACGGCGGCGGGCCGATCCGGGTCGGACTGCCGCCGATCGCCGAGCTGGAGTTCTTCGGCGACGATGCCATGCGCGCAGCGCATCTGAGTTTCCGCGAACACCTCGAGCGCCTGGCCGTCATCGTCGAGGTGTCACTGGCGCCGTTCCTCGCCGCGGGAGCCCTGCTCTATCAGGGCCCGTGGGTGGCCGAGCGGCTCGTCGAGTTCGGTGATTTCCTTGCCCGACAACCTGATTCGATCCACCCCGTGGTGCGCGACATCTTCCGCAGCGGCCTGAACTACACCGCGGTGGACGCGTTCGCCGCCCTGCAGAAGCTGCAGGAGCTCAAGGCCGAGGTGGGCCGACTCTGGCAGACCATGGACGTCCTCGTGGTGCCGACCATCGGGACCACCTTCACCGTCGAGCAGGTGCAGGCCAACCCGATCGAGTGCAACACGATGCTGGGCCACTACACGCACTTCGGCAATCTGCTCGATCTCCTGGGCGTCGCGGTCCCGCTCGGCGTGACCGGTGACGGCCGTCCGTACAGCGCGATGCTGCTGGGCAACGCCCTGTCGGACGACACCGCGCTGACGCTGGCCGCGCGCATCCTCGACGAACCCCGCACGACAACCGAGGTCGCCGCGGCGCCCGTCGAGGAGCTCGCATGACGTCCGTCGAGGTCCCGGCCGAACCGACCCCGTTCACCCTCACCGCCGGGCGGACCGCGCTGATCGTCATCGACATGCAACGCGATTTCCTGCTGCCCGGCGGCTTCGGCGAGAGCCTCGGCAACGACGTCGACCAGCTGCTCAAGGTGGTGCCACCGCTGGCGGCGTTGCTCGCCGCGGCCCGTGCCGCCGGGGTCATGGTCGTCCACACCCGCGAGGGCCACGAACCAGACCTGTCGGACTGCCCGCCCGCCAAGCTCAATCGCGGTGCGCCGTCGAAACGGATCGGGGATCCCGGCAAGTACGGCCGCATCCTGATCCGCGGTGAGTACGGCCACGACATCGTCGACGAGCTGGCCCCGATCGACGGGGAGCTGGTGATCGACAAGCCGGGCAAGGGCGCGTTCTACGCCACCGGGCTGCAGGACGCGCTGACCGCTGCGGGCATCACGCAGCTGCTCGTCACCGGCGTCACCACCGAGGTGTGCGTGCACACCACCACCCGCGAAGCCAATGACCGTGGCTACGAGTGCCTGGTCGTATCCGATTGCGTCGGTTCATATTTCCCGGAGTTCCAGCAGGTGGGCCTGGAGATGATCGCAGCGCAGGGCGGCATTTTCGGCTGGGTTGCGGACACCGCGGCGGTCATTCCCGCGCTGCAACAACTCGGCGCCCCGTCACCTTCTGCGGTCTAGAGAGGACCTGCCCATGTCCACCGACGTCTCCGATCCCCCGGCCGCCGGCACCCCCAAACCGGCCCTGTCCCTACCGTGGTGGACGCGCGGCGACACCAACGCGTTCTTCGGGCTGGGGTTCAACATCCTGGTCAACGTCCTGACGCTGACGGGTCTCATGATCGGCGTCGTCAAGGTCCCCGCCGGTGACGTACTCGGCACCATCCTGCCCGCGCTCGGGGTGGCGCTGATCCTCGGCAACCTCTACTACACATTCCTGGCCCGCCGCCTCGCGCGGCGCGAAAACCGCACGGACGTCACGGCTTTGCCGTACGGCCCGAGCGTGCCGCACATGTTCATCGTGGTGTTCGTGGTGATGCTGCCGGTCTACCTGCACACCAAGGATGCGATGCAGGCCTGGCAGGCGGGGCTGGCGTGGGCCTTCATGATCGGCATCATCGTGATGATCGGCGCGTTCGTCGGCCCCTACATCCGCGAACTGACACCGCGGGCGGCCATGCTCGGGACGCTGGCCGGCATCTCCATCACCTTCATCTCGATGCGGCCGGCGGCCCAGATGTGGGAGGCGGCCTGGATCGGGCTGCCGGTGCTGGCGATCATCCTGATCGGGTTCTTCACCGACGTGAAGCTGCCGTTCGGCATCCCGACCGGACTGGCCGCACTGCTCGTCGGTACCGCCATCGGCTGGATCGGCGGGTTCATGTCCGCACCCGATGTCGCCAAGGCGGTGTCCGACATCGCGATCGGACTCCCCGATCTGCGGATCGGCATGCTGCTCTCGGGCCTGTCGCATCTGGCCCCGCTGCTGGGGACCGCCATACCGCTCGGCGTCTACAACTTCACCGAGGCGATGAGCAACGTGGAGAGCGCGGCCGCCGCCGGCGACAACTACAACCTGCGCAGCGTGCTGCTGGCCGACGGCGCGGGCGCGGTGATCGGCTCGGCCTTCGGCTCTCCGTTCCCGCCTGCCGTCTACATCGGCCACCCCGGCTGGAAGGACGCCGGCGGCCGCGCCGGGTATTCGCTGGCCAGTGGCGTGCTGATCGGGGCCTTCTGCTTCCTGGGCCTGTTCGGCGTGCTCGACGCGCTGTTGCCGGTGCCCGCGATCGTGCCGATCCTGCTCTACATCGGTCTGCTGATCGGCGCGCAGGCCTTCCAGGCCGTGCCGCGCCTGCATGCCGTCGCTGTCGTCGCGGCGCTGCTGCCCAACCTCGCGCAATGGGCCGGCGGCCTCGTCGACAACGCGCTCAACGCCGCCGGCACGTCGGCCGCGGCGGTGGGTCTGGACAAACTCAACGGCGCGGGCGTGGTCTACCAGGGGCTCCAGACGCTCGGCGAGGGCGCGGTGCTGGTCGGCCTGATCCTGGGCACCATGGTGACCTTCATCCTGGAGAAGAAGTTCCTCTACGCGGCCATTGCGTCGGTCGTCGGTGCGGCGTTGTCCTTCATCGGTCTGATCCACGCACCCGAGGTGGCGTGGGCGGCCAATCCACAGGTCGCCCTGGGCTATCTGTTCTTCGGCCTGGTGTGCGCCGCGTACTCGCGGTTACCCGGCGCCGATCAACCGGTCACGGTCGACGAGTCGGACGTCGTCGCCGGGCACTAGGAGACGGCGCGATCACAATGTGCCCCTGACAGCGGCGCCATCGCAAATGACTCCATGACAACGCTCGTGGAGTCACATTGCGTCAGGACCGGACGAGCCGCGCGATCGCCGCGGAGGCCTCGGCCAGCTTCTGCTCGGCCTCGTCGCCGCCGACAGCCACCGCGTGGCTCACGCAGTGCCCCAGGTGCTCATCGAGCAGCGCCAGCGCGACCGACTGCAGCGCGCTGTTCACCGCGCTGATCTGCGTCAACACATCGATGCAGTACTTGTCCTCGTCGATCATCTTGGCGATGCCGCGGACCTGTCCCTCGACGCGCCGCAGCCGCTTGGCGTAGTTGTCCTTGTTCGGCGAATAGCCGTGTTGGGCCTCAGGGTGACCCGCCACCGCAACGTCCGACTCGTCTGCCGTCATAACCCCAGCGTACCGCATACCCCTTAGGGGTATCCAATGCAATTTCGCTTGGTGGCGGCGGGCATACTTACCTGCATGTCTGCTGATCAGCCCGATATCAAGCCCCGCAGTCGCGACGTCACCGACGGTCTCGAGAAAACCGCAGCCCGCGGCATGCTGCGCGCGGTAGGCATGGGTGACGACGACTGGGGCAAGCCGCAGATCGGCGTCGGGTCGTCGTGGAACGAGATCACCCCCTGCAACATGTCGCTGCAGCGGCTGGCGCAGTCGGTCAAGGAGGGCGTGCACGCCGCCGGCGGTTACCCGCTGGAGTTCGGCACCATCTCCGTCTCCGACGGCATCTCGATGGGCCATGAGGGCATGCACTTCTCGCTGGTGTCGCGCGAGGTCATCGCCGACAGCGTCGAGACGGTCATGCAGGCCGAGCGCCTGGACGGCTCGGTGCTGCTCGCCGGTTGCGACAAGTCGATCCCCGGCATGCTGATGGCGGCCGCCCGGCTGAATCTCGCGAGCGTCTTCTTCTACAACGGCTCGATCATGCCGGGCGTCGCGAAGCTGACCGACGGCACCGAGAAGGAAGTCACCATCATCGACGCCTTCGAGGCGGTCGGTGCGTGCGCCCGCGGGCTGATGTCCCGCGAGGACGTCGACATCATCGAACGCGCCATCTGTCCGGGCGAGGGCGCCTGTGGCGGTATGTACACCGCCAACACCATGGCGTCGGCGGCCGAGGCCCTCGGTATGTCGTTGCCGGGCAGCGCTTCTCCCGTCGCCATCGACAAGCGCCGCGACGAGTTCGCCCGCAAGTCCGGCGAGGCCGTCGTCGAGATGCTGCGCCGCGGCATCACCGCGCGCGACATCCTGACCAAGGAGGCGTTCGAGAACGCCATCGCCGTCGTCATGGCGTTCGGCGGCTCCACCAACGCGGTGCTGCACCTGCTGGCCATCGCCCGCGAGGCCGAGGTCGAACTGACCCTCGCCGACTTCACCCGCATCGGCAACAAGGTGCCGCACCTGGCCGACGTGAAACCCTTCGGCCGCCACGTGATGAAGGACGTCGACGAGATCGGCGGCGTGCCCGTCGTCATGCGCGCCCTGCTGGATGCCGGTCTGCTGCACGGTGATTGCCTCACCGTCACCGGCAAGACCATGGCCGAGAACCTCGCCCACATCGCGCCGCCCGACCCGGACGGCAAGGTGCTGCGCGCGATGAACAACCCGATCCACCCGACGGGCGGCATCACCATCCTGCACGGCTCGCTGGCCCCCGAGGGCGCCGTCGTGAAGTCGGCCGGCTTCGAGTCCGACGTTTTCGAGGGCACCGCAAGGGTTTTCGAGCGCGAGCGGGCCGCCCTCGACGCGCTGGAGGACGGCACCATCACGCACGGCGACGTCGTCGTCATCCGCTATGAGGGCCCCAAGGGCGGCCCGGGTATGCGCGAGATGCTGGCCATCACCGGCGCCATCAAGGGCGCCGGCCTGGGCAAGGACGTGCTGCTGATGACCGACGGCCGCTTCTCGGGTGGGACGACGGGCCTGTGCGTCGGGCACATCGCGCCGGAGGCCGTCGACGGCGGCCCCATCGCGTTCGTGCGCGACGGTGACCGCATCCGCCTCGACGTCGCCAACGGCAAGCTGGACCTGCTCGTCGACGAGGCCGAATTGGCTTCGCGCCGTGAAGGTTTCGAGCCGCTGCCGCCGCGCTACAAGACCGGCGTGCTGGCCAAGTACACCAAGCTGGTCCAGTCCGCCGCCGTCGGCGCCGTCTGCACCTAGCCGGGATTTGTGCACGATTTTCCGCGGTAGGCGCGGAAAATCGTGCACAAAACACCCGGTGGGCGGGCTCGGTGATAGCGTGAGGTCGGGCGCGCAGGACCGCCCGACGTCCGCTCGAAGAGGCTCAGCCTCCCTGCTGATTGCTTCACCTTGTGACCGACCTCTTCTCGGCCCGATTCGCGGACGCGGGCGCATGAGAGGAGGCCGTCATGGCCAGCACACTGCCCACCAATCCGTCCCTGGACAAACTGCGCGTCGAAGCACGCACGCTGCAGCGGGCGAACGGCATCGCGCTACACGCCGCCCAGCTCGCCGTCGCCCGTCGGTATGGCTTCACCGGCTGGCCCGCACTGGTGCACTACCTGCGGCTGGCCGCGGATCTGAGCGTCGACCCGGGCGCCGTCGACGAAAACGCCCTCGACCCCGCTGACCGGTTCTGTTCGTGGGCGGTGTTGCGGTACGACGAATCCGACGCCCCGCCGCGCCGGCAGTCCGCTGTCGAGCTGCTCGCCGCCGAACCTGATGTGGTTTCCCGCAGTGTCTGGGCCGCGGCCGCGGCCAGTGATCCGGTCGCGCTCGCGGAGCATCTCGCCCGTCGCCCGACACTGGCCGGCACCGGCGGCGGTCCGTTCGGCTGGGTGCCCATGATGTACCTCTGCTACTCGCGGATTCCCTTGGGCCGCAGCATAAATGACGTCCTGGCCGCCGCGACGCTCCTGCTCGACGCCGGAGCCGATCCGAACGGCGGTTACCTGTGGTGCGGCATGTCGACGCCGTTCACGCTGTTGACAGGGGTGTTCGGCGAAGGCGAGCAAGGGCCGCGACGGCAGCCCCGGCATCCGCATGCCACCGAGCTCGCGACGCTGCTCCTGCGCCGCGGGGCCCATCCGCTTGATCAGCAGACGCTCTACAACCGGATGTTCCGCCCGGACGATTCGCACCTGGAGCTGCTGTTCGCCCACGGTCTCGCCGACGCCGGGCCCAGCCCGTGGGAGCGACGGCTGGGCGAGGCGATGGAGACCCGAGAGCAGCTGTGGCAGCGGCAGATTCGCTGGGCCGCCGAGCACGGGTTCCGTGATCGTCTCGACCTGCTCGCCCGGCACGGCATCGACGTGTCGGGCGTCGAACTCGTCGCGCCGACCTTTCCGGATGATCCCAACGCCCGTGACGATGAGGGCGCGACGCCGCTGCACCACGCCGCGTGGGAGGGCGATCTGTCGCTGATCCGGCGGCTGCTGGAGGCGGGCGCCGAACCGTCCATCACCGACGGACGGTTCGGCTCGACGCCGTTGCAGTGGGCCGAGCACGCCTATCAGACGGAGGCGGCGGAACTGCTGCGCGCCGCGACTTCGGACACCACTTCCGAGTACCACTGAAACAGCTTGATGCGTTGCGGGGCATCGCTTTTGAGCAGTTCTGCCCAGCATTCCGCGACCTTCGCGCGGGCTGCGACGCCGATCCACGGCTGTGGCAACAACTCTGGCGGCAGCAGCGGGTCGGGCTCGAGCGCGCGACTGAATTCGGCGGCCAGCTCGATGGCAGTGGTGAGCTGCGCGGTCGGGGCGGCGCCCGGCAAGGCGGACAGTGCGCGTTCGGCGACGGAGAGCAGTCGCCGGTGACGTTCGGCGATGTCGTCCAGGGGCCACAGGAGGCCCGCGACGGCTCGCGGCTCATCGGTGCCTCCGACGGCCAAATCCGCGGTCGTGAGCGTGGTGACGTGATCGGTGATCGCCAATTGTTCTGCCGCGGCAGCTATCTCGCTGTCCCAGTCGTTCGGGGAGACGTACAGACCACCTTGAATCGCGGCGCCACCGAGGCGCACGATCGCGTCACGCATGGCGTCACGCGCCGACCGGATCGACTCCGGAACGGCGAACGCCACGACGTGCCAGCGCCCGTCCCACGGGGCGTCGCCCCGGTCCTGGGCGTACATGAGCCGGAGGTAGTCGAGGTCCGGGGTGATGCTGCTGCGCAGCTCATCGGTCGCCCGCAGCACCGCTTTCCGCCCGCGTCCGTCTTGGACGAACTGCCCGTCGGCGACCAGTCGCTTGATGCACAACCGCACCTGCTGGTCCGTCATCCCGAGTTCGCCCGCGACGTCGTACAGCGCACCGGCGTCGATGGTGGCGTCGTCCCGCAGCATGCTCTCGACGAGAGTGCGGGTCGGCACTTCGATGGGTGCGTCCAACGGTCAGCTCCTTGTGCCGGCGGTACGACGCGCGGGGCACCCAAGTCTAGGCACGCTCGTCCTGTTCGACGATGACGAGCGGCCGGCCGTCGGGCTGATCGAGTTGGTTAGCCAGGTCGGCGAAGAATCGCGGCGCGTCGATGACGGCGTCGGGCGGGTGCACTCCCGGGCGCCGCGCGGTGCCGTCGACGATCTGCGCCAGCCCCAACACCAGCGGGATGCCCGTGGCCCGGGCCATGTCCCCGAACAATCCAGCCGCGCTCCCGGACAGGTCGAGGTGGGTCAGCACCGTGCGGTCGCGTCCGGCGCGGGTGCCGGACACCGCGGCGAAGAACGGCGGTAGCGTGCCCGGACCTTTGCTTCGCCACGACAACGGCACAGATCGTAAGTAGTGCAACAGGTTCGGTTTCGCGAACTGCAGTGCTGCCGTCTCGTGGGTCAGTCGGCGCCGGTCGGTGTCGCGACGCAGCACATCGAGGTAGGCCAGGGTCTGCGGCCGCATCACCATGAGGTTGACGGCCTCGCCGGTGAGTCCGAGCGTGCGCCGCAACGTGATGGGCTCGGGATGGCCCACCGTGTACGCGGTGCCGCGACGGCCACCCGGCAGGGTCAACCCGACCGCGCGCAGCGGACGCTCGAACGTCAGCTGTCCACCCCGGACGGTGCAGATTTTGCCGCTGCTCTGCAGCATCCAGTGCACGGCCGCGGCCGACGGCCGGCCGTCTGGGCCCAACAGCACCTCGCCCCCATCGCCGCCCGTCCCGGACACGTCGACCGGCCATGCGGTGTAGGCGTCGCGCACCGTGTCGAGTTCGGCGGCCGCCGTGGCGACGAGCAGGTTGCTCACACCCGGGCTGGCCCCCATTCCGATGACAGCGCAAACGTCTGCGGCACGGGCGGTTTCGTCGAGTTCGAGCATCTGCACCGTCGGTTCCCAGTCGTCGCAGATGTCGACGTAGTGCGTGCCCGTCGCGATCGCGGCGCGCAGCACCGGGACTCCGAAGCGGTAGTACGGCCCGACGGTGTTGACGACGAGATCCGCCTGGTCCAGGAGCCGGCACAGGGCCACCTCATCCGTGACGTCAACCTGGGCGGCACTGACCCGCACCGGCGCCTCGGCGAGTTGTCCGCACAGGCGGTGTGCGGCGGCACCGTCCCGGTCGGCGATGACGATCTCGTCGACCCCGGGCAGCCGCGCGGCGAGCCGGACAGCTACGGCACCCATCGCGCCGGGGCCACCCAACGCGAGGATCCTCATCGGGCCTCCTTGGCGGCGGGCAGTTCCTGAACGTAGCGCCGCAGATTGTCGAGGTAGCTGGGCGCATAGATCTGCCGGGGCGCGAAAGTTCCTATCACATAGGCTTTTACGCTGTCAGGATTGCTTTCCAGGTCCTCCTTGGCGAGGCTGTGCGAAGCGTGGGGATAGGTCTGGACCGTGAGCAGATCGGGTCGCACCAGCGCGCGATAGACGCGTTCGGTTTCGGCCACGTCGACGTTCCGGTCGTCCTCGCCGAGCTCCAGCAGCACCGGGACCGCGAGACGCGGCAACGTCGCGCTGACGTCCGCACGGTAGTTTCGCGCGACGAATCCCCAGCGGTCCGCGGACATCGGCGACGCGTCGATGTCCGCCATGCGGTACTCGTGATAGGTCGCGCCATTGCGCAGCAGCTGATTCGTCCGCTCCCGTCGGGCCAGGGCCGCTGCCAGTTCCGACTGCGGCGCCGCGCGTGCCCGCAGCTCGGCCCGCAGGTTGTACTCACCCTGCCGCATCCAATTGATCGCCGGCCCAACGAGAATCATGAACTGCAGGTCGGGTTTGCGCACTGCCACCTCGGGCGCCACCCAGCCGCCCTGACTGATGGCCCAGATGCCGATGCGGTGCGGATCGATGTCGGCCCGGGTGCGGGCCCAGTCGATCGCGGCGCTCGTCTCGTCGGCCCGGTCGGCCAGGCTCTGGTTCAGCCAGTTGCCGGGCGCGCCGTCGACGCCGGGCTTGTTCCACGACAACGACGCATAGCCGGCCTCGGCGAAGGACTCCCAGATGGGCCGGTAGAACGCGTCGCGGCTGGCATCGGCGGGCCCGTCGCCGTGCACGAACACCACCAGGCCGAACGGTCCCTTCCCCGTCTTGGGCAGGGCCAGCACACCGTCAAGGGGCTGCGCCGGCGCAGGGATGGTGACGCGCTGCTCGCGAATGGCGAAGTCGTTGGCGTACAGCACCCAGCCGCCCGCCGGAACCACGACCGCGACGACACAACCCCATGCGATCAGCGTGCGACGCACCCAGGCAGGACGGTGACGACCGATGGCAGAACTATCATTCATTCCACGATCGTAGCCTAAGTGATAGTTAATCGAGAGTGGCGTCAGCCACTCGGACTGCGGAGACTCCTCGCTCGCGGGCTAACCGAACTGCGCGTGGAGCTCCGGCAAGAAGCCGGCCAGGTGGTTCATCTCCTGCGCGCAGTGCACCAGCAGATCCTGCGGGTGCGGCAGCTGACGCGCGGCAAGAACCCGAAAAGCATGGTCCGCCAACGACTTACCGGCACGGAAGCTGACGTGCTGCCCGCCCATCCAGAATCGGGAGCGCATCTCGGCGCCGTCGGGTGTCGGCCGCACCTGATGAACAAGCCAACCGATGTCGACCGGGATGTCCGGCGAGCCGAGGCGGGCGACGATGGCCAGCCCCGCGTGCCCTTGTGACTCGGGGTCGACGAACTGGATCGCCACCGAACTGAGCGCCGAGCCGAGATACTCCTCGACCAGCGAGGTCCGACCGACATAGGCCACGTCGTCACGGCCGTCGCGCCACTGCGCCGATACATGCGCCCGCGGATGCCACAGCTTGTAGCGGCGCGCGTCGCAGCCGTGCCAGCCGAACCACCAGTCCCACATCTGCGGCGTCACGCCCGGCATGTCGGTGCGCACGGCAACGGTGTACCCGCCGTCCGACAGGGTGCCGTAGCCGTTCTCGGTCTGCTGATAACCGTCGGCGGCGAGCGGTTCGTCGAAGTCCGGCAGCACCGGGCCGGCCTGCGGCCCGTGCTCGAGCGCCTCCACCACATGGCGTGGCAGCGCCGCCATCTCCGGATTGAAGAACCTGCCGAACGGTGTGTCCGCGTCGTCACCGCGGTAACCCAGGTAGCTCATGTCCGTCCCATCCAGGCGTAGAAGCGACCCTCCGGGTCATATTGTGCGCGCACCGCATCCAGTCGCGCCATGGCCGCGTCGGTGGCGAACCGGGCCGGCCGGGCACCGAGGTTCTCGTCGGCCAGCTGTATCCCGGTGGCCAGGTGGGACATCGCCGCCATGTTCGATCGGGCCCAATCGCCGTATTTTTCGTCATCGGCTGCGTCCTGCCAGCCGGCGTAGAGCGCCAGGTACACCTCGTCTTCCAGGCTGTAGGCCATGTCCTGACGGGCGGGCGACGGCCCCCAGTTCAGCCACAGGAAATGCGACGGATGCGGTGGCATGGTCTCGAGGATGTTGCGCACGCCCGGCAACAACTCGGCCGTCGACGCCGACGTCCACATGTTGTCCGCGGCGTAGCGGTGGTCGCTGAGATAGTTGCTCATCACGGCGTCGTACCAGGTGGGCAGATTCGTCGGTGCGAACGGCACGGCCATCAGGGCATGGGGCCGCGCCGGACACGTATCCAGCAGTGCGACTGCAGCTTTCGCTTCGTCGTCGCTGTCGGCGAACACTGGGGAGGCCAGCACGATGCCCGGCGTATCCAGACCCGAGCTCGGCATGGCCCGCGAAGCGACGATCTGCAGCTCCACCCGGCGGTCCACGTCGGCGCTGATCGCGCGGGCCCACGTATAGATCTCGTCGGCGGCCTCGAAAGGGTAGACGTACAGGCTGCTGCCGCAGACCGACGGCTGCGGATAGAGGCGTAGGTGGAACGCCGTCACGACGCCGAAGAATCCCGGGCCGGATCCCCGTGCCGCCCAATACAAATCGGAGTGATGCTCGGCGTCGCACCGAATCTGCTCACCATCGGCGGTGACCACGTCGAGCGCCAGCACGCTTTCGCACGCCGGCCCCAGCACGCGGCTGTTCCACCCGTAGCCGCCCTGCAGCAGATACCCGCCGAGTCGCACGCCACGGCAGTGTCCCGACGGGAAGAACAGGCCCTGCTGCTCCAGTTCGGCGGCCAGCACGCTGCCACCTTTTCCGGGCCCGACGACGGCGGTCATCGCGTCGCGATCCACCCGGCACGTATCGAGCCGGCTCACGTCGAGCAGCAGGCCGCCGTCGCGCAGGTGGTTGGCCGACCAACTGTGCCCGCCGGATCGGATACCGACGGCCAACTTGTTCGCGCGGGCGTAGCGGACTGCCACCACCACATCGGCAGTGCACGACGCCTGCACGATGACGTCCGGAAAGCGCTGCGGCACAAGCGCATTCCACACCGTCGCGCAGCGTGCCTCGTCATAGCTCGCGTCACCGCGGCGAAAATGTCGGACCTCGGCCAAAGCTGTCACCGCAACTCCTCACGCCTCGACGCCCCACCGAAACGTAACACCGGGAATCAGCGGCTGCGTCAAATTCGAGTTGCGGGCCTACTCGGCCGTCAGCACCGCCCGAGCCCCGACAGGATTGGCCAACGGCACCACGATCTTGCCCGGCATGATCATCATGGTGCAGACCATGCGTTCGCGATCGGACCTGCGGCCGGCCGTCAAGGTGACCGTCACGGCCTGGTCGGTCTCCTGGACCGTGGCGTGCACTCCGTAGCAGTCCGGCGATCCGAGCGAAATATTCAGCGCCACAGCAGGTTCGGGGTCCAGCCGGCTCCAGGACTCCGCCGCCAGCGGGTGGGGGTCGACGATCGCCGGATCGTCGACGAACGTCGTTCCCGGCGAGACCGGCACCTCCGGCAGTGCCGTCGGGTCAGCCCAGGCTGTCGGTGCCATGCCGACGGCCAACACGAGTCCCGCCGCGGCGACGCGCAGCACTACGTCGCCACCCGCGCCACTGCGAAACCGTCCCAGCCCTTGGCGCCGACGGTCTGGATGGCGGCGGCCTCCAGGCGCGGATGATTGCCCACCAGCTCCAGCATGTTGCGCACACCTTGCGCCTGCAGGTCGTCGGCGGCCGGATCGAGCACCCGGCCCATGCGCGTGACGTTGTCGACGACGATCACCGCGCCCGGCGCCGCCAGCCGCACCGCCCAGTCGACGTAGGCACTGTTGTTCTCCTTGTCCGCGTCGATGAAGAAGAAGTCGAACTGCTCGCCCCGCTCCGCCAGCTGCGGCAACGTGTCGAGCGCCGCGCCGACCAGCACCTCGACGCGGTCCGCGACACCGGCCCGCTCGAAGTTGGTCCGGGCGACTGCGGCATGTTCCGGGGAGTACTCCAACGTCGTCACGCGGCCCTCCGCTCCGATACCGCGGGCGAGGTTGATGGTGCTGTAGCCCGCCAGCGTGCCGATCTCCAGCACCCGGGTGGCGCCGCTGATGGTCGCCAACAGCGACAACAGCTTTCCGTGCTGCGCCGAGACCTCGATGGCCGGCATGCCCGCCGTCACCGCGGACTGGCGCGCGGCGGCCAGCGCCTCGTCCTCGGTGTGCAACACCCGGTTGAACATCTCGTCGACTGCCTGCGGCTCGGGTTGCGTCATGGCCCCAGGCTAGCGCGCGAAAATCCGGTGCCCAGATTGACCGATTCGCCGTCAGCGCGGCCCGTCGGCCACTTGAATGACGGCTATGTCAAATCACTTCACGGGCCTCAGCCTCGGCCCGCCGCTGGGCGACCAGCGCCTGGACCTCTGCGATCTGTACGCCTTCCAATCGCCGGCCGACCCGGCCCGCACGGTGCTGATCCTCAACGCCAACCCGAACGCCGACGCCCTGCATCCCGATGCGATCTACCGCCTCGCCATCGACAACGACGGCGATCTCCGCAACGACATCGCCTTCAGTTACGTGTTCTCCGAGCCGGTGGACGGGCGCCAGACCGTCGATGTGTACCTGGCCACCGGCGAGGCCGCCGAGTCACCGGAAGCCGTGGGCGACAAGATCTTCGAGGGCGTCGAAGTGTCGTTCGGCAAGGAGCCGGTGATCGCTGAGTCCAATGGTTACCGGTTCTTCGCCGGGGCCCGCAGCGATGCCTTCTTCTTCGATTTCGACGGCATCAAGAACCTGTTCGACATCAGGGGCGGCCGCAACTTCACCGCGCTGCACCTCAGTGGCGAATTCCCCTGGACCGGTGTGGATTCCAACACGCAGGCCAATGTGTGCTCGATGGTCCTGGAGCTGCCGACCGCGCTCCTGGGAGCCGCGCCCGACATCCGGATATGGGGCCGCTGCAGCGTCCGCCGGGACGGTGCGCTGCTGCACGTCGACCGGGCCGGGCATCCGTCGGTCAGCAGCTTCTTCAACACCGACGACACCAAGGAGGAGTACAACGCCAGCGAGCCGGTCCACGACCGCGACCGCTGGATGCCGATGTTCGTCCACCTGCTGGGGCACACGGGCGGTTACACCGACGAGGAGGCCGTCGCCGCCGTCGACGCTGAGGGCATCCTGCCCGACATGCTGACGTTCAACCCATCACTGCCGGCCAAGTACCCGAACGGGCGGGTGTTCACCGACGACGTGATCGACTACCGGCTGGCCTCGCTGACCAAGGGCGATTGCCCACCGTCCGGCCTGAGCCCGCACACCGACACCCTGCAGGTCTTCCCGTATCTGGGTCCGCCGCATTAGGACAGCACTGGAAACGCACGCTCGCCGGCCGCGAGCGTGCGCGTAATACACACCGAACGCGGCGTGTCCATGTACAAACACGGCCGCTCGCGGGAAAGGGGGCAGCGCACGCGGGAAAGGGTGTAGTTAGCGCACGCCTTCCTTGGCGTAGACGACCCGCAGGACGTGGCCCACCTCCGGTCCCATCACGATGTCGGCCAGCTCGCAGAACGCCGCGGTGAACGCCGGACCGTGCGGCGGTACCGCAGCGGACAGGTGGTGCGCCACCTCGTGCAGGACCACCAATTCCCTCAGGGCCCAGGTGGATTGGCGTTCGGGCACCGCAATGACCGCGCCGCCGTCACCGGATTCGTAGTGCGCGGCCGTCATGCCTCGCCGCGCCCGCACGGCCACCGCGCCGGCATCGGGCCACCGCGCCGCCACTGCCGGCATGGTCAGCACCTGGTCGACGTAGCTTCGCACCGCGTCGACGGACCCGAAGCGCGCCTCGGGCGGCAACGTCAACTGTGTCCCGAAGAATTCGACCGCCCGGTTGCCGCGTTCCCCGGCGCGGTCGAACAACGTGCGCACGAACTGCTCGGCGGCGTACACCGCGGATCGTTGAACGTCCCGGGTCATCGCTCCAGAGCCGTACGCGCACTGGATAGTTCGGGGCTCGGCCCCAGCCGCGCCCGGCGCCCGGCCCGGTCCCCGGCCCGTCGCGCCGCCGACGAATAGCCGGCCGACGCACTCGTCGCCCGCCAACTCCCCCGCGCCTGCGACGTCTTCTTGTAGAACGACACCAACTCAAGGTCCTTGTTGCGCAACGCAAGCGCGGTCCCCGGTTGGTCGGCGCGTTCGGCGGTCGCCGCCTGCCGGGCCTCCTCGCGGGCGTCGATCAGCCGCTGCCCGACGCGGGCGCCGAATGCCAGCTGGAAGTTGAGCCGGGCAGTGATGGTCGGCGTCGGCCGGTGCGCACCCGTCGAGATGTAGGCGTCCGACGACTTGACCATCTGCACCACCACGCTGGCATACAGGGCGTGGGTGGCGTCGATGTCCTCGGCGAACCCGTAGGCATAGACGAAAGTCGAGTTGGACGCGATATCGCATTTCACGTCGTTGGCCCGCGCGATCAGCACGAACAACTGCACGAACGTGCGCAGACCCCGGGTACCTGCCTCCCCGATGGTCACCGTGCGCTGCACCGGCTCCTGGGCCGCGGTCCGGGTCGCCGAATGCGCCCGGGCCACCGCCAGATCGATCGACGTCGTGGTGGCCAGGCGCTGGGCCGTCGCCATGAACGCCTCGGCCTCATGCGGGTTGTCGGTGTTCTCGGCCTGCCGCAGCAGCGCCGCGATCCGGGCGAGCATCTTGTCGTCACTCATGCTCGCGACATTATGGGACGCGTACGACGTTTCCGCGCGCGCGACGGGTCGTGGCCGTCGCCGCAACTGTCGTCAGTCGGGCGGCTCCTGCGCTTCGCCCGATTCCTGGTCGACATCGGGCGTCTCGTCACGGCCGGTGGCGCTGGCGCGGCGAAGTTCGTCGTCGGCACTGAGTGGTCGCTTGGCCTCGCCGGTCTCGACGTCGGCGTCGGTGTATGTGCCCCGGGAGCCGGGATCATCCTTGTCCATGGCAGTCCGTCCTGTTCGTCGGTCGTGATGCCGATATACCCACCGCTGAAGGTTGGACACCTCCTCCTGCTCCCGACGGGTTCGATCAGGGCTCGGCGGGGTAAGCGAGGTTGCGTGCAAACCATGGAATTGACGGTTCTGGATCCCCGCACCGGCGACACCGTGTCGCGGGTGCCGATCGCGGGCCCGCCGGAATGCGACAGCGCAGTCGAACGGGCCCGCGAAAGCCATCCCGCGTGGGCCCGCACGCCGGCGGCCGACCGGGCCGCCTGCCTGGAGTCCGCGGCGGCTGCGATCCGCGACGCCGCCGACGGATTGGCCGAACTGAACGAACGCGAGACCGGCAAGCCCGCACCCGATGCGTTGGGTGGCGTACAAGCCGGCATCGGCACACTGCTGCAATACGCCCAGCTGGGACCGCTTCACCGCGGCCACAGCTTGCAGGGAAATTGGGCCGCAACCGATCTCATGATTCCGCAGCCGCGGGGAGTCGTCGCGGTGCTGACACCGTGGAACGATCCGGTGGCCGTGGCGGCGGGCTTGCTGGGCGCTGCGCTGGCCACCGGAAACACGGTGGTGCACAAGCCGAGTGAGCGGTGCCCGGGCACAGGCCGGTGGTTCGCCGAACTACTGGCGGGCCACCTGCCCGAGGGCGTCCTCGAAATCGTCGACGGAGATGGGTCGACGGGTGCGCGGTTGGCGTCGGCCGAGGCGGTTGACGTCGTCGCGCATGTCGGGAGTAGCGCCACCGGCAGGTCGATCGCGCGGGCCTGCGCCGAGCGGGGTGCCAAGGCACTGCTGGAAAACGGCGGCAACGACGCGCTGATCGTCGACGCGGGAGTGCAGACCGACTGGGCCGCCCAGCAGGCAGCGCTGGGCGCCTTTGCCAACGCCGGCCAGATCTGCGTGTCAGTGGAACGCATCTACGTGGTGGAGTCGCAGCTCGAGGCATTCGTCGAGGCGCTGCTCGGTGAAGCGCGCGAATGGTCCCACCGGATCGGGCCGCTCGTCGACGAGCGGCACCGCACTCACGTGCACCAGCACGTCACCGACGCCGTCTCGCGCGGTGCGCGTGTACTCATCGGCGGCGAACCACTGGACGGGCCGGGCACGTTCTACCCGCCGACCGTTCTGACCGGCTGTACGCCGGACATGCTCGTGTTCAGCGAGGAGACCTTCGGGCCCGTCGCCGCTGTGCGCAGCGTGCCCGACTTCGACACGGCACTGGCCGAGGCAGCCGACGACCGGTACGGCCTGGCCGCCACGGTGTTGACCGGTGACATGGGACATGCCCAGGAGGCCTGGCGGGCGCTGCCGGTGGGAACTGTGAAGATCAATTCGGTGTTCGGCGGCGCGCCGGGTGGTGCGGCCGAACCGCGCCGCGCCAGCGGCAACGGATTCGGTTTCGGCCCTGAGCTGCTCGATGAGATGACGGCGATGAAAGTGGTGCACTGGTCCCCGCCGGCCGCCTGAGTCGGCCCAACCCGAACCGTGGTGACTACTTGCCGACGAAGCCGTCCAGCGCGCCCGTCAGCTGCGGGGACAGCGGCGCCTTGTTCGCGTAGTTGGCGACGTTGTCGGTCGGATCGTCGCGCAGCACGTGGCTGACACCCTTGAGCGGAACCACGGTGAGCGCGGTGTGCGCCAGCGCGGCGATCAGCGGCTGCTCCGCCTCGCAGAAGGCCTGAACGTCCGAATCCGAGCAGGTCAGCAGCACCGGCATGCCGTTCGGCAGCTTCGCGGCCAGCGCCAGCGGGTCGATGGCGTCTGCCTCCAGCACCGCCTTGGCGTTGGCGGGGTTGAGGATCGCGCTCAGACCTTCGGGCAGTTTGGCCGGCGGCGTGCCGGTGGCGCGCGTCGACGCGACGGCCGCTGCCCAGTCCGCCAGCACCTGGTCGGCCTGTTGCCGGGTCTTGGCGCCGGCTTTCACGTCGGCGTCGACCGAGGCGCGCACGCGGTTGGTGATGACATCGAGATACCGGCCGGCCAGCGGCTGCAGCAGCGCGAGGGAGTGGATCTTCGGGGCATCCGGGCCGGTGTCGGTGGCGAGCGCCAGCGCGTGGACGGTGCCCTCGCCCAACCCGTAGACCGAGATGCGCGCGGTGTCGGTGCCCTTCTGCGCGGCCAGGAACTTCACGGCCGCCTTGGCGCCGGCGGTATACACCGCGCTGCCCACATCACGCAGGTTCTGGGCGTGCGGCCCGAGCCCGGTCTTGCCGGTGCCGACCTTGTCGTACCGCAGGCTGTCGACCTTCTTGTCGGACAGGTACTCGGCGAGCTGCCGCATGTTGCCGACCTTGCCGGCGACGGCGTTGTCACCGTTGCGGTCGGTCTGGCCGCTCTCGGAGATCAGCAACACCGACGGCGCCGCGGCAGCTCCGGGCACATGGCGGTAGCTGCCGTGGATGGTCAGGCCGTCGGCGACGAAGCTGACGTCCTCATCGACCCAGTCGCTGCCACCGCCCGGCTTGTCCGAACCGCACGCCGCCACCGCCAGCACCGCCAGCCAAACCAACAGGCGCACAGCCCATTTCACGCGAGCACCCCAGTCACAGCCGCACTTCGATCCAGCTCACGACGTCGTCGAGCACCACTGCCTTCTCGGGCTCGTTGAACACCTCGTGGTACAGCTTCGGATAGACCTTCAGCGCCACGTCGGACGAGCCGACGCACTCCACCAGCTTGCGGCTGCCGGCCACCGGGACCAGCTTGTCGTCCTCGCCGTGCACCACCAACAGCGGCGCGGTGAGGGCGGCGGCGCGCTGCGGCATGGTCTCGCCGACCTCGATCAGCGCCTTGCCCACCCCTGCGGGCACCTTGCCGTGGTACACGAGCGGGTCGGCGTTGTAGGCCGCGACCACCTCGGGATCACGCGACACCGCGTCGAACGGCAGGCTCTCCGCGGGCAACCCGGGAAGGATGGAACCCAGCACCTTCGCCGCCAGCGCCAACGGCAGGCTGACCTGGGAACGAGCGTCGACCGCCGGGCCGGACAGCACCATCAGCTTGTAGTCGTCGGGATGCTCGACGCCGTACGCGAACACGATGCCGCCACCCATGCTGTGGCCGAGCACGACCCGTGGCAGCTCGGGATATTCGGCGGTCGCGAGGCCGACCAGATGATGGAAGTCCCCGGTGTACTCGGAGATGTCACGGACCACCACGCGCTTGCCACCCGAGCGGCCATGGCCGCGGTGATCGAGAGCGAAGGTGATCAACCCCGCCTCACCGAAGCGTTGCGCGACATGGTCATAGCGACGGGCGTGCTCGCCGAAACCGTGGGACAGCACCACCACGCCCGTCGGATCGGTCTCGGGCACCCAGACGTCGTAGACGATCCTGGTGCCACCGATACCGTCGAAGCTGCGTTCGCTGCGGGTCGTGGCCATGGAGAGACAATATCTGGGGTCGGCCCACGGCGCGTCCGTCGCCGCCGCGACTCCCGCCGGATGTCACACCCCCTGCGTACCCTGGGTCACGTGAGTGTCCTCAGAGAAGACGCGGCAGCCACACCGGCACAGTCCAGGGACGCGTTCCTGGCCGACGCCCAACGGCACCGGCGCGAGCTGCTGGCCCACTGTTACCGCATGACCGGTTCTCTGCACGACGCCGAGGACCTGGTGCAGGAGACCTACCTGCGCGCCTGGAAGGCCTACGACAACTTCGAGGGCAAGTCGTCGGTGCGGACCTGGCTGTACCGCATCGCCACCAACACCTGCCTGACCTCACTGGAAGGCCGTCAACGCCGGCCGTTGCCGTCGGGGCTGGGCCAGCCGGCGGCCGACCCGCAGGCCGAGATCACCGAGCGCACCGAGACCGCCTGGCTCGAGCCGCTGCCCGACGTGCACGACGCACCGGGTGATCCGCAGACCATCGTCGGCTCACGCGAGTCGGTGCGGCTGGCGTTCATCGCTGCGCTGCAACATCTTTCGCCTCGCCAGCGCGCGGTGCTGGTGCTGCGCGACGTGCTGCAGTGGAAGGCCGCCGAGGTCGGCGAGGCCGTCGGCACGTCCACCGCGGCCGTCAACAGCCTGTTGCAACGGGCCCGCGCCCAGCTCGATGCCGTCGGCCCCAGCCAGGACGACGTCCTGGTCGCTCCGGAGTCCGACGAAGCCAAGGACCTGCTGGCCAAGTACGTCAACGCCTTCGAGTCCTACGACATGGACGCGCTGGTCAAGCTGTTCACCGCCGACTCGGTGTGGGAGATGCCCCCGTTCGACACCTGGTACTCCGGCCCGCGGGACATCGTCGAGCTGTCCCGTTTCAAGTGCCCCGCCGAGCACCCGGGCGACATGCGGTTCGTCGCCACCACCGCCAACGGGCAGTCCGCCGCGGGCATGTACATGCGCAATGCCGAGACCGGCCAGCACGAGGCGTTCCAGCTGCACGTGCTGGACATCAAGCCCGACGGCATCTCGCACGTCGTCGCGTTCATGGACCCGACGCTGTTCGAGAAGTTCGGACTGCCGGCCCACCTCTGAGGGCCACCGAAACGGTAGGGATCTCCCTTATATCTCCACCTGTCGATCGCCGATACGTTCAGTGGCACAGCCTCGTGACCTGCTGACGAAAGGGATCGATCATGAAGACCGTGCTGCTCGGCGCCGCCGTGATCACCGCCGCCTCTGCCGTTTTGGCGGCCCCGCCGGCGACCGCGAGCCCCGGCTCGTTCCTGGAGGAGATCAGCATCAACGGCGCCACCCTGCCCGGCAAGACGCCCGACCAGATGGTGGCCGCCGGCCAGGGCGTCTGCAAGGACCTGCGCGGCGGCGTGACGGTTCTCGACGAGATGACGGTCGTCGAGAAGGCATACGCCTTCAATCAGGGCGCGCTGTTCGTCAGCGCCTCGACCACTCACCTCTGCCCCGACTTCGCGGGCGGTTAGACCACACGAACCGCGGCCCCAGGGCACTAGCCACCCTAGTCTGCAAGTGACTGGTGAGTAGGTTCTTAGTTATCATCTACGCAGGTCAGGGCGCCTCTATACCATCATTCTGGAACGTGTTCTTACTTTGTGGCTATGATCTTCGTCATGAAGACCAAAGGTGCTCTGCTGTGGGAAGTGAACTCCCCGTTCCAGGTCGAGGAGATCGACCTCGGTGACCCCGTTGCCGACGAAGTCCAGATTCAGATGCATGCCGCGGGCATGTGCCACTCCGACTACCACCTGACCACGGGCGCGACCCCGATGCCGCTGCCCTGTCTCGGCGGGCACGAGGGCGCGGGCGTCGTCACCAAGGTCGGCAAGAACGTCACCGGCATCGAAGAGGGTGACCACGTCATCCTCGCGTTCATCCCGGCCTGTGGCTCCTGCCCGCCGTGCATGAAGGGCTTCCGCTCGCTGTGCGACCGCGGCGCCGTCCTGCTGGGTGGCAAGTCGATCGCCGACGGCACCAACCGCATCCACACCGCCGGCGGCAAAGAGGTCGCGGCGATGAACCTGCTGGGCACCTTCGCGCCGTACATGACGGTCCACAAGGATTCCGTCGTCAAGATCGACAAGGACATCCCGTTCGAGTCCGCGGCCATCATGGGTTGCGCCGTGCCGACCGGCTTCGGCTCGGCCACCAACGTGGCGCAGGTCCAGCCCGGTGAAACCGTCGCCATCGTCGGTGTCGGCGGCATCGGCATGAGCGCGCTGCAGGGTGCGGTGATCTCCGGCGCCAAGCACGTCATCGCCATCGACCCGAATCCGTGGAAGCGCGACCAGGCGATGAAGTTCGGTGCGACGCATGTCTACCCGTCGATGGCCGAGGCCATCGCGCCGATGATCGACCTGACCTGGGGCCTGATGGCCGACAAGGTCATCATCGCCGTCGGCGAGATGAAGGGCGAGTACATCGAAGAGGCCATGATCCTGACGGCCAAGACCGGCACCTGCGTCGTGACCGGCATGGGCTCGATGATGGACGCCGACGTCAAGCTCAACCTGTTCCTGTTCACCATGCTGCAGAAGACGTTGAAGGGCAACATCTTCGGTGGCGGCAGCTCGCACATCGAGACCCCGCGCCTGGCCGCGCTGTACAAGTCCGGTCTGCTGAACATCGACGACATGATCACGCGGACCTACAAGCTCGAGGACATCAACCAGGGCTACCAGGACATGTTGGACGGCAACAACATTCGCGGTGTCGTCACCTTCGACGAGTCCGACTGGTAATTGTTCTCGCGAACAGCCGAAGCTGCCCCTTTTCCGCGGAGAAGGGGCAGTTTTGTGTCCTGGTCACGATCACCGGGCGTTCCGATACGCACTGGGCGATACGCCGACGCGCTTCCGGAACGCGGTGGCGAAGTGGTTCGGCGTCGAAAAGCCAACTGATGAGGCAATTTCGGCGATACTCGTCGCGCTGGACATCAACAGCATCTTGCCACGGTCGATCCTCAAGTCCAGGAGGAACTGGTACGGCGTGGTGTGAAAGGCCCGCCGGAACGCGCCGATGAACGCGTGCACCGGCATCCCCGCCAACTGTGCCAGTGCATCCAGATGAATCTCGGAATCCATTCCGTCGCTGAGGAAGTCGACGAGCCTGGAACGAGTCTGGGCGTCGAGGTGCCGATGCCCTGGTTTCCTCGGTGCCGTCGCGGTGTACTTCTCGCAAATCAGCAGGCGGGTGGTTTCAGCCAACGAGTGGGTGAGTAATCGCGCCATGGCGTCGTCACGGTCGGCAACGCTGTAAATTTCCTCGACCAAATGGTGAATGAGCCTGTCCCGGTACTTGATTCGGGGCAACAGTGCCGTGTCGTCGATCACCCCGCGCGGGACGGCAATCTCACAAATGCCGGCGACATCGCCTTGGACCAGCGCCGCACATTGAACGCCCGCCGGCTTCCACCAGACGTCTCCCGCCGTCGGCGGCACCTGGCCCGATGGTCCCCAGTCCAGCGCGGTCTGGATGGAATGCATGGCGCCACCGCGATATACGTACACCAGATGATGCGTGTCACTGAAGCTGCACCAATCCGTTGGCGCCGAGATGCGCTCCGTGGAGAAGGCGAACGACAACCCGCGCGCCGCAACATCCTCGCGCTCCAACACTATTCGCGGCGTAAGCGGGCGGTCGCCGTCCCACGGCTTCATCCCCATCGGAAACCCCACTGGCACATCATTTTCGATCACACGGTCGGCGGAATGCTAGGCCTTCCGAGATAAACCGTGGCTGGTTTTGCAAACCTACCTTCTAGTAACTTCGCCTGGTTTGAATATTTGAAAAGCCCCACAGAATGTGAATGCACATCTGCCGTTCAGTCCGTACTTTTTGGGCCGGTCAGTGACAGCTGACCTCCTCGACTGAACCAAAGCGAACCGCGATCTCAATTCCTTTCGAGATCGGGGGCTTTCGCACGACGTGCGGAAGCTACTCCTCCGAGTCGGAGGCGGCTGTCGCGGGCTCTGCCGCCACGGCGCGCTTGTGCCGCGAGCCGGTCCACTTGACGAAGGCGTAGAGCACCCCGCCGAGGACCGCGAGCGGAATCAGCCACGGCAGCAGGAATCCGAACGCCAGTACGAGGTGAGAACCAAAGGCCCACAACGTGTCCCAGCCATGTTCGATCTGCCCGAAGAACCCGTGATAGCGCTCCGGGGCTGGGCCACCGCGACGCTCGGCGGTGATCTGGACGTCGACCGAGCTGTAGGTGATCTGGTCGCGGAGGGTGTCGCGCTGCGCCTGCAGGCTCTGTAGCTCGGCCTGCCTCGACGACAACGCCTCCTCGGCCTTGATCAACGCATCGGGGTCCTTCGAGTCACGCATGATCCCGAGCAACCGATCCACCGACGTCTTCAGCGCGGTGATCCGGGCATCGAGGTCGACACGGCGTGCGGTGACGTCGTCGGTCTTGACCTCGAGGGTCTGGACCGTACCGAGCCCCTTGAGCGACGCCAAAGCAGCGTCGAGCCCGTTGGCCGGCACTCTCAGCACCAAGTGGACGCTCGCGCGGCCGGACGTCGACCCGGCGTCGTCCGAGCGCTCGTCGACGCGTCCGCCCGCTTTGTCGACGATCGTGGTCGCCTTGTCCGCGGCGGCCGCCGGGTCGGCGGTGACGAGGATCAGCGACGCGGTCTTGACGATGTCCCGCGGTTGTTCGACGGGCGGCGCCGGCGCCTCGGGGGCACCGCCTTTGAAATCCGCGCCACTCTTGAGCGGCGCCGGTGCCGCCGGGGCCGACTCGGAATGCCGCGTCGAGTTGCCGCCGCTGCACCCGGCCACCAACCACAACGAGGCGATCGACAGAGCGAGAAATACGACCGGCCGGAACCGCGTGCGCGTCATGCCATCCGAGCGTACCGAGCGATTCACAGGAATTCGGCGGCGAATGTGCAGCCAGATCGCCAAGACGGCTGGATCCGCAATCTCTGCGCACATTCGGTGCGGGGTCGGCGCGCGCAGTCCCGCGGGGCGACCCCGCAACAAAACTGCCCCTCATCCGAAGACAAGGGGCAGTTTCGTGTCTGTTCGCGAAAGAACTACTTCGGAGGCATCCGGATGCCGCCGTCGACGCGGACGACCTCGGCGTTCATGTACGAGTTGGTGATCAGCTCGATGACCATGGAGGCCAGCTCCTCGGGCTTGCCGAGGCGGTGCGGGAACAGCACCGACTCGCCGAGCTTGGCCTTGAAGGCCTCCGAGGCTTCGCCCTCGCCGTAGATCGGGGTGTCGATCAGGCCGGGGGCCACGGTGTTCACGCGGATGCCGACAGCCGACAGGTCGCGCGCGACCGGCAGGGTCAGGCCCACGACGCCACCCTTGGACGACGAGTACGCGGCCTGGCCGATCTGGCCGTCGAACGCCGCGACGCTGGTCATGTTGACGATGGCACCACGCTCACCGGCCTCGGTGAAGTCGTTCTTGCTCATCTGGGTGGCGGCGATGCGGATGCAGTCGAAGGTGCCGACCAGGTTGATGTCGAGAACCTTCTTGTACAGGTCCAGGTTGTGCGCCGACTCGAACTCGCCGTCCTTGCCGATGGTGCGCTGGGCCCAGCCGACACCGGCCGAGTTCACCAGGGCGCGCAGCGGGCCGAGGTCAGCGGCGGTCTTGACCGCGTCGATGATCTGCTCGGTGTTGGTGACGTCGACGGTGACGAAAACGCCGCCGATCTCCTTGGCGAGCGCCTCGCCCTTCTCGGCCTGGAGGTCGGCAATGACGACCCGGGCACCCTTGGCGGCCAACTGACGGGCAACAGCCGCACCGATTCCTGACGCGCCGCCGGTGACGACCGCGCTAGCTCCATTGATATCCACGCCGACAGCGTATGCGAGACCGTCCGCTCACCGGGACGGACCTGGCAAAGCTCAGGCGGCGTGCTTGCCGCTGCCCGATTCCGGCGCGCGGTGCTTGCCGCCGCTCGACGACGGCGCCCGGTGCCGGCCCGTTCCAGCGTTGTCGGCGTCGGGTTTCGCCGCGGACGAATCCGCGCTCTCCGCATTGCCTTTGGGCTTCGGCGCCTTGGTGGTCTTGGTGGTCTTGGTGGACTTGGGCTTGCCCGCCTTGCCTTCGCCCTTGTCCGTGCTCTTGGTCGCGTCGGCGGGCTTGCTGCCGTCCGGCGCCGCCGTTTCGTTCGCCGCACCCGTCGGCGCCGTCGGCCCGGCGGCATCGTCCTTGGCATGTTTGGGTTTCGTGAGGTCGTTCGTCGTCGGTTCAGCCGACGGGGACTCAGCGGGCGTCGTGGACGCCGGCTCGGTCGCTGTCGTGCCCGTCGTCTGCGCACCGGTGGCGGTGGTCGCCGCGGCGATGGCCGCCGGCGGCTTGGACTTGTTGGTCGTCGCGACCGGGGCGGACGCCGCCACCGCGGTGGGCGTCGGGGTTGCGGCGACCGATGACGGCAGCGCACCCAGACTCAACAGACTGCCGCCCTTGCTGATCACCGAGATCGCACCCGAGATGGCGTTGGGCACCGACACCGGGCCGGTGAACGCTTTCTCGAACCCCGTGACGAGTGACGTCATCAGGCGGGGAACCACCTTCGACCAGTCGATGTGCGGCAGGGTCCCGAACTGCACCGGGGTGGCCGCGGTGTTCAGCGTGCGCAGGTACTGGCCCGATGCGGGATCCCAGTACGCGTCCGAGTAGCCCAGGTTGACCAGACTGGTCAGGATCGGCGACAGCGCGTTGCCCAACCGGTAGGCGACGTTCCCGACGGGCGTCAGGCCGACGAGGTTCAACGCATCACCGGCGAGGTAGACCGGCTCCAGCAGGGGCAGGTGGTTCGCCGCGGCCGTCAGATAGATGTTGGTGTTGGTCGAGCCGCCGCTCGCCAGATTGGTGACCATCGACTCCAGCTGCGTAATCAGCTGACCGGCCGCCGTGGCCTGGTCGACGCCGCGCAGGATGTACGTCGGCATCAGCCCGGCCGCCAGGTTGTTCAGCAGCGTCACCGGGTTCGCCCAGGCCGCGAAGTCGGACAGCGGCTGGTACTCGACGGTCGCGTCGATCTTGACGGGCACCAGGTTCGCGCCGCCGAGAGCCAGCCCGGTGCCGCCGAGTGCCGTGCCGCCGCTGCTGGTGATCGCGACGTCCGGGGTGACGGCGTTGACGCCCAGCAGCCGCAGGAACGACGAGAATCGCGCCAGCACACCGCCATTCGCGCGGCCCGCGTTGTTGAGCAGAATCTCCGGCAACAGGGTCAGACTGCCGGCGATCGACGTGGCACCTGTGTAGTTGAGCCCGCCCGGCTGCGACGACAACTTGGCCAGCACGTCCCGGTAAGCCGCGCCGGCCGAGAACGCGCCGAGGCCGCTGGCCACCACGATGGGCACTCGAACCGACCCGACGTCCAGCGACGGGATGGCGTTGACGACGCCGAGCACCGCGCTGCTCAGCACTCCCGTCAACGCTCCCGACACCGTGCCCGACAGGCCACTGGTGGCGCCGGAGACGACGGTGCCGACGACGCTCGTGACCGTGCTGCTCACGGTGCTGTTGACCAGGGTGCTGATGCTCGTCCCATTGGTCAGGCCGGTGACCAGGCCGCCGATGAGGGGATTCAGCGCGTTCACCACGGTGCTGGTGAGGTCGATCGGCAGTCCCACGAGCGGCACGTAGCTCAGGCCCAGGTCGCCGACGGCGGTGCTGATCGCGGTGGTCAACGCCGACGTCAGCGTGCTGGTGCTGCCGACCGTGCCGTCCACGGTGCTGGTCAGGGCGCTGGTCAGCGCAGTCGTCAGCGAGGTGGTGAGCGAACTCGTCAGCGTGCTGGTGAGTGCGTTGGTCAGGATGGGCGTCAGGCTCGTCGCCAGGGCGCCGGTGTTGAGCGCGTTGGTGAGGTTGGTCGCCAGCGCGTCCTTCAGCGTGTCGGTACCGAGGGTGAGGTATGCGGTGTTGTTGACGCGGTCGGCGATCGCGGTCTCGGTGCCCGGAGTCCAGCCGATGTCGACACCCAGCAGCCGGGCCAGCGTGAAGGCCGGGCCTGCGGTGGTCACGGAGATCGCATTACTGTCGACGAGGCTGCCGAGGTTCAGCCCGGCCAGGTCGAGCAAGGTGCCGACGCCGATGTTGCCCGCGGCGTCCTGGAATCCCGCGGCCTGCAGCAGCGGGTTGACCAGATCGCCGAGGTTGCCGGTGACGATGCCGCTCAAGGCACCGGTGAGCGTGCCGCCGAGGCCGTCGGTCAGCGCGCCGCCGGACAAGCTGCCCGTCAGACCGCTGGTGATGCTGGTGGTCAGCTGCCCGATGAGGTCGGTGGCGACGAGGTTGGCCACCGTGGTGGCCAGGCCCGAAACGTTGAGCAGACCCGAGAGGCTCAGCGGTATCCCCACGATGGGAACGGTGATGGACAGCCCGCCCAGCATCGTTTGCAGCGGCCCGACCAGTGCGCTCACCAATCCCGTCTGCAAGGTGCTCAGGAAGGTCGTGCCGGTCAGACCCGACAGCGCGGTGTTCAGTGCCGAGCTGACGGCCGCGCTGATCGCCGTGCTCAGTTGCGACGTCGTCCCGGCGCCCACTTGCGAGGTGAGACCCGAGACCAGATCGGGGCTCAGCATGTTCAGCAGCGACGGCACGTTGATGCTGCCCACGTTGGCGTTGAGCACATCGGCCAGCAGGCTGGGCGGGATCTGCGCCAGCAGCGTCTGCAGCGTCACGGTCGGTTTGCGACCGAACTGATTGACCAGCGCCGGCAGCACCGCGTCGACGGTGTTCTGGAACGCCTGGTAGGGCGTGGTGGCGGCCGTCAGGTCCACCGCGCGGTGACTCTGGGCCAGCAACGCCGTGGGCGTCGGCGCGGGCGCGACGACGGCGGTTGCCGTTGCGGTCGCCGCCACGACTCCCAGTAATGCCAAACGCGATCCGCGTACGTCGACTTCACGATGACTGCCAGCCATGTGCCCCGCCCCATCCCGCAATATTGACTGCGACGACAGGACGCTAACACCGGTGTACCAGCAATTTCCGGTGAATTGACGGTTGTGTCATATGCCGGCACGGGCAGCCGACAGGCCAGCAAACCTGCTAGCGCATGACTACTGCGGGCAGACCAACACCTGCTCGTGGAAATGCCAGCTGTCGATGTTCACGTATTCGCCGGGGGCGCCGGGGACGGATCCGCTCGAATTCAGTTCGGGGATGTAGACCGCGTTGATTCGCGCTCCGAAACCGAAACCGGTGTTGTACTTCACGCCACCGTCCTGCTCGATGGCCCAGTTCACCATGCCATCGGTGTACGTATAGGTCCGAAGGAGTTGCAGATCCTTGCCGATTCCGAAGCTCTTCTCGCGCTTGAGGACCATCGGGGTGCCATCCAAAGGAATGCAGCGTTCCGCGTGCGCCTGGGGAGCCGGCAGCCATGCCAGCCCGGCGACCAGTGCGCCCGCTGTCGCAATCGTGGCGACCGAATGTTTCACGTGAATCCTCCCCGCAAACCCGACGGTCCCTACTGTAGCCGCGATTTCGTCCCGGCTCCCCGGGTCCGTTCAGTCCAATCGCTGGAGCACCGTCGCCGTCCACCGCCGCAGCGCGTCCGCCTGCGACCGGTTCATGCCGTCGAACACCACCGAGCGCACCAACTCGGCATGCCCGGGTGCGGCGGCCTCGAGGGCGTCCCGCCCCTTTGAGGTGAGGGTGACGACGGCCGCGCGCCTGTCATCGCTCGACCCGGATCGCTCGATCAGCCCGCGCGAGCGCATGCGCGCCAGCTGATGCGAGACCCGGCTCTGCTCCCACCCGAGATGGGTACCGAGCTGACCCATGCGGCAGTCCGGTAGCTCGCTGAGGGCGACCAGTATGTCGTAGTCCGCCAGCGACAACCCGTGATCGCGCTGCAGCTGCCGGTTGAGCGCCAGCTGCAGGCGGCCACTCATGGCCAGATAGGCGCGCCAGAGGTCCTGTTGGTCGTCGGTCAGCCACACGAAATATATGACACATCATTTATGTTGTGCCGTCCAGTAGCGACACCTAAGCTCACCGACAACGACAGGGGACGACATGACCGAAACAGTCGACATCCGTCGCGCGGCCGACCGCGACGCCACCCGCATCTCGTGGCTGGACTCGAAACATTCGTTCTCGTTCGGCGGCCACTACGACCCGGCCAACACCCACCACGGCCTGCTGCTGGTGAACAACGACGACCGCGTCGCCCCCGGCTCGGGCTTCGAGACCCATCCGCACCGCGACATGGAAATCGTCACGTGGGTGCTGCGCGGATCGCTCGTGCACCAGGACTCCACCGGCAACTCGGGCGTCATCTACCCCGGACTGGCCCAACGGATGTCCGCCGGACGCGGCATCCTGCACTCGGAGAAAAACGACTCCTGGCGCCTGACCGGCGCCGAATCACACAGCGAGCCGGTGCATTTCGTGCAGATGTGGGTGGTGCCCGACGAGTCCGGCAAGACGCCGGGCTACCAACAGCTGGAGATCGACGACGAGCTGTTGCGCGGCAAGCTGGTCACCATCGCCTCGGGCATGCCCGGACATTCCAACGACACCGCCATCACCATCGGCCAGCGCAACGCGGCGCTGCACGGCGCGCGGCTGGAGCCCGGCGACAGCGTCGAACTGCCGTCGGCGAAGTACCTGCACCTGTTCGTGGCACGCGGAGAGGTGGCTCTCGAGGGCGCCGGGCCACTGCAGGAAGGCGATGCCGTGCGGCTGACGGCGTCGGGCGGGCAACGCGTCACCGCCACCACACCGGCCGAGATTCTGGTGTGGGAAATGCACACCGATCTGCTCGGCTCGTAACCCTGCGCTCGTGGCCCCGCTCCGACTCCGGTCGGTAGCGGGGCCAATTGCTGTGTCCACCAAGGTGAT
The DNA here is from genome assembly GCF_045310825.1 of Mycobacterium sp. SMC-21. Classification (NCBI taxonomy): domain Bacteria; kingdom Bacillati; phylum Actinomycetota; class Actinomycetes; order Mycobacteriales; family Mycobacteriaceae; genus Mycobacterium; species Mycobacterium sp. SMC-21. The sequence goes on along the minus strand of NZ_JBJIAO010000007.1, from coordinate 75,278 downwards.
TCATCCGTCATCGCCCCGTGATGCGGACGTGACCAAAGTTGACAGAGTGTTTGCTGTGGCTACGCTGAAGGTCGTTGTATCGGACCGGGGAAAGGGCCACAATGTCGTTTCTCGGGTCGAGTTCCCGACGCGGCGTCGTCCACCGCCTGCGGCAATTACTCACGCACACAACGGTTCTGACCCTGGCAGCCGGGCTGGCCGGCACCGCCGGGGCACCGGCAGCGCACGCCGCCGACGGCCGCTCGCTACTGGTCAACGCCATCACGAACTACCGCGGCAGCTTCCTGGTGTACAACTTCGGCGGCGACCACCCCGCGCCTTTGCTCAACGCCGCGGGCAACTGGTACGAGTCGGGCAACGGCGGCCATCTGCTCGTCATCAAAGCGGCGTCGCAGCGCATGAACCCGCGGCTGCTCGTCGACTCCCACCGCGGCATCCAATCCCGCTGCGAACGCGATCCCCGCGCCCGCACCGCCGAGGGACTGTGGCAGGCCTCCGAGGTCTTCACACCACTGGAGGCGTGGCAGGCGCTGGGCCGGCCCACCATCGCGGTGAACGCCAACTTCTTCGACATCCGCGGCCAGCAGGGCGGGTCGTGGACCTCGACAGGGTGCAGTTCGCCGCTGGGCGCCTACGTCGACAACACCCGCGGCCAGGGCCGCGCCAACGCCGCCGTCACCGGCACCATCCCCTACGCCGGCAAGCAGGGACTGTCCGGCGGTAACGAGGTGTGGACTGCGCTGAGCACCATGGTCATTCCGTCCGACGGCGCGCCGTACATGATAACACCAAGCAGCACAAGCGATTTCAACGCCGCAACCGGGGCGATCAACAACCTGGTGAACCAGGGCGCCCGGTTCGTCGCGGTCAGCGGCATCGGCCTGCTGGCACCTGGCGACACCAGCCAGTTGAACGACGGTGGCCGCAGCGCCGCCCGCACCGCACTGGCATACGTGCGGAGCCGCGACGAGATGTACATCTTCCAGGGCGGCAGCTACACGCCCGATCAAGTCCAGGACCTGTTCCGGGCGCTCGGCAGCGACACCGCCATCCTCCTGGACGGCGGCGGTTCCTCCGCCATCGTGCTGCGCCGCGACACCGGCGGCCGCTGGGCCGGATCCGGTACGCCGCGCGGTTCCTGCGACACCCCGGCAGTGCTGTGCGACTCCAGAGAACGCGCACTCCCCGGCTGGCTCGGCTTCGCCTGATGCGTCAGGCGCCAGGCCGTCGCTCCCCCGGTGCCGCAGGCACCGGAATCAGCCTTGGCGCCAGCGCTTTTCGACTCCTGCTCGATCTCGGAGCAGCCCGCCGGGGACGTTCCGCATCCGCCCGCGGCCTGGCGCGGCTCGTCCTCCTCGCCATGCGACGCCCACAGCGGCCCACCGCCACCGGTCTGGAGATCGAACGCTTCCCCGCGTGCCTGCGGATCGGATTGAAGATCGGCCTCCGTATCGGTCTCGGGCTCTTCTGCCTCGGGCTCGGCGTCGGGGTCTGTGTCGGGCTGTGCCTGTGGCTCGTGGGCCGGCTGCTCGTCGGCGTCGTCGTTGTCACCGGCCGACTGGTGAGGGCCCTGGGGCTTCGCGCGCGGGCCGGTGACGCCGGCCGAGTTGAATTGCAGCGGCACCGGATTCGGAGCGGCCGATCTGGTCAAGGCCACCGCCGCCGGGCCGGCGGCACCGTCGTCCGCCGGCGGCCTGCGCGTCAGGCCTGGTCCGCCTGACCCGACAACGTCGACTGCGAACCTACGCACACCCGCACTCGGGTTTTCACGACGTCAGTTCTCACTCAAAGACAAGAACGCCCGACGTGAATTCACGTCGGGTGTTCCTGTTGCCGGTGTCAGCCGGCGTGTGCGGCTGAGCCCCCGCCGGTGGCGGCGGTCGACTTCGCGGCGCTTTCCTTCTTCTGCCGCTTGGTCTTCGGGGTGTCCTTGGCGACCTTCTCGGACTTGTCCTTGCCGGCCTTGGTGTCCTTGGTGACCTTGTCGGTCTTCGCGGGCTTGTCGGCCTTCTTGTCCTTCTTGTCCTTGCCTGCGGTGGACGTGCCGTCCGCATCGTCAGCGGCGTGCTTCGGCTTCTTACCGCTGTCCGGCGTGGACGGGGTGCCTTCCTCGGCGGCGTGCTTGCCCGACGACTGCTCGGTGTCCGTCTTGGTGTCGGTCTTCGGGTCGGCCTTCGGATCGGTCTTGGTGTCCTCTGCCTTGGGCTCGGCCTTCGGGTCGGTCTTGGGATCTTCGGCGGCCGGAGTGGTGCCGGTCGTGTCCTCGGCCGTCTTGTCCTTGTCGCCGGCCGTCTGATCAGTGGCCTGCTTGCCGTCCTTCTTGCTCGTACCGGTGAGGCCGGTGAGGCTCGCCGACAGCGGCGCCAGTTTCGGCGTGGTCGACGGAATGTCGGTCGCGGCAGTCGGGCTGACGACGCCCTCCTTCGCCGCCAGCGAGTTGACCGTCGCGCCCTGCGTCAGACCGCCCAGCGTGCCCAGCACGCCGTTGAGCAGGTTCTGCACCGTGCCGGCCAGGCCGCCCAGCGGGTTGAAGCTGCCGAGCTTGCCGCCGGTCAGCAGCTTGATCAGCGCTTCGACTGCGTTGTCCGGCGCAGCGGTCGGGTTGGCGCTGAAGAACTCCTTCTTGAAGCCCGCGACCAGCGAGTTCATGATGTCCGCCGGCACCTTCTGCCAGTTGACGTTCGGGAACGAGAAGAACGGCGTCGGGGTGGCGGCGTCGTCCAGGGTGCGGCTGTAGGTGCCGTCCGCGTTGCGGACGACGTCGGTGTAGCCCAGGTTCACCAGGCTGGTCATGGCCGGCGCGAGCGCGTTGGCCAACTTGTAGATGGGGCTGCCCAGCGTGCCGAAGCTGACCATGTTCAGCACGTCACCGGTGAGGTACATCGGCTCCATCAACGGCAGCGTGTTCGTCGGGATCGTCAGATAGATGTTGACGGCCAACGGGTTTCCGGACAGCAGGCCACCGGTGAGGTCGCCCAACTGGCTGGTCAGCTGGTTGGTCAGGGTGGCGGTGGAGATGCCGCGCAGCAGGTAGGTCGGCAGGGTGCCGGCGACCAGGTTGTTGGCCAGGCTGAACGGGTTGGGCCACGCGGCCAGGTCCGAGAACGGCTGGTACTCGAGGGTGGCGTCGACCTTGATGGGCAGCAGGCTCGCACCGCCGATGGACAGCCCGGTGTTCAGCAGCGGGATGCCGCCGCTGTGTGCGGCCGCGACGTCCGGGGTGATCAGGTTGAGGCCGAGCAGGTCGCCGATCGGGTAGAAGCGCGCCAGCAGACCGCCGTTGGCGCGGCCCAGGTTGTTCAGCAGGATCAGCGGCAGGACGGTCAGGCTGCCCAGGATCGGGTTGGCGCCGCCATCGGTGGTACCGCCCGGCTGGTTGGACAGATCTGCCAGCACCTTCGAGTACGCCTGTCCGGCAGAGAACGCGCCGAGGCCGAAGCCGATGGTGATCGGCACCCGCACATCGATCAGGTCCAGGTTGTCCAGGCCGATGGCGTCGCCGACAAGGTTGATCGCCACCTGCACAGCCGTGATCAACGGGCCGAGGCCACCGAGGTTCCCGGCCCGGTCCAGCACCTCGTTGATGAGGCCCAGCGCGCCGACCTCGAGGTAATCGGTGTTGTTGATCGCGTTGGCCACGGCGTTCGCGGTGCCCGGCGTCCAGCCCAGGTCGAGCCCGGCGATCTTCAGCAGCGTGAACACCGGCCCGGCGGTGACGATGTTGACGCCCGGGACGTCCAGGCCACTCAGGTCCAGGATGTTGTCCAGGCTGATACCCAGAACGTCCAGCAGTCCGCTCAGGGTCACGTTGCCGTCGGCGTCCATGATGTTGAGTGCCTTGAGCAGCGGGACCAGCGCGCCCGTGAGGATCGGCCCCAGCGCCGCCTGCAGCAGCGGCTCCAGTCCGATCGGGATCACGTCGAGAATCTGCGACAGCAGATTCGGCGGCAGCTGGTTGATCAGGTTCGTGAGGTTGAGCCCGCTGAGGCCGCCCGCGGCGCTGAGCGCCTGCACGAGCGGCGGCAGGAGCGCCTCGATGCCGCCCTGGGCCAGGTTGTACGCCGCGTTGCCGACACCGAACGTGATATCCGGCAGCACGCCCGGCTCCGGGAACGGCGTGGTGAACGCCGACAGGTGGACGGCCGAGTGCGACGACGGCACCACCTTGGGGGCCGGCGGGTTCGGGACCGAGGCCGTGACCGTCATCGCGGTAGCTGTTGCGGCCGCCGCACCCAGCAATGCCGCCCGCTTTGCTTGAACGCGCCCAGCGCGATACGAAACTGCCATTTTGCCCCGTCCCCTCAGCCACCACAATTGGTTATCAACCGGACGGTAACATTAATGCATCGCAGCTCCAACATGCATCTTGACCAGCCGCTTTCCCAGATTTGGCAATCGGCTCCCGGAGGCTCACATCGGCCTTGGGTCGCCGCATCAGCAGCAAATTTTTGCCGCGTAAATATAGTTTGCTGGACGGCTCAAACTTCCCTCGCCCAGCAGTTCCACGCCTTGGCATATATTGACGCGACAGTTGCTGTGACGTCGTACTCATGCAGGTCCAAACGTGATTCAGGCCATAGTTGACAGCCGCCGACCGTCGCCGGCAGCTTCGCAACATAGGCAAAGGCCCGGTATTCACAGTGTGCTGACAGGCAGTACGCATCAATTCAGGCAAACGCGCTGCACAGACCCATCGGCTACAGCTGGGGCGTCAGATCCAATTTGGTCAGGGCACTCATCTGGCTGACCTTCCAGTCGGCCCCGGAGCGCTTCAGCGTCAACCGGTACGACAGGTAGCGGAGCGACGGGATGCCCTTGGTCAGCGGGCTGGTCGCGACCGAGTTGGTGTAGACGAGCGCCGTGGCCTGATTTGCACCGATACTTTCCACCGCTGTGCCCATAACCTTGGTCTGGTTGGTGACCTGAGCCTGCTTGTTGCTCGCAACGATCGAATCGACGAACTTGCGGTACTCCCCGGCGAAACCGCCGGCCAGATACTGCTGCGACCGGTCGGCCAGCTTGTCCATGTCGTCCGGCGAGTACGACCACAGCGTCGACACCGCCGCGGCAGCGGTCTTGGCGACCTCGAACTTGGCCTGCACCAGGGCACGATCCGCCAGGTACGGCTGCACCGCCGCGCCCGCAAAGGCCGAGGCCCCGACGAACAGCGCCGCCGCCACCGCGCCGGCGGCCAGCAGCTTGCGCCCGGCAGGGCGGTGCGGCACCAGCGTCACCGGCGCCGTTTCCACCTCGTCCGCGACCACCTCATCCGTCGCGTCGGCGTCCGCCTCGTCCGCGGCCGCCTCGTCCGCGGCCACCTCGTCCGTCGCGTCGGCGTCCGAATCTTCTTGTGCGGCAGTTTCTTCCGCCTGTTCGGCGGCAGCGTCGTCAGCCGGTGCGGCACCGGCGGTCTGATGCCGGGGCAGACGGTGCCTGCGCCTGGCCGCTTTGCCCTGCGGGGCGTCGGCCGTCCCCTGCGGAGCATCGGCCACAGACTCCCCGGGGGTCACATCACCGGATTCATGCGGCTGATCTTCCACTGCTGCCCTTCCTGCGTAGCCGTTACCACCCAACGCGAGCCACTTTCCACGGTCGCGTTGCCGTCCGGCGTCGTCGTCGTCAGCTTCATCGCGATCAGCACGTCGGCGCTGCCGTCGTCATTCCACCGTTGTACGCCGGCGTCTTCGACGGTTCCCTCCGCCGGTTGCGCGCGCGCCACCTGCATGAGGATCTGGTCGTGCTTGTCCTTGAACTGTTTGGCGAACTCGCCGGTGGACTGCCCCGCGATCTTCTCGACGTAGGCGTTGGCGTGGAACGGGTCGACCGCGGTGAAGCCCCTCATGAATTCTTTGACGTAGCCCAGCACGGCCGCCGACTTGGCCTGACTCGCCACGTCCTTCTCGTGCTGGACCAGCAGGTAGGTGCTGGCCGCGATCGCGGCGATCACCAAAACCGTTGTGACGCAGGCGATCACCGCCAACGCCACGCGGCGGGGCACCGCGGCCACAGCCTTGAAGTAGTCACCGGCGACGAAGCGCTCGGCAGCATCGATCTTGCGACGCGGACTCATCAGCGTCCTCCCCGCGGGCTCTTGAGCACCGTCAGATTCGACAACTGCCACTTGCCGTCGCCTGACTTCACGAACTCGACCCGCACGGTCGCGGTGATGAACCGCAGGGTGTTGGCGTCGACGCCGCGTTGCCCCTGCAGCGCGAGCAGCATGGTGGCCTGATCGGTTCCGGCGCTGAGGATCGCGCTGCTCACCGCGTAGTACTGGTTGGTCGTCGGTTTCTTGCTCACCGCCTGCTGCTGCTTGATCAGCTGGTCGCGGTAACCGTCGGTGACCAACGCCTGGGCGGTCTTGAAGTCGTTCTGATAGGTGTCGATGCCGTAGCTCAGGACGTGCTCGACGATCTTGGGACCCTGCTCGGAAATCTGGTGCCGCGCCTCGTCGACCGCGCGGTCGTGCCGGAACTGCACGCCGTAGCTCAGTCCCACCGCCGCCACACAGACCAGAGCACCGGCCACGAGCACCTGCCCGGCCCGCCGGCCGGGGTCCGCCGCGGGCGCCGGGGCGACGCGAACTTCGTGGTGCAGCAACAGATCTGCGAAAGTGCGGTGCCGCGGGTCCCAGAGCGGCCACAGCCAGCCCAGCAGCACCGCAACGGTATCCAACAGATGCGCGAGGTCACGCAGGACCAGTCGGCCCATACCGGCGGGAACGCCGGCCGGCACCCGCTCCACCCGGATGGCGAACAGCGAGCGGCCCAGGCTCCATCCGGTGATCGACGGCAACAGCCACCGGTTCACCAGGACCGCGGCCGCGGCCAGCGTGGCCACGGCGGCGTACGCCCACAGCGTCCATTCGGCCCGGGCGGCATAGCCCAGCAGGGCCATCACGGCGATGATCGCCACGCCCAGGAGCACGTCCAGCGCGAAAGCGCCGGCCCGCGCCGGCCACGAGGCCAACACCGGTGCCGCTTCGAACTCCGACCCCGTGCTCACTGCCTCGGCGCTCGTCGTCTCCTGACCAACCGTCACGAGGTGACCTGGTCGAGCTTGGCCACCTTGAACTTCCCGTCCACCGGTGCCATCTGCGCCCGCATCCGGTAACCGACTTCCTTGTCCTTCTCGGCGCTGTTGTTGATCTTCACGCGCACCGCCACCAGGACGTCGATGGACCCGTCATCGTTGTGCTTCTCGACGGCCGCGCGCATCTGCGAGATCTGCACCTGCACGTTGGCGGCCTTGTACGCCTCGAGCGTGATGCCGCTCATGAACGACGCCTGCGTCTGGTACGCGCCGGTGGCGCATTCGATGATCTTCGTCTGCGCGGCGATCATGGCCGACGTGTCGGGTGCCTGGGTGGCCGTGACGCAGTCCTTGGCCGCCGCGATGGCGGCCGTCTCGTTCGCCGCGAGCGCCTGACTCTCCCGATGCGATTTGAGCGCGAACCAACCGCCCGCGCCGACCGCGGCGGCCAGCACCACAAGCGCCAGGCACACCGTCAGGGCAATGCCCCGCCCGATCCGGGCGGGGCGCTGCGCACCCTCTGATTCACCGGTTTCACCCGGCGCCTCGATCGATTCCTCGGCAGACGGCTCTGTCGTCACCACGTCCTGGGACGTGACGTCCTGCTCATCGGTGGGGTTCAGCTGGCTGGTGCCAGCATCTCCTTCCATCCGTCGTCTCCTGGGTTGCTCGAGTTACTGACCGAATACTTCACACCGTTCGGTCCGACCACCTGACCGCTCTGCGGGTTGTAGGTGGCCTCTGGTCCTGCTGCCGGAGTGTAGAGGCACTTGTTGGGTTGCTGCCCGCTGCACTCCACCGTGCCCTGCCCCGGTGCGCTGATCGGGTCACTGGACGGCGCCGACGCACGCTCCGGCGGCGGCAGCATGTTGGCCGGCAGCGGGTTCATCCCGTTGTTGATCGACGGAGCCGGGATCACCTTGCCCGGGTCGACCGGCTGATCACAACGCGCGGCGGGGGCCGGGCAGTTCACGATCTGGTCCGGGGTGCCGTACCACGGGTTGGTGCCCAGCGGCTCGTACGGCTTGTTGTCGCGGCACTCCATGGGGCTCGCCGCGCGCTTCGCCGGGTTGTCCACACAGGGCAGGTTGCGCGAACCACGGACCGTGTTCTGGGCGTCCTTCGGGATCTTGCAGTACAGGCCCGACTCCAGCGGGGCGGTCGACGTGTCCGCCGGGGACCGCCACTTCGAGGCCGGCAGGAAGCCGGTGAGGCACGGCGGCGGCTGGTTGATGCCCAGTGCCAGGTTGATCGGGAGTTCCTTCTCGTAGACCGCGGTCAGCGAGTCGACGATCGGGCCGGCCATCGGCAGCACCACGAGCACCTGTTCGAGGCCCTTGTTGTAGCGCTTCAGCATGTCGAGCACGATCTCGACGTTGGCCAGCGACTGCGGCAACGCGTCACGGACCTCACCGAACACGGCGTTGAGCTGATCGGCCGTCGGCGCGCCCTGCTGGATGGCGTTGCGCAGCGCCGCGTCCTGCTGAGCCGACTGCGAGGCCAGCACATTCAGGTTCCGGGCCCACCGTGAAATGGCGTCACCGGACCTGACCTGACTGTCGATGATCGGGGCCGAGTTCTGAATGATGTCGTCGACCGAACCGAGGTTGTCCTTGAAGTCCCCCGCTAGCGCCTGGGTACCGTCGACGAGGTGCTGCAGTGACGGGCCGAGCCCGCCGACCGCCTCCGTGGTGTAGTCCAGCAGCGCGCCGATCTTCTCCTTCGGCAGCGAGGCGAGCGCGTTCTGTGTCGCGTCGAGAGCCGGACCGACCTCCTTGGGGACGGAGCCCTTGGTGATCGTCTGCCCAGCGGAGAGGTACCGCTTGGACGGGTTCTCCGGCGGCACCAGATCGATGAACTGCTCACCGACCGCGGACACCGAGTGGACGTTCGCCTGCACGTTGTCCGGGATGTCCACATCGTTGTTGACGTCCATGGTCACGCGCGCGCCGGTTACCGTCGGCTCGACGGCCAGCACCTTGCCCACCTGGTTACCCAGGTAGGTGACGTTGGCGGTCTTGTACAGGCCGCCCGAGTTGGGCAGTTCGGCGTACAGCCGATGCATACCCACGCCGAGGTAGGTCGGCAGCTTGAGGTACACCAGGGACAGCCCGACGAGCGCCGCCACAGTCACGATGCTGAAGATGATCAGCTGAATCTTCAGAAAACGGGTCAGCATCGGTCACTCCCCCCTTTCCACACGCGGGCCGCCCGGTGCGTTGGCCGGGTTCGGGGTGAATCGAACGTCCGGGATCATCGTCGCCGGGTCACGGCCCCACGACTGTTCCAGCGCCCGAGCCATACCCGACAGCCCGGTGCCGGTCAGGATGCCGTTGTCGATGGCACTCAGCGTCAGGTCGAGGTGCAGCGAGAGGTTCATGTAGTCGCCGCGGATGACCTTCGGGATGTTGTCGATCGGGAACGGCAGCGTGAACAGCAGCTTCATGGCCGGCACCAGGTTCGGCGACGTCTTGGCGATCTGCTTGAGCGCCCGCTGCAGCGTTGCGAGGTTGGTGTGGAGGTTCGCGTTGCTGTTCGACAGCGTGGTGTCCGACGCCTTCGACAGCCGGCCCAGCGCCAAGAGCGCGTTCGAGAACAGGTCCTGGGTCTTGTTGAAGTGCTCGATCAGCGGCGGCGTCTCGGTCAGCACCCGATCAAGGGTGTCGTTGCGATCCGCGACGACCTTCAGCAACGTGTCACTGGAGCGGATGGCCCGCGTAATGTCCTCACGCTGCTGATTGATCTCGTCCGTGAACGTGTCCAACCGGTGCAGGAACTCTTTGATCTGATCCGCGCGCCCGTTGAGGATGTTGTAGACCTCGGACTGGATCTTCTCGACGTTGGGCACACCGCCGCCGTTGAGGATTCCGGAGATACCGGCCAACGTCCGCTCGATGGTCGGGTACGCCGACGAGTTCTTCAACTCGATGGTGTCGCCGTTGCGCAGCGGTTGGGACGACGGGTCGGCCGGCGGGTCCAGCTCGAGGTGCTGGGCACCCAGCAGGCTGGTCTGCCCGATCTTGGCCTGCACGTTGCGCGGCAGGTTGATACCGGGGTTCAGATCCACCGTGAGGGTGGGCACCCAGTTCTTCAGCTCGATCGCTCGCACCCGGCCGACGAACACGTCGGCCACCCGGACCCGGCTGTTGGCGTTGAGCCCCAACGTTTCCGGCATCTGGACGTAGATCGTCGAATGGCCGGCCACCGTGCCCGGACCACCGGGCAGCGGCACGTTGGCGATACCGCGCCAGCCGCACGAGCTGAGGACCAGCGCCGCTGCCGACAGCACGCCGACCCGGCGGGCGTTACGCGCCCACCCACCGCGGTGCCGCGATGCCGAGGGTGACTTCGGCCCCATGGACCCGGTCATCATTGGCCTCCAACTTCGGCAGGAAGTGCGGGTCCGGCCGGCGCGGGCGCCGGAGCGGGTCCTGGGGCGGGCCCAGGTGCCATGGCACTCATCGGGCTCGGATCATTACCCGGTCGCGGCGGCGAGACCGGTCCCGGCTGCGGGTACCACGGCGGGGGCAGCGGGCTGCTCTCGTTGTAGGCGTTCGGCGGACCCGACATGTTGACGCCACCGGTCGGCGGAATGATGTCCGGGCCGCCCATGAGCTCGTCCAGCGACTCCGGCGTCAGCAGGTCCTGGGTCGACTGTCCGACCTTGAGTCCCTGCATGCCCGGTGCCGTGATCCAGCCCGCCTCGTGCTGGCCGTGTGACCACGGGGTGTCGGGCGAGAACACGCCCGGCACGGTCGTGTCCTTGTATCCGCCCGGGGGCTGCAGGCGCGGCTCTGAGTACGTGACCAACTTCGGCAGCGTCATGGCGGTGGTCGCCATGTTGATACCGAACGGCAGATAGTTGAACTTGATGGCGTCCATCACCGGGGCCAGGTACTGCGCGCACAGCTCCGCAGAATCCTGGTAACCCAACCGGCTACCGGCCTGGATCGAGCTGCAGATGAACTGCAACGGGTTCGAGAAGTTGGTCACGCCCGGCAGCACACCGGAGGCGATCAGACCGCCGGTCGCCGGCGAGTAGATGTTCTCGAGGTTGGCCAGGAAGTTCGGGTAGGCGTGCAACGCACGTTCCAGGCCGTCCCGCGGCTCCGGCTGCAGGATGGCCGTCGTCGCCTCGGACACGTTGTTGATGTCGTGGGCCAGGACGCTGCCGTTCTTGTCCAGGAAGCTCCGGGTCGTCGCCATGACCTGGTTCAAATCCTTGAGCGCCGACGCCAGCTCCTGGTCGGTGTTGGTGAACTTGTTCGTGAATGACGCCAGGTCGTTGTTCAGCGACACGAACTGCTGATCGCTCTGGTGCAGCGCGTTGACGAACACCGCCAGACTCTTGATCACCTGGAAGAAGTCGCCGCGTCCCTGGTTCAGGGTGTTCACCGCATCCGACAGACCCTTGAGGGTCTTGTTGAACTGCGCGCCCTTGCCCTCGAAGCCGTCGGCGAACGACTCGATGATGTCGCCGAACGGGCCCTTCGGTTGCTCCTTGGTCGGACCCAGTTCGGCGAGGATGCGCGTCAGCTGATTGCGCAGCTCGTCGTACTCGATCGGAATCTGGGTGCGTTCCTTCGGAATCACGGCGCCGTCAGCCATCGTCGGCCCACCGGTGTACGGCGGAGAGAGCTGAACTACGCGGGACGCGACGAGGCTCGGGTTCAACACCGACGCCGACGCGTTCTGCGGCACCTTGAAGTGATTGGAGTAGTGGAAGACGACCTTCATCTGATCGCCGTGCGGCTCGGTGGTATCGATGGCACCGACCTCGACGCCCATGATCTGAACCTTGTCACCCGGGTACAGCGCGAGTACCTCAGGGAAGTAGGCCGTCACCGTGGTGGTGGTCATCTTGCGGTACAGCTGCAGACCGAAGAAACCGAGCAGCACGATCGCCACGAGCGCGAGCGCACCACCGATGACCGTCCCCTTGGACAGGTTCGGCTTCTTGATGTTTCGGATGCTGAAAACAGTCGACATCGTGGCGGCCCTATCCTTGCGACCCTGGCGGGAGGAACGGCGGGTTACCCGGCAGCGGCGCGGTGCCGGCCGGACCGGCGCTGGGACCTGGTCCCGGCGGCGCCGGCGGCGCGATCAGCGGCCCGGGGATCGGAGCGAATCCGGGCGCGATGTCGCTGTCACCGGGCTGCGGCGTCAGCGGAACCGTCCGGGCACCGACGGGTGCCGGCGGCAGCGGCACCGGCGTACCGGGCACGTTCTCGGCCGGTTGGCCCGGGAACGCGGCCGACGGCACACCCGGGCCGGTGGGAACCCCGGCCGGGTTCGGCGCCGACGGGACGACGTTCGGCGGGGCGTAGTCGGGTCCACCGAACGGACCGACGCTGAGGTGCGAGCACGGCAGCGGATCGGCCGGCGACGGATCGGCACCGGCTCCCGGCGTGTACGAGCACGGCGAACCGGGAGGCACCGCGGGTCCGGGATGCTCCGGCGTGCCTTCGAGCTTCGGCGGAGCCGGCGGCGGCGCACCGTTGGCGAAGCGCGTGCCATTGGGATCCGGCCACTGCGCCTCCGGCAGACCGGCGCTGCGCCAGAAGTCTTCGGGGTTCAGTCCGCGCTTCTTGAACGCGGCGTCCACGAACGGCTGCATCAGCTGCGGCGGCAGGATGTTCTCGATCATGACCTTGAAGTAGGGACCGGAAGCGATGGCCTCCGACAGCGAGGCCACGAACTTACCGGCCGAGACCAGCGTGTCCGACAGATCCTGCTTGCGGGCGACGAGGATGTCGCTGATGGTCCGCAGCTGCTCCAGGACGTGGTTGATGTTCGGGTTCTCGTCGATGGTCGCCTTCAGCTGGTGCGACACCCGGGACACGCGCTCGAGCAGCAGGCTGATGGCTTCGCCGCGCTGGTTCAGGGCGTGCAGCAGCGTCTGGGCGTTGACCAGCAGCGCATTCACCTGGCCACTGCGGTCGCCGAGGATCGTGGCGATCTTGTTGGCGTTACCGAGCAGCGAGCGGACCTGGTCGTCGCGCTTGCCGATGGTCTCGGACAGCTTCTGCACGCCCTCGAGTGCGGCGGTCAGGTGCGGCGACGTCTGATCCACCGTCTCGGACAGGACGTTCAGCGATTCCTTGATCACCTTGGTGTCCCAGCCTTGCGAGGCCCGGGTGACGTCGAAGATCGCGTCGTAGATCTGGTACGGCGTCGAGGTCTGGCTCAGTGGCAAGGTGCCGCGCGGCGGCAGCTTGTGGGTGCCCTTGGCCTCGATCTCGATGGCCTTGCGGCCCAGGATGGTCTCGGTCTTGATCAGCGCCCGGCTGTCCGTGCCGATGGTGTTGGTGCCGATGTCGAAACCGATGATCACCTTGTCGCGGTCGATGTCCATGTCCTTGACCGTGCCGACGTTGACACCGTCGATGCGGACGTAGTCGCCGACCATCAGACCGCCGGTGTCGCTGAACTGGCCGTAGTACGTGGGCGACGCAAACAGCATCGGCACCTTGGTGACTGACGCACCCACTGCCGTGACCAGCACGACGGCCGCCAGACCCATCGCGCCTCTGCGGACCCGGTCGGACCCTTCTATGGACCTCACTTCGGCGTGCACCTTCCGGACGGCTGGTTGGTGAGCTTGACTGTGCGCACGGGTCCACCCGGCTGCAGACCGTTCATCTTCAACTCGATGTCGCAGACGTAGAAGTTGAAGAAGTCGCCGTATACGCCACCGGAACGACCCAGGATCTTCAGCGCCTGGGGCACCTTCTGCAACGTGTCGTTGAGCTGTTCCTTCTGGTCGACAAGCGACTGCTGCGTGGTCTCGAGGTAGCCGAGGGTGCTGTGCAGCAGCTCGCGGTTGTCGCCCAGCAGGTCGGCGAGCGAGCCGGCCGCGTTGCTGATGTTCGCCACCGAGTCCGCGATCGGATCGGAGCGCTGCTTCAGCCCGGTGACCAGGGACTCGAAGTTCTTGATGGTGTCGTCGAACTGCTTCTGGTGCTTGACCGTGGTGTCGAGCACCGTGTTGAGGTTCTTGATCACCTCACCGATGGCCTGGTCCTGCTCGCCGATGGTCGAGGAGAACGACGCCGTCTGATCGAGGATGTTGTTGATGGTGCCGCCCTCGCCCTGGAAGATCGTGACGAGCGACGAGGCGATGGTGTTGACCTTCTGCGGATCCAGCGACCGGAACAGCGGCCGGAAGCCGCCCACCAGGGCATCCAGGTCCAGGGCCGGCTCGGTGCGGTCGACCGGGATGGTGCCACCCGGGGGCAGCACCTGGTTGCTGTCGCCGCGGCGCAGGTCCAGGAACCGGTTGCCGATCAGATCGAGGTAACGGATGTGGGCCGTGGTCCCCTGGTAGAGCGACAGGGACTTGTCGACGGTGAAATGCACCCGCGACCTGCTGCCACCGTCGATCAGTTCGACGTCGGTGACCTTGCCGACCTCGACGCCGTTGGCGCGCACGAACTGGTCGGCCTTCAGACCGCTGCTGTTGGTGAAGATCGCCGAGAACTCGTTGGTCCGGCTGAACCGGAACTGACCGAAGACGATGAAGATGCCTGCCGTGAAGGCCAGCAGGACCGCGGAGAAGATGGCGAGTTTGATCGCCGTGCCCTTGATGCTCATGGGTTGATCGTGTTCTCCCCGTCTTGACGACCCCAGACGTACTCCGATGCGAACGGCGATCCGAGACCGAAGTGGTTGTACGGCGCGATCGATGCGCCGGTGTCCATCACCATGTAGGGCATCGGGAGGATGTCCTTGGTGACCGTCCAGCAGCCCGGGCGTCCCATCGGACCGCCGGAGGCGTTGATCCGTGGGAGGTTGTCCGGGTACACGTACTGGTTGGCCGCACCGACGAGCTCGGTGTGGGTCACCAGCGAGTAGCCGTTGCCACCGAGGCCCTTGGCCGCGGCCGGCGCGCCGGCGGCGAATCCGCGGAACAGGCAGTCGAGCTCAGGGGCGTACTTGTCGAGCACCCGGGAGGTCGGCAGCAGGTCCTCGGCGCCGCGGACCAGGTAGGGGCCACCGCGCTCGAGGATGTCACCACCGGTGTTGCCGAGGCCGACGGCCGACATGAGGGCCTGGTCGATGGTGCCGCGCTGGTCGTTCAGCGTGCGCTCGGTGGTCACCGCGTTCTTCAGGCCGTCCCACAGATCCGGCGAGGCCTTCGAGTACACCTCGGACAGGTCGGCGAGGGCCTTGGTGTCGTGCCGGATGGTCGGCATGCGCTGGTTCAGGTCGGCCAGGATGACGTTGCCGTTGACCAGCGACTGCCCGAACTTGTCACCGAGCCCGTCCAGCGCCTGCGCGGCGGCGGTCAGCGTGGCGTTCAGTTTGATCGGGTCGACCTGCTCGGAGATCGCCGTGATCGTCTCGAACAGGGTGTTGAGCTCGGTGGTGACGCAGGCCGTGGCCGGTGTCGGGGGCGAGCACTTGGAGACGTCGATGGTGTCGCCGCTCTTGAGCCGCGCGTGCTCCGGATCGGTCGGCGAGGTGAACGAGACGTACTTGCTGCCGAAGACCGTGGTGGCCAACAGCTTGGTGTTGACGTTCTTGGGCAGCAGGTCGAGGTACTTCGGGTCGACATCGAGCTGCAGACGGGCCTTCGTGTCGTCTTCCTTGCCGACGACGTTGATCTCCTTCACGCGGCCGATGGGGACCCCGTTGTAGGTGACCTTCGAGCCCGGGTCCATCGACAGCCCGGACCGGGGCGACACCACATACAGCTTGGCCTTGGTGTCGAAGTAACCGCGGAACTGGAACCAGACCACCACCAGGACGAGGGCGGAGACCACCGCAAGGATGACGCCGACGACCTTGTACGGCGGCGTGCGGTCGGTGTTGAGCGGCGCGTGGACCTGCCCCTCGGCGACGGGCGGCTTCGGCTGTGGGTTCGTCATCGCGTCACACCGTCAGGTTGAAGTTCGGGTCGGTGCCGTACAGCGCCAACGAGAAGAGCAGGACGACAACGACATTGGAGATCAGCGACGTGCGCATCGAGCGGCCCACGGCCTCGCCCACGCCGACCGCACCGCCGCTGGCGTAGTAACCGAAGTACGCGTGGTTGAGCAGCACCACCATCGACATGATGATGACCTCGAGGAACGACCACATGACGTCGTCGACCCGCAGGAACGTGTGGAAGTAGTGCTCGTACGTACCGACCGACTGGCCGTAGAAGAGCGTGGTGACCAGCTGCGCCGACAGGAACGACAGCAGGATGGCCAGCGCGTACAGCGGGATGATGACGACCATGCCGGCGATCAGGCGGGTCGACACCAGGAAGGACAGGGACTTGACGCCCATGACCTCGAGGGCGTCGACCTCTTCACTGATGCGCATGGCGCCCAGCTCGGCGGTGGCGCCGGCGCCGACGGTCGCGGCCAGCGCCGTACCGGTGACGACCGGTGCGACGACGCGGATGTTCGCGAGTGCGGCGAAGAAGCCGGTGAACGCCGCGACACCGATGTTGCCCAGTGAGGCGAAACCCTGAATGGCGATCAGTGAGCCCGCCGCCAGGGTGACGAAGCCGATGATGGCGACGGTGCCGCCGATGACGGCCATGGCGCCGGTGCCCATGCCGACCTCGGCGATCAGCCGTAAGACCTCTTTGCGGTAGAAGCGCAGCGCGTGCGGAATGTGCCCGACGGCCGTCACGACGAAGACGCCGACGTGGCCGAGGCTGGCGAGCAGGCGGCCCGGGGCGCCGCCGAATTCCCTGACGCGGGAGAAGAGCCGCGGGAATCGGCCCTGCAGAACTGTCGATGTGCTCATGTCGCTACCCGGCCTGCGTTCCGAACTTGATACCGATGGTGGTGAGCACGACGTTGACCGCGAACAGGGCGATGACGCAGAGCACCAGTGTTTCGTTCACCGCGGTACCCACACCTTTCGAGCCGCCCGCCACGGTGAGCCCGCGGTAGCAGCCGACCAGGCCGGCGATCAGGCCGAAGACGGTGGCCTTGAGCACCGAGATCACGACCTCGGGGAAGCCCGTCAGCAGCGTCAGCGTCGACACGTAGGCGCCGGCGTTGACGTTCTGGATGTACACACCGAAGAAGTAGCCACCGACCAGACCGATGATGATCACCGCGCCGTTGAGCATGAAGGCCACGAACGTGGAGGCAACCACGCGGGGCACGACCAGGCGCTCGATCGGATCGATGCCGAGCACCTCCATGGCGTCGATCTCTTCGCGGACGGTCCGGGCGCCGAGGTCGGCGCAGATGGCCGTCGATCCGGCACCGGCCACCACGAGCACCGTCACCAGCGGTCCCAGCTGGGTGACGGCACCGAGGGCGGCGCCTGCGCCGGACACGTCGGCCGCACCGAATTCACCGAGCAGGATGTTCAGTGTGAAGATGATCAGCACCGTCAGCGGGATCGAGACGGCCAGGGTGGGCAGGAACGCCACCCGGATCAGGAACCAGCACTGAAGGATGAACTCCTTCCACTGGAATGGCCGCGAGACCAGCGCCTTGAAGGTGAGGATGCACATCTTGACGAAGCCACCCACTTTTGTGAATGGCTTGTCGAGCTGGTCCTTGAGATACCCGACCAGGGAGTTGTCCGAGGCTGTCACAGACCAGCCTTCCCTTCCGGAAAGCGGCCGTTCCGCGGCGTCACGCGTGGCACGTCCCCTCCTTAGCCACTAGCACAAACTGAGTGATTTCCGTCTCGCTACTCCCGAGTAGTAAGACGGACCACAGGACTGTACCCGATACACCGCGTACCCCGTGACCCAACTGAGGGATAATTGCGTTCAGTTTCAGCAAACGCGACATGGGCCCATCCACCCTCCACTCAGGTGGTCGAATTTCTCAGCGCGACGTCACTTGCCACGCTTACGACACACTTGTATCACCGAACCGCGCGCGGAGTTCCGTTTTAAGGACCTTGCCAGAAGGATTTCGCGGGAGTGCGTCGACAATTTCCAGCGCTTTCGGGTGCTTGTAGCGCGCCAGCCGTTCGGTCAGGAAATCGTCGAGATCCGCCAGGGTCAGGGCACTTTCGCCATCGGCGTTCGCATTGGGCGTCACAGCAACGACGGCCACCGGGACCTCGCCCCACTTTTCATGCGGGCGCCCGATCACCGCAACTTCGGTAATCGAGGGGTGCGCGGCCAGAATGTTCTCTACTTCTGCGCAGTAAATATTTTCGCCGCCGGAAATAATCATGTCCTTTTTACGATCGACGACCCAGATGTAACCCTCTTCGTCTTGGCGAACCAAGTCGCCGGAATGGAACCAACCGCCGGCGAATGCCTCGGCCGTCGCTTTCGGGTTGTTCCAATATCCCGCCATGAGGGTGGGTGCACGGTAGACGATCTCCCCGACCTCGCCCACCGGCACATCATTCATGTTGTCGTCGACGACGCGGGCGGCCACGGTCGGGATGACCCGGCCGACCGACCCGAGCTTGCGCAGCGCGTCCTGGCTCAGCAGCATGCACGTCACCGGCGACATCTCGGTCTGACCGAACGCAGCAAAGATCTGCGTGCCGGGGAACGTCGACGCCATCTCCCTCAGAAGAGTGTCCGACGCGGGCGCCGCACCCCACGAAAGGACGCGCAAAGCCACCTTGCGCGGCTTCGCCTGCTGGGCCGCGCACACGGCCTGCCACTGCGCCGGGACCAGGAAGATCGACGAGACGCCCTCGGCCTCCAGCACGTCGAGCAGGGCACCCGGATCGAACGCGCCCAGCGGATAGATGACCGTCGGCAGACCCAGCAGCAGGCCGCCGATCATGTTGCCGATGCCGGCGATGTGGAAGAACGGGACGCCGATGAAGCCGACGTCGTTGTTGATGTCCGGCGCAATCGTGAACAGGTTCGTCATGGCCTGGCCCATGATGTTGACGTGCGTCAGCACGGCGCCCTTCGGATATCCCGTGGTGCCCGAGGTGTACATGATCAGCGCCGGGGAGTCCTCGGGGATGTCGACAGGCGCGGGTGGCGCGCCGTCCTCGGCGAGCACGTCCTCGTAGCCGAGGACGTTCCCCTCGGTGGTGCCGCCGGCGACGATGACAGTCTCCAGCGACGGTTCCAGCTCCCGCACCGCGATGGCGACCGGGGCCAGCACCTGCTCGGTGATCACGGCTTTCGGGTCGCAGTCCCGCACCAGGTAGGCGATTTCGGGCGGCGTCATGCGGAAGTTGACCGGGACCGCGATGGCGCCGAGGACGTTGGCGGCCAGGAACGCCTCGACGTATTCGGTGCGGTTCAGCATCAGGATCAGCACTCGGTCACCGAAGCCGACCCCTCGACTGCTCAGTGCGCCCGCGAGCTTGGTGACGCGTGACTGCAGCTCACCCCAGGTGACCGTCTGCCCGACGAAACGCAGCGCGGTCCCCTCCGGCTGCATGAGGGCGTGCCGGGCGAGGTGGGTGGTCCAGTTCTGCCGACGGGCCAGATACGGCTGCTCGAGTGCTGCGGATGACACGGTCTGCTCCTGTGTCTCGATCGGCATCGCGGCGGAAGTGAAGTGATCGCGACAAACGATGCTGATATTTGATCAAATATAGTGTTGCCGCCGTCACAATAGGACGCCCGCACCATCCGGACAACCGCCGGGTGCCCCTACCCCGCCGACAAGAAGGACTGCCGTGAACGTCTCGGCGAAACCGCTACCCGGCCTGCGCCGGCGGGAACAGCTATCTGACGAGGTGGCGGCCCATCTCCGGGCAGCCATCATGTCGGGCACCCTGCGGCCGGGCACCTTCGTCCGGCTCGACGAGACCGCGGCCACGCTCGGCGTCAGCATCACGCCGGTCCGCGAGGCGCTGCGCACGCTGCGCGGTGAGGGCATGGTGGAGCTCGAACCGAACCGCGGCCACGTGGTGTCCGCGTTCACCCGCGACGACATCGCCGACATCTTCTGGCTGCAGGCGACCATCGCGACCGAGATCGCCGCGAACGCGGCCCGGCGGATCACCGAACCGGCGATCGCCGAACTCGACCGGCTCACCGACGAACTCGCCGACGCCGTCGCCGCGGGTGATGTCGAAGCGATCGCGCTGGCGGAGTTCCTGTTCCACAAGGAGTTCAACCGCGCTGCGGGCCGGACCAAGCTGGCCTGGTTCCTGCTCCACGCCGCCCGGTACCTGCCGGTCCGGATCTACGCCACCGACCCGCAGTGGGGTGCGGCGACCGTGGCCAACCACCGCGAATTGGTTGCGGCCTTGCGGGACAGGGATATCGATGAAGTCGTGCGGCAGACCCGCCGCCAGTTCGACGATGCTGCCGAACGGCTGACCGGACGGCTCGACGAACTCGGGCTGTGGCCCTCTTCGGACTAGTCGGCTAGTTCGCGGCGAGCTGCTCGGCGCGCGTCTTGAGGTTGCCGGCCAGGTGGTCCAGCGCGTCGTTGACGACCTTCTTGATCATCATCGACGGGATACCCGGCATGTCGACCTCGACGTCCATGTCGACGGTCAGCAGGGCGCTGGACCCGAGGTCGACCACGGAGAACAGCTGCTCCTGCTTGGAGAACAGGTTGCCCTGCTGCATGACGGTCTGAATCTGGCCGTCGCCCGGGTAGTAGACGGCCTGGATGTACGAGCCGTCCATGCCCTGGATCTTGGTGTCCAGGCGGAGCTGGCTGGGCCGGCCGTCGTCGTAGCGGTGCAGGATCCAGCAGCCCGTGACCTCTTCGTTCCACTGCGGGTAGGCCTCGAAGTCGGCGACGATCCCCAGGATCTGCGCTGCAGGTGCGGCAACCTCGACGGTCTTGCTCACGATCGGCATGGCCCAGAGCATATCGAGGCCGCTGTCCCGCACATCTTGCGCGTGTGTCCGTTGATCGTGAACTGACGGCGGATGTCTCTCGACATTTCTCGCCCTGGATACCGGCTCAACGCATCCGGTGCCCGTCCGGCCGTTGACCCTGAGCCGGCGCACTCCGTTACTCGAGATTGTTCGCCATCAGTGCAGAGTCAGCCGGCGACGGCGGTCTCCAGCAGTTCCCGGATCGGCGCCGGGATCGGCACGGGACGACGGGTGTCGCGGTCGACGTAGACGTGCACCCAGCTGCCGACTGCCGCGGGTGTGCTGTCACCGTCGGCCCACAGCCCGGTGCGGTAGGTGACGCTGCTGTTGCCCAGCCGGGTCACCGCGAGCCCGACGACCAGCTGCGACGGGAACTTCAGTTCCGCGAAGTACCGGCAGCCCGATTCGGCGACGACCCCGAGCCACGGCGCGGCCACCGGGTCGACGTCGCGCGTGGTGTTGATCCACGCGTTGATCGCGGTGTCGAAGAGCTCGTAATAGACCGCGTTGTTGAGGTGCCCGAACATGTCGTTGTCGGTCCACCGGGTCTGCACGGGCCAGTGCACCGGGAATTCCGCGGTGGTCAGTGCCTACTCCATGTCGGCCAGTCTGTCAGGCTGGTGCCATGTTGATTCGCGGTGCCGTACTCGAAGAGATCGGGCGCGCCCGCCCCTACGCCGAATCGAAGCCGCTCACCATCAGCGAGCTGGACCTGGAGGCCCCGGGCGACGGCGAGCTGCTGGTGCGTATCGAAGCGGCCGGGCTGTGTCATTCCGATCTTTCTGTGGTCGACGGCAACCGGGTCCGCCCGGTGCCGATGCTGCTCGGTCACGAAGCGGCCGGAATCGTCGAACAGGTCGGCGGCACTTCGGATTTGGCGGTGGGGCAGCGCGTCGTCATGACGTTCCTGCCACGCTGCGGCCAGTGCCGGTCCTGCGCGACGGACGGCCTGGCACCCTGCATTCCCGGCAGCGCCGCCAACGGCGCGGGCACGTTGCTCGGCGGCGACACGCGGTTATCCCGAAGCGGTACAACGGTTCTCCATCACCTGGGGGTGTCGGCCTTTGCGACGCACGCGGTGGTGGACCGCCGTTCGGTGGTGCCCGTCGACGCCGATGTGCCACCCGTCGTCGCCTCGCTTCTCGGCTGCGCGGTGCTGACCGGCGGCGGCGCGGTGCTCAACGCCGGACAACCGAAGCCCGGCCAGACGGTGGCCATCGTCGGCATGGGCGGCGTCGGCATGGCCGCGATGCTCACGGCGCTGGCGCACGACGACGTGCGGGTGGTCGCCGTGGACCGGCTGCCAGACAAGCTCGAGCAGGCCCGCGCGCTCGGTGCGCACGACGCCGTCACCGATCCGGGAGACCTCAAGGCCGATGTGGTGATCGAGGCGGCCGGCCACCCCGCGGCCCTCGAGACCGCCATCGGCATGACGGCCCCCGGCGGCAAGACCATCACAGTCGGGCTACCGCACCCCGACGCGCGAATCTCGGTGTCGCCCTTGGCATTGGTCGCCGACGGCCGGTCACTGATCGGCAGCTATCTCGGGTCGGCCGTGCCGGCCCGGGACATCCCGCGTTTCGTCGAGCTGTGGCGGTCGGGTCGGCTGCCGGTCGAGAAGCTGGTGTCAGACACCATCTCGCTGGACGACATCAACACCGGCATGGACGCCCTCGCCGACGGCCGCGCGGTGCGGCAGATCGTGCAGTTCTGAGCTAGAACCAGGAGTCCCGCATCTCGAGCGTCGTGCGGTCCAGCGACTCGAGCAGGTCCAATTGCGGTGCGGTCTTGGGCAATTCGAACCGGAAGAAATACCGGGTCGCCTGCCGCTTGCCGTCGTAGAAGTCGCCGTCCTTGCCCGCGGCGGCCACGAACTGTTCGAGCCACAGCCACGCCACCACGATGTGCCCGAGCGCTTCCAGATAGACGTGGCTGTTGGCCATCACCGCGGGAATGTCGCCCGAGCCGAACATGCCGCCAGTGACGGCGACCAGTCGCTGCCAGGACGCGTCCAGGGCGCCCGCGAGTTCGGCACCCTCACCACCCAGTTCGCCCGCCGCGCGCACCGTCTCCGCGATGACCTGTCCCAGCGCCGCCAGGCTCGCCCCGCCCCGCTGAGTCACCTTGCGGCCCAACAGGTCCAGGCTCTGGATACCGTTGGTGCCCTCGTGGATCGGGTTCAGCCGGTTGTCGCGGTAGTGCTGTTCGACGTCGTACTCGCGCGTGTAGCCGTACCCGCCGTGCACCTGGATCGCCAGGTTGTTGGCTTCCAGACACCACTGCGAAGGCCAGCTCTTGGCGATCGGGGTCAGGATGTCGATCAGCAGGCCGGCCGCATCGGCTTCGTCGTCCGACTCCGCGCTGTGCTGCACGTCCACCAACCGCGCACAGTACAGACCGAGGGCCATGCCGCCTTCGGCATAGGCTTTCTGCGCCAACAGCATTCGTCGCACATCGGGATGCTCGACGATCGGCACCTGCGGAGTCGTCGGGTCCTTGACGTCCAGGGGACGGCCCTGCGGCCGCTCCCGGGCGTACTGCACGGACTTCAGGTAGCCGGTGTAGCCGAGCGCCACGGCACCCATGCCGACGGCCATCCGCGCCTCGTTCATCATCTGGAACATGTAGACGATGCCGCGGTGCGGCTCGCCGACCAGATAGCCGACCGCGCCGTTCTCGCCGCCCGGATTGAACTGCGTGTCACCGAAATTCAGCACCGTGTTGGTGACGCCGCGCTGCCCCATCTTGTGGTTCAGGCCCGCGATGGCGACGTCGTTGCGCTCGCCGATCGACCCGTCGGGGTTCACCAGGTACTTGGGCACGATGAACAGCGAGATCCCCTTCGTGCCGGGAGGTCCGCCGGGCAGCTTGGCCAGCACCAGGTTGACGATGTTGTCGGTGATCTCGTGTTCGGCGCCCGAGATCCACATCTTCGACCCGAACAGCCGGTAGGTGCCGTCGTCGCGCGGTTCGGCGCGGGTGGCCACGTCGGCGAGCGACGATCCGGCCTGCGTCTCCGAGAGCGCCATGGTGCCCGAAAAGCGGCCTGCCAGCATGGGTTTGACGTAGGTCTCGATCTGCTCGGGCGTACCGAACTTGGTGAGCAGATTGGCGTTGGCGATGGTCAGCATCAGGTAACCCGACGTCGACACGTTGGCCGCGGCGATCCACGCGAACGCCGCCTGCGCGACGACGGCGGGCAACTGCGCGCCACCCACCGATTCGTCCATCGACATGCCGATCAGATCGGCGCCGACGAACGCATCCCAGGCCTCTTTGACCTCCGGCACCATCGTGACGGTCTGCCCATCGAAGGTCGGCTCGTTGGCGTCGCTCTTCTTGTTGTGCGGCGCGAAATAGCGTTCGGCCAGTTGCTCGCTGAGGTCCAGTACCCCGTCGAAGGTCTCGCGCGAGTGATCGGCGAACCGCTTGCGGCTGGTGAGTTCGTCGACCTTCAGCCACTCGTACAGCAGGAAGTCGAGGTCCCGGCGGGACAGCAGAAGAGATTTCATCGGACCTCGGTCACCTCTCGATCGCGCTGGTCTGTGTCAGGCGCCGCCGCCGAGAGGGTCCTCGGTGCGGATCGTTTCGTCGCGGATCAGGCCGCGCAGCAGTGCCGTGCTGAATTCGACGGCGATCTCGGAGGCCGTGCGCCGGCCGTGCGGCCGCAGCCACCGGTAGGCGCCCAGTGTCATCCCGATGTAGCCCAGCGCGAGGACATGTGAGTCGCAGTCGTTGAACTCGCCGCTGGCGATGCCGCGATCGATGACGTCGCGGACGTGCTCATAGACGGTCGTCTCCGCCTTGCGGATGTAGGCGACCTGCTCCTCGGTGAACCATTCGGTGATGTACGGCCCCTCCTGGAAGTACACCGCCGCGGATTCGAGGTCGGTGGCGATGCCGGTCAGCAGCCGCCGGGTGAAGTTGAAGATGGTCTCGCGCGCTGAAGCGGTCGGGTCGTCGTGCAGGGCATCGACGGTGAAGTCGGCGGTCGACTTGTAGATGTCCCAGAGGATCAGCGACTTGCTGGCGTAGTAGTGGTACACGGTCGCCTTGTTGAGGCCGACCGCGTCTGCGACGTCATCCATGCGGGTCCCGTGATAGCCGCGGGCCGCGAACAACTTCGCGGCCACCGCCAGCAACTCCTCACGGCGCGACGAGCCGTTCGACCCGTTCGACGCAGCCGAAGCCCCCGCGGGCGATCCCGTGGCAGAACCCTTTGTCGACGACTCTGTGGACATGTCAGCTCACTCTATGCAGCCGGGCGTGCGGCCCGGGACCCAATCAACTGGTTGGCCAGTCTATGCCGTGGGATCTCGGCGGCCGATCTGCCACTCGCATCCGGGCCTCAGCAGCTAAGCTCGCGAGTAACAAGCTTGTCGGTTGGAGGTACCTGATGGATCCGAGCCCGGACTACGACGCGAGCGACGAGGTCGAGTACTTCTTCAACTGGGTCCCGTGGGGCCTGCGCGGCGTATACCCGCCCCCGGCGTACCCCCCGGTGTAACCAACCACCCGAGCATCTCACCTCACCGACCGGTGTGTTGGCGCCTTGCGTCCCACCGGTCGGAATTGTGTGTGCGCACGAACAACTAGCGCAGGTCGAGCCCTTCGACGGGAGTTACGGTAGGTCAACGGGGGCTGTATCCGCGGAGTTGACGGGGTTGGGGGATGTCCTGTGGGCCTATCGATAGCCGACATCGATAAGTGGAACCCGGACTCGCTCGATGCGGTCGGCACAGCGAGCAAAACTCGGGCAGACGCAGCGTCTCAGGCCAGCTCGCGATTGGGCAATCTGTCGGCGTTCGAGAGTTGGCAAGGCTCAAGCGCCAGCGCTGCGCGGCAGCGGACCAACGTGGAAGCGGACGGCCTGGACCAGCACAGCCGCGACGCGGCGGCAGTCGCATCGGCCGCCAAAACCGCCGCCAACGAAGTTCGGCAGACAAAGAACCAGCTCAACGATTTGAGGTCGACGCTGGGGCAGTACGGAATCACTGTCGACGCAAAGAGCAGTCGGGCGGTGCCGCCGGCGAATCTGTCTTCGCTGCCCGCGGCCACCCGCAAGCTGGTGCAGGATTTGACGCACACCGCCCAGCAGTCACTCGACAAGATTCGGCAATCAGCCGACCACGCCGACGCCCTCCTCGCCGAAGCGCTGCAGAAGCAAGCAGGACCCCGCTCCAAGGAGCCGACCGACAAGACCGACGATTCGCCCGGCAACAAGCCGGACCTGCTAATGGATGACAAGGGGTGGCAGTATCCGTGGGATCCGCCACCGCCGGCCGACTCCGCTCCCGGCGGCGGGCGCTGGGACATCGACCCGCAGCCCTACCCGAGCGGGCCGGGCGGCGGACCGCCGGTTGGACCGTTTACCCCGCCCAAGCCGTGGCACCGCGACATCAAACCCCCGATCGAAGGCGGACCCACCGGCTACCAGGACGTCGTCGGCAAAACACCGAACGGATGGGGCGTCGACCCGTCATGGCGGATGCAAGAGAATTACAAATTCCGATTGACGGGCGAAACGTTCAATGGCGCCCCCGACCACACTCGATGGGTGCAGCGCGACGGAAAATGGTATCAAGCAAAATGGGTCGACTATAACTTCGAGGCCGAGCACGTGCGTCGCGGCGTAAGCTCAACCGGGTTTTTCACTCCAAATTTCGGTTTGGGTGAATGGCATCCGATCGATATCAAAGATATCTACCGTGCGCAGGCCGATAACCCACGACTCACGATGTACGTACCCACACCGAGCGGCGGACAGGTAGTGCTCAATCCCAAGCGCCCAGGAGTGTCAGCCCCATGAGAACCCTTTTACGCACGCCCGTGCGCCGCCGAGCGGCACTACTCGTCGCTATCGCGGTAGTTGGATCGGTAATCGCTGCGGCACTGTGGATTTCACAGCGCCGCGACGCTGGCACTCCGTCAGCATCCGATTGCGGCGTCGTGGCCGATGTGGCGCAGGACTGGCGGGCCGTAGGCGAAGCCAGCAATGCCGCGGCCATGCAGCCGGGCGCTGCCGAGGACCCCGAACGTTGGGCTGCTCTTGCACATAAAAGCCGCCAGGCCGCAAATTCGGTATCCGCGCCCGACCTGAAATCCGATTTGGCTTCATGGGCCACCGGATTCGACGAATTCGCCAATATCGCGCGCGATACCGGGAAAGGCCCCGAGGACGTCCGGTTTCAGCGGTTCGTCGATAATTCCAAAAAAGTAGCCGAGGCCACGGACAAATTGCAGGCCGCCTGCCCCAAGATCGCTACGCCCCGAGCATCGAGTTCTTCGGCGGGTTGACGCGTCTCACCTGACCGTCCAGCCCTGATCGGAGATCGGCCGCATCGGAACTGAGTGGACGTTTGCCGTCCAGGAGATCCCACCGGTCGGAATCTGCGTACCCAAATCCGGGCTGATGACGTAGACATATCCAGGCAACGCCCCGGCACCGGACTTTTGGTCGCATTATGAGCGACTGCTAATTTATAAGCGATTGCTAACTGGTATAGGGGGGCAAGAGCACCGTCCCTACGTGGATGGGGGAGACTCTTGCAAGCAAACCAACACAGATCGGATCGGATTCGATGATCATCGGGATTCCCCGCGAGTCTCTGGCTGGTGAGACACGGGTTGCCGCCACTCCTGCAACTGTCGGGCAGCTGATCAAGCTCGGCTATTCGGTAGTGGTTGAGTCCGGCGCGGGTGCCGCGTCCAGTTTCTCCGACGCCGCCTATGTAGAGGCCGGCGCCGACATCGGCTCCCCCTGGGCCGCCGACATCGTGCTCAAGGTCAACGCCCCTGACGACGCCGAGATCGCGTCCCTCAAGGACGGCGCCACCCTGGTCTCGCTGATCTCCCCGGCCCTCAAGCCGGAACTGCTCGAGAAGCTCGCCACCCGCCCGATCACGGTGCTGGCCATGGACGCGGTGCCGCGTATCTCGCGCGCCCAATCCCTGGACGTGCTGTCGTCGATGGCCAACATCGCCGGCTATCGCGCCGTCGTCGAGGCCGCCCACGCCTTCGGCCGGTTCTTCACCGGCCAGGTCACCGCCGCCGGCAAGGTCCCGCCGGCCAAGGTTCTCGTCGTCGGTGCCGGTGTCGCCGGTCTGGCCGCCATCGGCGCCGCCGGCTCGCTCGGTGCCGTCGTCAAGGCCACCGACCCCCGCCCCGAGGTCGCCGATCAGGTCGCCTCCCTCGGCGGCGAGTACGTGTCCGTCGACCCCAACGCGGGTGAAGTGTCGGCCACGGGCTACGCCAAGGAAATGGGCGACGACTACAAGGCCCGCGAAGCCGAGCTCTACGCCGAGCTGGCCAAAGACGTCGACATCATCATCACCACCGCGCTGATCCCGGGCCGCCCGGCACCGCGCATCATCACCGCCGACATGGTCGCCTCCATGAAGCCCGGTTCGGTGATCGTCGACATGGCCGCGGCCAACGGCGGCAACGTCGAGGGCACCGTCAAGGACCAGGCCATCGTCACCGACAACGGTGTGACGATCATCGGCTACACCGACCTGGCCGGCCGCCTGCCCGCGCAGGCCTCGCAGCTGTACGGCACCAACCTGGTCAACCTGCTCAAGCTGCTCACCCCGGAGAAGGACGGCCAGGTCGTCCTGGACTTCGACGACGTGGTGCAGCGCGGCGTGACCGTCGTCCGCGATGGCGAGATCACCTGGCCCCCGCCGCCGGTGCAGGTCTCCGCCGCGCCGGCCGCCGCCGCTGCCGCCGCAGCGCCCGCCGTCTCGCAGGCCAAGGAGCCGATGTCGACGCAGCGTCGCCTCGGCATCACCTTCGCCGCCGCCGCGGTGCTGTTCTTGCTGATCGCCGCTTCCCCGGCCGCCCTGCAGGTCCACCTGACGGTGTTCGCGCTGGCGATCGTGATCGGCTACTACGTGATCGGGCACGTGCACCACGCCCTGCACACCCCGCTGATGTCGGTGACCAACGCGATCTCCGGAATCATCGTGGTCGGCGCGCTGCTGCAGATCGGGCATCACAACACCCCGATCACCGCCCTGGCGGCCGTGGCGATTCTGCTCGCCAGCATCAACGTCTTCGGTGGCTTCGCGGTGACCCGCCGCATGCTGGCCATGTTCTCCCGCAGCTAGAGCCTGCTGACCTAAAGAACCTTTGGAACGGATTCATGTTCAACGCAGAAACCATCACCAACGTGGCGAACGCGGCCTACGTCGTCGCCGCCCTGTTGTTCATCCTCGCTCTGGCTGGGCTGTCCAAGCACGAGACCTCCAAGGCCGGTAACGCCTTCGGTATGGCCGGAATGGGCGTCGCCCTGATCGCGACCATCGTGCTGGCCGTCAACAACAAGATCGAGCCGCTGGGCCTGGCCCTGCTGGTCGGCGCCATGGCCATCGGTGCCGCCATCGGCCTGTGGCGCGCCCGCATCGTCGAGATGACCGGCATGCCCGAGCTGATCGCCCTGCTGCACAGCTTCGTGGGTCTGGCCGCCGTGCTGGTCGGCTGGTCCGGCTACCTGCACGTCGAGCACGAACTCGACGGCCAGGGCGCCCTCGAGCTGGCCAAGGAAGGCATGCTCGGCATCCACTCCGCCGAGGTCTTCATCGGCGTGTTCATCGGTGCCGTCACGTTCACCGGTTCGATCGTGGCCAACCTGAAGCTGTCGGCCAAGATCAAGTCCGCGCCGCTGATGCTGCCCGGCAAGAACTTCCTCAACGTCGGCTCGCTGGTCCTGTTCGTGGCGCTGACCGTGTGGTTCGTCATCTCCCCGAACCTGTGGCTGCTGGTCGGCGTCACCGTCCTGGCGCTGCTGCTCGGTTGGCACCTGGTCGCCTCCATCGGCGGTGGCGACATGCCCGTCGTCGTCTCGATGCTCAACAGCTACTCCGGCTGGGCCGCGGCCGCCTCGGGCTTCCTGCTGTCCAACGACCTGCTGATCATCACCGGCGCGCTCGTCGGCTCCTCCGGTGCCTACCTGTCCTACATCATGTGCAAGGCCATGAACCGGTCCTTCATCTCCGTCATCGCCGGTGGCTTCGGTATCGAGGCCGGCCCCGCCGAGGACAAGGACTACGGCGAGCACCGCGAGATCACCGCCGAAGGCGCCGCCGAACTCCTCAGCTCGGCCGACTCGGTGATCATCACCCCCGGCTACGGCATGGCCGTCGCCCAGGCCCAGTACGGCGTCGCGGACCTGACCCGCAAGCTGCGCGAGAAGGGCGTCAACGTCCGCTTCGGTATCCACCCCGTCGCCGGCCGCCTGCCCGGCCACATGAACGTGCTGCTCGCCGAGGCCAAGGTGCCTTACGACATCGTCCTGGAAATGGACGAGATCAACGACGACTTCGACGACACCGCCGTCGTGCTCGTCATCGGCGCCAACGACACCGTCAACCCGGCCGCGTCCGAGGACCCGGGCAGCCCGATCGCCGGCATGCCGGTGCTCACCGTCTGGAACGCCGACAACGTCATCGTGTTCAAGCGCTCCATGGCCTCGGGATACGCCGGCGTGCAGAACCCGCTGTTCTTCCGTGAGAACACCCAGATGCTGTTCGGCGACGCCCGCGACCGCGTCAACGACATCCTCGCCGCGCTGTAGCGCTACACACGAAAATGCCTCCAATCCCGATGGATTGGAGGCTTTTTCGTGTCGGTGCCGGACACAATGTGCGGCTGTGAGCGCCGTGATGCAAAATAGCGACACGGCGAAGCTCACAGCGTCACATTGTGTTCGCGCCTTGCGCCGGCGCGGGCCGCCGGGCACTCGTCAGCGGACGAAATCGCCTATCGCCGCGAGGAACTGGTCCGGCTTCTCGACCATCGGGCTGTGGCCGGAACCCGCAATGAGGTGCGGCGGCAGGCCCGCGGCGGTGTAGCGCGCGACGTTCGACGCCGTCGGCGTCAGGACGTCCTTGTCGCCCCACAGCACCAGCACCGGCTTGCCCAGCTCCTTCAACGTCTCCACCACGGGCCGGCCGGGGTCTTTCGAGTCGCACACCCCCGCGTAGTTGAGCTGTTTCAGGGACCGGAATGCCAGCGCCGGAACGGGGTAGTCGGCGGCAAACCCGGTCTGCAGCGAGCTTTCGCTGATCGCATCGACGCCGCGGAAGCGGTCCAGCGCGGGCCCGATGACGGGCCAGCACAGCATCCTGCCGAGCAACGGCATCTCGACCAGATCTTCGCCGGCGGGAGTATCGGAAACCGCAACGCGCTCAACCATTTCCGGGTACTTGGTGGCGAATGCGGCAGCCACCTCGCCGCCCATCGAATGCCCCACCAGTTCGGCGTGCCGGACACCCAGCGCCTCGAGCGCGCGATGGACGGCCGCGGCCTGACCGTCGGCGTGATACGGCGCGGCATCGGTCGGCGCCTCGGAGCCACCATGCCCGACGAGGTCGACGGCGATCACCCGCTGATGGGCCGCCAGGGCCGGGGCGACCTTCTCCCACCATTCGATGGACGCCGAATATCCGTGCAGCAGAACGATTGCCCGGTCACCGGGCGGCCCGTACTCGCGGACGTTCAGGTCTGGGCCGTCGAGTGTGAGCACGTGGCCCCCGGCGAATGGTTCCGCAGCGCGACCGGTGTGGTCCGCCACCACGGCGTTGACGACCAAGGCCACCACCGCTGCGGCCAGCAGACCGACCAGGATGCGCAGTTTCATGGCGTGACGCTACCGCCGCGGGCCCCTCCCAGCGACGAATTATCTAGTGCCACCCAGCTCGCGCTCGGGGGGCGACGTCACTGTCACCCGAGTTCCGCCGCCGACCGCGGAGTCGACGAGCATCGAGCCGCCCATCGCGTCGAGCCGCGCCAGCAGCGAGCCCAGCCCGATGTGCCCGTCGGCCACGTACCGTGACACCACACCGGGGTCGAACCCGACGCCGTCGTCAGCGACGGTCAGGACGACGCGATCGCCTATGCGGCCCAACCGCACCGACACCGTCGTGGCCTGTGCATGCTTGCCGATGTTGGTCAGCAGCTCGCGGGCCGCCCGGTACAGCAGCTGCTGCGAATCCGGCATACCTACCTCCTCGAGGTCGGCCCGCACCTCGATCCGGCCGCGAGATTCGAACTGCCGCACCAGTTCCCGCACCGCCGGCGTCAACCCGAGCTGGGCGAGCACCTGCGGATGCAACTCGGTGACCGTCGACCGCAATGCCGTCGCCGTGTCTTCCAGCGCGGCGTAGACCGCGTCGAGTTCCGGCCCGGGGGTCCGCTCCCGGACCTCATCGAGCTGCAGCCGGGCCGCCAGCAGCGTCTGCAACGGGCCGTCGTGCAGCCCTTCGGCGACCTCCCGGTTGTGCCGCTCGTCGGACTGCATGGCCTCGGAAACCAATTGGCGACGCACCTCTTGTAGGGCCTGCACGCGCTCCTGTCGACGCACCAACACGCAGCACAACACAGTGGTGGCCACCGCCAGCCACACGAGAAAGCCGAAGTGCGTGTAGACCATGTTCGGCAGGCCCATGCGGTCGTCGTGTTTGGAGTAGAAGATCCAGACCGCCAGATAGCCCGTGGCAGTGAGGGTGCCGATCGCCGCGGTCATCAGCGGACGGTCCTGGAACGCCACCGAGATCGGCAACAGGAAGAAGACGGGCAGCAGGGCCGCGGTCGCGCCGCCGGACACCAGGCACAGCGCCAGGATCACCACCAGGTCGATGCCGGTCGATGCCCAGTCTGCCCAGCGCGGCACGGGTCCGCGTAGCACCGCCACCAGCCAGATCACCGCGGCGACGGCATACAGGCCCAGGATCACGGCGTACAGCTCGGGCAGCCAGTGGTCGACTTCCCAGATCCACACCAGGACACCGATCAGCGCGATCAGCGGGAGCCGTAGCCCGGCCGAAATCCGCACTGGTTCGGCAGCCAGGTACTCCCCGATCCGGCTGAGCATCGGCCTCACGTCAGTCCAGTAGCTTTCGACGCATCGCCTCGGCCACGGCCGCCGCGCGGTCCCCGACGCCGAGCTTCTCGTAGAGCCGCTGCACATGGGTCTTGACCGTCGACGGCGCCAGGTACAGCTCCTTGGCCATGGCGGGAATGGTCGCCCCCTTGGCGATCAGCTGCAGCACCTCGCGTTCGCGCGGGCTCAGCACCGGGGCGTCCGGCTCGGCCCGCCGACGGATCTCACCCGCGAGCCCGGCGGCCAGGCTCGGCGCGACGACGTCGCGGCCCTTCGCGCATTCGAGGATCGCGTTGACCAGCTCGCTACGTGTCGACTCTTTCGGCAGGAAGCCGGCCGCGCCTTCCTGCAGGGCCCGGTAGACGATCTCCGCCTCGTCATGCGCGGAGAGCAGCAGCACCCGTGTCGGCAGGCCGTCGCGCAGCACCGCTGCCGCCACCTCGGTGCCGTCCATGCCGGGCATGCGGTAATCCAGGAGGGCGACCTGAGGCTTGTGGGTGCGGATGGCCTCCAACGCCGACGTGCCGTCGTCGGCTTCGGCCAGCACCTCGATGGCGCCACTCGCCGTCAGGGCGCGGACGACGCCGTCGCGAAACATCGGGTGGTCGTCACCCACCACCACGCGAACCCGTTCGTCGTTCATGCCGTCAGCGTCGCACGGCAACCAGCGAAAAGTAACTCCGATCGCAAATTGACGGCCGCGTGTCCCCCGATCAGGGGACACGGGAATCCTCCGACAACTCGGCCGATTACCCGATACCCGCGGGCTCCGCAGCCAGGCACTCTTGAGTCATCACCGGAACACACCGGAGCAAGACACGAAAAACCCACTGACACAGGAGAATTCACATGAGCAGCACAGCCCGCACCTTCGGCCTCTCGATCATCGCCGCCGGCGTTCTCGGCGGCTCGGCACTCGGCCTGGCCGGTGCTGCCGGCGCCACGACCCTCGGGCCCGATGTCCGTCCGCCGGCCATCGTCGCCACCCCGTCGATCACGGCTCCGCCCGCCGGCATGCCGCTGCCCGGCGTGTTCTGGCACCACGGCATCTACCGCGTCTCAGCCCTGCAGGGCCGCTGACCGCCTGAACCCGGATTCCCTCCCCGAAGTCGTCGCGGGGAGGGAATCCGCTGTTGATCTGCGATGTGACTGAGCTGACGGTTCACGCTTCAGCCTGAGTTCGGCCCTCGCTGGCTGACCCTGCCGGTACCAGGATCACCGCGGTGACCCAAACCTCCGGCGAGTGCCGTCATCGTGGATGTTGTGCCGGAAGCGAGACGAAAGGAGCGCCGCACATGCAGATCAGGTGCCCTATCGAGTTCCCTGTCGTCCGGACGTTGGCTCACGACCCGAATGCCCCGACCGTACTTCTCATTCACGGTTTCCTCGACGACCTGACCGTGTGGGATGGCGTGATCGACGGCCTGGGCGACAAAGTCGCGACCGTGCGCTACGACCTGCCGGAGTTCGGTCGTCGCGCCGGAACCGCCAGGGACACAAGCGCCATCACGTTGGAATCGCTCGCCGCCGAGGCGGGCGCCGTCATCGACAGCATCGCCGGACCGGTCATCGTGGTCGGCCAGAGCCTCGGTTCGCAGATCGCCGAGCTGGTCGCGGCCGCGCATCCCGATCGGGTCTGGGGCTTGGTGCTGCTCACCCCAGTTCCGTTGGGCGGCACCCGCTTACCCGGCGGCGTGGTCGCGCAGTTCCACGCTATCGACGGCGACAGTGCCGCGCAGCGCCTCTCGCGGGCGGCGATCTCCCCCCATCTCACCGACGCCCAGCTCGACCGGCTCACCGACATCGGCAGGCACCTGGTGCCGGGCGTCGCCGGCCATTACGTCGACGTGTGGAACGACGGCGCGGCCGACGCGCCCGCCGCCAGCGCATTCCCGGGCGCGGTGCTCGTGATTCGCGGCGGCGCAGACGGTTTCGTCACCGGCGAGCTTGCCGACGCCATCGCCTCGCGTTTTGGTCGGCCAGACGTCCGCACCATCGAGTCCGGCGGTCATTGGCTGCATGTGGAATTCCCGGACGCCGTCGCGGCGATGATCCTGGACTTCGCGGACTCCGACCTGTCACCACGTGTGGGCGTCGATGACATGCTTCACGGTCGCGAGTGATCGAGCCAGGACGTCGATCTGCACCGAACCCAACGCCACCCGGATCGCGTGCGGCGGGTTCTTGGTCATGGCGAAGGGTTCTGCGGTGGACACCGACACCGTTTCGCGCAGCAGATCGGTCGCCACTTGATCGGCGCGCGCCTCACCGGGCAGCGGAAGCCACAGGAAGTACGAAGACGGATTCCCCACGACGTCCAGTCCGGACAGCACTTCGCGCGCGACCACCTGCCGATGCCGGGCGTCGGCTCGCTTGTCCGCTTCCAG
The DNA here is from genome assembly GCF_045310825.1 of Mycobacterium sp. SMC-21. Classification (NCBI taxonomy): domain Bacteria; kingdom Bacillati; phylum Actinomycetota; class Actinomycetes; order Mycobacteriales; family Mycobacteriaceae; genus Mycobacterium; species Mycobacterium sp. SMC-21. Next base: position 40,243 of record NZ_JBJIAO010000007.1, on the reverse strand, counting down.
CCGGGTGACGGTGCCGTCATTGAGCCAACCGGCGGCAATCGCGGTGACCAACGGTGGTGTGTTCCACGTCGTCCCCCGGATCGCGCGTTCGAAGGCACCGATGAATTGTGCTGGCGGAACCACGAATCCGATGCGCAGGCCGGTGGCCACACTCTTCGACAGCCCCGACACGTAGACGGTCAGTTCCGGGGCGAGTACCGCCAGCGGTGCGGGCGGGCGATCGACCAGATATGCGTACGACGCGTCCTCGATGATCGTCACACCGTGCCGGCGCGCGATCCCGACGAGGGTCTCGCGGCACGGTGCCGGTGTCACCCAGCCGAGCGGGTTGTGCAGCGTCGGCATGGTGTAGATCGCCCGGACCGGCCGCGTACGGCACAGCTCCTCGAACGCATCGAGATCGGGTCCCTCGTTCCCGGCAGGAAGTGGCGCCATCTCGAGCCGGAGCACCTGGGCCAGCACCTTGAAGCCGGGGTAACTCAGGGCATCGACGGCCACCACGTCGCCGGGTTGCAGCATCGCCAACGCGGTGACCGCCAGCCCGTGCTGTGCGCCACTGACGATCAACACGCGTTCGGCCGGGACGCTCAGGCCGCGTCGCTCCAGATGCAGTGCGGCCGAGGCCCGCTCGTGCAGCCGCCCAGCGTGCGGCTGGTACCGCAACAGGGCGTCGAGATCACCCGACGAGGCCAGGCCCCGCAACGCATTTCGCAGCTGGTCGGCCTGTCCCGGAACCGAGGGATAGTTGAAGTTCAGATCCACGACATCGTCGGCGAATGCCCGCTCCGAAACGTCGTCGCGGAGCGGGAGCGACGATTCCCGGACGAAAGTGCCCCGGCCGGCTTCACCGCTGACCAGTCCCATCTCGGCGAGTTCGGCGTAGACGCGGGTCGCGGTGACCAGCGCCAGCCCTTCACGCGCGGCGAGTTCGCGGTGGGTCGGCAGCCTTGCGCCGGGAGGGATCACGCCGGCGCGGATGTCGGCAGCCAGCGCGTCCACGACGGCTTTGTACCGAGCCCGACCCATGCCCGCATTGTATGCATGACAATTTGTTGATCGTATTGAATTGGCGACCCTAGGCTCGGATCATGCACATCGCCATCCTCACCTTCGACGGCTACAACGAACTCGATTCGCTGATCGCACTGGGCGTTCTCAACCGAGTCCGCAAGGCGGACTGGCGCGTGTCCATCGCCAGCCCAAGCCCTCGAGTCGGTTCGATGAACGGCGTCGTCATCGAATCCCACATCGATCTGGAACAGGCGTGCACCGCCGATGCGGTCATCGTCGGCAGTGGCATTCGGACTCGCGAGGTGGTCGCCGACCAGTGTTTGATGGCGCGCCTGAAACTGGACCCGTCCCGGCAACTGTTGGCTGCACAGTGCTCGGGCACGTTGGTCCTCGCCAAACTCGGCCTCTTGGACGGAGTTCCGGCGTGCACCGACTCGACGACCAAGCCCTGGGTGCAGGCCGCCGGAGTGGACGTTCTTGACCAACCGCTGTTCGCCAAGGGCAACGTCGCGACGGCCGGCGGCTGCCTGTCGTCCGCGTATCTGGCGGGGTGGCTCATCGCCCGTAGCGAGGGCGTCGACGCCGCTGTCGAAGCCCTGCGCTACGTGGCACCCGTTGGCGAGAAGGACGACTACGTCGCCCGTGCACTGCGCAATATCACGCCGTACCTCGACCGCGCGACAGCTGCCTGAGCACGCAGGCGCTACCGGTCCTGCATATCGAGCACAACGCGGAAACGCGCGTCCCCGGACATCATGCGCGCGTAGGCCTTCGGTGCTTCGTCGAACGGCAGGACCTCGGTCATCGCGGCAACCCCGTGCGCGGCACTGAAGTTCATGCCGTCCTCGTTTTCGACGGGGGTGCCGGTGAGGCTGCCGACGATCGATCGGCTGGCGGTGACCAAATCCACGGTGTTCACCGGAATCGGGTCTCCGGCGACACCCACGACGATCAGCTGGCCGCGCGGCTTCAGTCCGGCCAGCAGCGGCGCCATCGACGAGCCGCTCGACGCCGTGGCCACGACGGCTTCAGCGCCGCCGAGTTCCTGCAACGCCTCAGCGGGATCGGTTGCCGCACTGTCGATGTAGTGGTCGGCGCCGAGCTCGGCGGCCAGCGCGGCCTTGTCGGTGCCCCGGGCGATGGCCGCAACCCGGTAGCCGAGCTTGCGGGCGTACTGCACGCCCAGATGTCCCAGACCGCCGATACCCTGCACGGCCACAAGCGAATCCGGCGCCGCATGGACCAGCTGCACAGCGTTGTAGGTCGTGATGCCGGCGCACAGCAGCGGCGAGGCGGCCACGGAGTCGATTCCCTCGGGGATGCGGACCAGTCCGCTGGCCCGGGCATACGCCACCTCGGCATAGCCACCGTCGGTGTTGGTGCCGAACCAGGGCTGATCGTTGCAGTTGACGAAATCACCACGGCGGCAGGATGAACAGACGCCGCAGTGGCCACCGAGGAAGCCGACGCCGACGCGGTCACCGACGTGCCAACCGGTGACGTCGGCGCCGATGGCGTCGATGACGCCCACGGCTTCATGACCGGGTATCACAGGCAGGTGCGGGTCGGGCCGCTGGCCCTCGACGGCGAGGACGTCGCTGTGGCACACCCCGCAGCTCTGTACGCGGAAGCGCACCTGACCCGGAGGTGGCTCGAGCAAGGGCCGCTCCACCAGCTCGAAATGGGCCTGGCCAGTCACCTGAAAGGCGCGATACGTAGACATTCGTTTTCCTCTGATCGAATTCAGTTGCCACTCGGCGGCACGGCGGGCTCCGTGGTGGGGAGATTTCGCCTCACACAGCGCCGGATACCCCGGACACCATTCCGGCCCACGGCCCGCCAGTCCGTCCCCGCGACTCCTGGTAGTGACAGGGCCACCTTCGGCGGACGCCACGCCGCGACGGGTTGTGTTGCATAGGAGGCAACGGCGGCGAAAGGCCTCAGATGACAACAGATCTGCTGAGCTCGGTGTTGGAAGCGCACGGCGGGCTGGACCGGTGGCGCAGTCTGAGCTCTGTGGAGGCGACCATCGTCACCGGTGGCAAACTGTTCGGCATCAAGGGACTGCCGCAGGACCCGGCGCCACGACGGATGTCCGTTGCGACGCAACGCCAGTGGGCGTCGGTGCGGCCGTTCGGCGCACCGGATCAGCGCACCGACTTCACCCCGGCTCGCGTCGCCATCGAGAAGCTCGACGGCCGGGTGGTGGCCGTGCAGACGGATCCGCGAACAACTTTCGCCGACCACGAGCTGAGCACACCGTGGAATCCGTTACAGCGGGCCTACTTCAACGGCTACGCGTTGTGGATGTACCTGACCACGCCGTTCTTCATGGCACTGCCGGGCATGGACGTCACCGAAATCGAACCCGTCCTCGATCACGGCGAGCGGTGGCGCGGCCTGCGGGTGCGCTATCCCGATGGCTTCGCCAGTCACAGCCGGGAGGAGGACTTCTTCTTCGGCAGCGATTTCCTCATCCGGCGCCATGACTACCGCGTCGAGATCGCCGGCGGGTTCGCCGCCCACCATTATGTCAGTGAGATCGTCGAAGCCGACGGCATCATGGTGCCGACACGGCGCCGCGCCTACCGGTGCGACGCCGCCGGCCGACCGCTGGCCGACGAGCTCATGGTGGCCATCGACCTCAGTGACGTCCGCGTTGTTCCCGAGGAGTGGGCCGCGCTTCCACATGTCTAACCAAGTGGCTTATCGTGGCGGTCATGGACTTCGCGTTGTCGGCAAAAGCGCAGGATTACCAGCACAGGCTCACCGAGTTCATGACCGAGCGCGTGCTGCCGGCCGAGGCCTCCTACCACGCCTACCGCGAGGAGAAGGGCCCGCAGGACCACACGGTGCCGCCGGTGGTCGAGGAGCTCAAGATCGAGGCGCGCAAGCGTGGCCTGTGGAATCTGTTCTTGCCGTCGGAGTCGGGGCTGACCAATCTCGAGTACGCCCCGCTGGCCGAGATTTCCGGCTGGAGCATGGAAATCGCGCCCGAGGCCATCAACTGCGCGGCGCCGGACACCGGCAACATGGAGACCCTGCACCTGTTCGCCAACGAGCAGCAGCGCAAGCAGTGGCTCGATCCGCTACTGGGTGGTGAGATCCGCAGCGCCTTCGCCATGACCGAGCCCGCCGTCGCGTCGTCCGACGCCCGCAACATCGAGACGACGATGCTGCGCGACGGTGGCGACTACGTCATCAATGGCCGCAAGTGGTGGATCACCGGCGCCGCCGACCCGCGCTGCAAAATCCTGATCGTGATGGGCCGCACCAATCCCGACGCCGCGTCGCACGCCCAGCAGTCGATGATCCTGGTGCCGGCCGATACCCCGGGTGTGGACATCCAGCGGTCGCTGCCGGTGTTCGGGTGGCAGGACCAGCACGGGCACTGCGAGATCGTCTTCGACAACGTCCGAGTACCGGCGGAGAACCTGTTGCACGAAGAGGGCTCCGGTTTCGCCATCGCGCAGGCCCGGTTGGGGCCGGGCCGCATCCACCACTGCATGCGCGCCCTCGGCGCCGCCGAGCGGGCCCTGGCGTTGATGATCGACCGGGTGCAGAAGCGCGTGGCGTTCGGCAAGCCGCTGGCCGAGCAGGGCGTGGTGCGCGAGTCGATTGCCAAGTCCCGCAACGAGATCGACCAGGCCCGGCTGCTGTGTGAGAAGGCCGCCTGGACCATCGACCAGCAGGGCAACAAGGCCGCGCATGTCCTGGTGTCACAGATCAAATCGGTGGCCCCGCAGGTCGCGTGCGATGTGATCGACCGCGCCATCCAGGTGCACGGCGCCGCCGGGATCTGCGACGACGTCCCGCTGGCCCGGCTCTACGCCTGGCACCGCGCGATGCGGCTGTTCGACGGACCGGACGAGGTGCACATGCGCACCATCGCGCGCGCCGAACTGGGCCGCGAGAAGTCCGCACTGGCGGCCGCGGTGTTGGGTCAGTGATGCGGTCCACTGGTCTGGAACTCGCCGGCGCCTGGAACTTCCGCGACGTCGCCGAAGAGACGGGCATCGCCCCCGGCCGGCTGTTCCGCTCCAGCGAGCTCAGCGGGCTCGTCGAAGACGGCCGTAAAGCGTTGCAGCACTACGGCATCACCGACGTAGCCGACCTCCGGTCGCTGCGTGAGGTCGAGCGCCGCGGCCCAGGCCAGGTGCCCGACGGCGTCGCGATCCACCTGCTGCCGTTCCACGAGCTGGCCGCGGCAGGCACCGATACCGCCGAGGCACCGCACGAGAACGCCTTCGAGAAGATGATGACCGCGAAGCCCGATGACGAGGACGTCGCCGTCGCCGCCGGTCGCTTCATGGTCGAGGAGTACCGCCGCTTCCCCACCCTGCCCGGCGCGCATCTTGCGATACGCCAGGTCATTTCGATGCTCGCCGACTCGCGGCCGGTGATCGCGCACTGCTTCGCCGGCAAGGATCGCACCGGCTTCACGGTGGCGACGGTGCTGGGGGCCGTCGGCATCGAGCGTGACGCGATCCTCACCGACTTCCTGCGGAGCAACGACGCCGTACCGCAGCTGCGCGAAGGCATCCTCGAGACCATCCGGACCCGGGCCGGTGAGACTGCCGAGGTCGTGACGTTCGCCGAAGCCCGGCTCACCGAAGAGGTGCTCGGCGTCCGCGAGGAGTACCTGGACGCGGCCCTGGCCGTCGTCGAAGCCGAGTATGGTTCGCTATCGAATTACCTTGCCGCCATTGGTGTTACCGATGAGCAGGTGAGGCGGTTGCGGACGGTGCTGAGGGGCTAGGTCGGGTTCGCCTGTTGCGCGGTGAGTGTCACTCGGACCTCGTCGGCCACTTTCATCGCGCCCATCAACATCGAGAACTGCTTGATGCGATGGTCGCTGTGCCGTACCACCGCCTCACCGGTGATCCGCAGGTCCGCGTCGTCCCCCACCGCGTGGACGACGACGCTCTGCTCGCGGCTCTGACCGCTGAGGTCCAGGGTCCCGACAAGCCGCCACGAGTCGCCATCCCGCTCGATCGACGACGAGCGGAACGTCGCCCGCGGAAAGCGCTTGGCCTGCAACGTCTTCAGCGCATTGTTGCGAACCAGTGTCTTCTCGGCACCCGACAGCGGCGTCATACCGCCCTCGCCCGTCAGCACGTCCAGCGAGTCCAGGTCGACGGTCACCTCGACCGCAACGGGTTCGTCTCCGTCCACGTCCACGGTCGCCGCCCACGATCGCATCGCGATGGTCAACCGGTGTCCCATCCGCGCCGCACTGCCGGTGACGCCGGTGTGCAGGAGCAGCTCACCGGCCGACGCGTCGAAAGTCCGTCTCTCTGCGCTCAACTACCGACCACCAATCCCGTCACCCACGCCGCCGCGGCCAGCAGCGCGGCCGTCAACTCCACCCCCATGGCCAGTGCGACACCTTTGATGGCGTGCTTGGTCGACGTCCAGGCCCGGCTGGTGTCCCGCAGCGCCGAGTACTCGGACAGGTAGACGCCCAGTACGAAGCCCAGGGCCAGGCCCAGCACCGGGATCACGAAAAACCCGATGACGCCGAGGATTCCGCCGACGACAAGGCTGCGGGTGGACACGTCGGCGCGACGCATCCGGCGCATCGGCCAGAGATATTTGATGACCTCACCGGCCAGGAACAACGCCGCCGCCACACCGAGCACCACCCATGACGTCGCGGTGTGGACGGCCACCGCCCACACCGCGATCGCCAGGAACACGAGCAATCCACCGGGCAGTACCGGCACCACGATGCCGACCAGGCCGATCGCGATGACCAGCGCCACCAGCACTGTTCCCAAGGTGTTCACTTACGGCTCCAGGACAGCCTTGCCGTGAATCTTGCCGTCTGCCAACGCCTGCAGGGCGGCGGCACCGTCGGACAACGCGAAGCGCATCGGCTCCGGCGGCCGCAACCCGGCCTCGACCAGCTTCGCCAGGCCCGCCCCGACCTCGGCGGCCGAACCGGGCACCTGGCGGATGAACTCGCCGTACCCGACACCCACGACGCTGATGTTGCGCAGCAGCAGCCGGTTCACCTTCACCGACGGGATGCCCTGTCCGGCAGCGAAACCCAGCACCAGCAGGCGACCCTCGGGCGCCAGCACCCGAATCGCTTCATCGAACGCCTCACCGCCGACCGGGTCGACCACCAGGTCCACTCCCCGACCGTCGGTCGCCGCCAGCGCGGCTTCGCGCCAGCCGTCGGCCAATGGCAGCACCACGTCGGCACCGACAGAGGCCACGAAGTCCAGCGCCTCGACCCGGTGCACCATGGCGATCACCTTGGCGCCCATGGCCTTTGCGATCTGGATGGCCGCGACCCCGACGCCACCGGCCGAGCCCAGCACCAGCACCGTCTCCCCCGCCAGCAGCTTGCCGCGGCGAGCGAGCGCGAAGTACATGGTGTAGTAGTTGCCGAGCAGGCAGACCGCCGTGGCGTCGTCCAAGCCGTCGGGCGTCGGGATCACCGAATCCGGCAGCGCCAGCGCGCGCTCGGCGTAGCCGCCCATCATGGTGAACGCCGAAACCCGCTGGCCGGCAACGAAACCAGAACTCTCCGGCGCCGACCGGACGGTACCTGCCACCTCCATGCCGGGGGTGAACCCGGGTGGGAGCTTGAGCTGGTACTCGCCGCGGATCAGCAGCAGGTCGGGAAAGCAGACGCCGGCCGCACCGACATCGATGACGACCGCATTGCCCGAGGGGTCTGCGGCGTCATCGACATCGGTGTAGGCGAGGCCCGATGGACCCGTCAGCGACTGTGCGACAAGCGCTTTCACCTATCAGCCGAGCGCGAACGAAGCAGCCTTGGCGGCCGACAGGTCGGTGATCTCGCCCCACTTGGCGGCCACCTCGTCAACGCTGGGCACGTGGTCGAAGGTGACACCGTCGTTCTGGAACAGCGCGGTGCGCTGCACCTTGCCGCCGCCGACGATGAAGATCGAGCCCGTCTCGGGCAGCTCCTCGCTGCACAGCTGCGCCACCACCGGCGCCACGTACTCCGGCGACAGCTTGGCGAAGACCTCCGGCGGCACGATGTCCTCGGTCATGCGGGTCGCGGCGATCGGCGCGACGGCGTTGAGCTTGATGTTGTACTTGGCGCCTTCCTGGGCCAGCGTGTTGATCAGGCCGACCAGGCCCAGCTTGGCGGCGCTGTAGTTGGCCTGACCGAAGTTGCCGAACAGACCACTGGTCGAGGTGGCGACCACGACGCGGCCGTAGGCGTTCTCGCGGAAGTGCGGCCAGGCGGCACGGATGACGTTGTAGCCGCCGTAGAGGTGCACCTTGAGCACGATGTCCCACTGCTCGGCGGTCATCTTGTGGAAGGTGCCGTCGCGCAGGATGCCCGCGTTGGACACCACACCGTCGATCTTGCCGAACGCCTCGATCGCGGTCTTGACGATGTTCTCGGCGCCCTCGGCCTCGGCCACCGAGTCGTAGTTGGCGACGGCGCGGCCGCCGGCGGCCTTGATCTCCTCGACGACCTGGTCGGCCATGTTGTGGCCGGCGCCGGTGCCGTCGCGGGCGCCGCCGAGGTCGTTGACCACGACACAAGCGCCTTCGCGGGCCAGCGTCAGCGCGTATTCACGACCCAGGCCGCCTCCGGCTCCGGTGACGGCAATGACGCGATCCTGCACTCCGGGCATGGGTTTCCTCTCATGGAACAGAAATTGGACAGCCCGCCCCATCTATTTTCGGGTGGGGCCACCCCTTGTGTATACGGCGACCGGCTGACCGCCGTGCCGCCGGGTCTGCGATCTCTAGAAGAACTTGCGCGCGATCTTCCACGCCTTGTCGGTGTACGGCGGGTAGATGAGCTTGCCCAGGTCGGGCCGCGTCGGCTTGGTCATGACCGACTTCGCGTGGCTGAACTCCAGGAAGCCGTAGCGACCGTGGTAGGCGCCCATGCCGGACGGTCCGACGCCGCCGAACGGCAAGCGCGCCGTCGAGACCTGGAAGATCAGATGGTTGACCAGCATGCCGCCGGCCGGGACCTCACGGATGAACCGCTCGCGGACGGCCTTGGCCTTGGTGAACAGATACGCCGCCAGCGGCTTGGGCCGGGCGTTGACGAACGCGATGGCGTCATCGAGCGAGTCGACGGTGATCACCGGCAGGATGGGCCCGAAGATCTCCTCGGTCATGACCGGTGCGTCGAGCGGCGGGTCGACCACGACGGTCGGCTGGATGGTGAGCCGGGCCGGGTTCGTGCCGCCACCGGTGACGACCTCGCCACCCGTGCCGAGGTAGCTACTGAGCCGGTTGAACTGCCGCTCTGTGACGATCGGCAGACCGTCGGCATCGTCGGCGGTGAACGCCACGACGGCGTCCCGGATCTTGGCGACCAACTCGTCACGGATGGGCTTCTCGGCCACCACGTAATCCGGCGCGACGCAGATCTGGCCCGAGTTGATCACCTTGGCGAAGGCGATGCGCTTGGCGGCGACGTCGATGTCGGCGTCGGCCGCGACGATCACCGGGCTCTTGCCACCGAGCTCCAGCGTCACCGGCGTCAGGTGCTCGGCTGCGGCGGCCATGATCTTCTTGCCGATCTCGGTGCCACCGGTGAACATGATGCGGTCCAGGCCCTGCGCGATCAGCTCCTGGCTGACCATGCCGTCGCCCTCGACCACCGCGATCGCCGAGGTGTCCAGGTACTTCTCGACCAGTTCCACCATCAGCCGCGACGAGGCCGGGGCGAACTCAGATGGCTTGAGCACCACCGTGTTTCCCGCGGCGATGGCACCGACCAGCGGGCCCAGCGTGAGGTAGAACGGGAAGTTCCAGGCGCCGATGATCAGCACCGTGCCGTAGGGCTCGTACTCGACCCAGCCGCGGCCGGGCAGCTGCGAGCGCTCCAGCAGGCGGTAGCGACGTTTCGCCCACTTGTGCAAGTTCTTGGCGGCGTCCTTGGCCTCGGCGATGGTGCCGACGCTGTCCGCGAGCCAGGCCTCGAATGGCTTGCGGCCGAGATCGGCCTCCAGCGCCTTGGCGATGGCCGTCTCGTTCTCCTCCATCGCCTGGGCCAGCGCAAGTAGCTGGCGCTTGCGCCACTGCAGGTCGCGGGTGCGCCCGGTGGCGTAAGTCTTTTGAAGACCGGCCACGACAGCCGGAATATCAGTGGTCGCGACGGGTGCGACAGATTCGGTGGTCATGACGAACGTCCTTACGTGAGCCAGGCAACACCGGAATCCTAACCAACCAGCCGGTTGGGCAGAAGGGTCAACTGCTGGCGATCAGCCCTTGCGCGCCGTCACGAAGGTGGAAAACGCCTTGTCATCGACGGTATCGACCTGCACCCAACGATTCAGCCGGCGCATCTCCTCCTGCGAGGTGACCGACGTCGACGACCAGCCGTGCGCGTCCAGCCACTCGGCCACGTCGGCGCGATCGGGATCCTCGTACATCAAATCCTGCACGTTCATCACCTGCCCCATGCCGAACTGGCCGGCGAGCTTGTCGAACCGGTCCCGCATCCGCTGGCGTCGTTCGGCGGCGTGCTCGCCGACCGTCTCGACCGAGATGCGGCTACCCGGCGCGCTCAGCGCGGTGATGTTCTCGAAGAGGCGGTCCTGCGCGTCAGCCGGCAGGTACATCAGCAGCCCTTCCGCCAGCCAGGCAGTCGGCGCCGAATCGTCGAACCCGGCTTCCCGCAATGCTTTCGGCCAGTCGTTACGCAGGTCGATCGGCAGCTGATGCAGCGTCGCCGCCGGCGTCGCGCCATGCGCCTTCAGGGTCTCGTCCTTGTACTCGAGCACCTTCGGCTGATCGATCTCGAACACCGTCGTGCCGGCCGGCCAGTCCAATCGGTAGGCCCGCGAATCCAGCCCGGACGCCAGGATCACCACCTGACGGATACCGGCCGCGGCGGCGTCGGCGAAGTAGGCATCGAAGAAGTGCGTGCGCACCGCCTGGTAGTTGCCCATGTGCTCGAGGACCGCGGCCACCTCGGGATCGGCGCCGGCCATCCGGTTGTTGAAATCGGCGTCGAGGATCGTCTCCCACACGCCGGTACCCGCGCCGGCCACCAGGATCTTCGCGAACGGATCGCGGATCAGCGCGTCATCGCGTTCGGTTTCCCCGGCCCGCGCGGCGGCCACCATCACCGCCGTCGCACCCACACTGCTCGCGATATCCCAGGTGTCGTCGTCGGAGCGCTCGCTGCCCATGTACCAGGTGTACCAGCTGATGCCGGTCTATTCGGTGACCTGCCACAGCTTGTTGGCCAGCAATAGTTCGAGCCGCTCGATGACGGCGGTCAGCTCCTGGTGGCTGCCGACATAGCCGGCGTAGAACCCCATGCCCCACATCACCGCGATGAGCATCTCCACCACCGTGGACACCTCGGTGTCGACGGCCAGTTCGCCGCGTTCGACGGCGTCGGTGACGGCCCAGGTCACGAAGTCACGGGAGGCCACGAGCGCGTCGTGTTCCTCCTGGCGCAATTCGGGATGTCGCTGTGCCTCGAGGATCGAGGTCACCAGGAACGCCGCAGCGGACCGGTCCTCGGAATCGGCCTGGATGGCGGCGACGAAAAACGACGACAGGCGCCGGATGAAGGTGGTCTCTTCCTCGGCCCGGCGACGGCCCGCAGCGACGACCATGGCGTTGGTCTGATCGAGGACCTCGCCGTAGAGCACACGCTTGTTCGCGAAGTAATGGTTGATCGCTGGGCGCGTCAGATCCGCACGGATCGCAATGGCTTGGAATGTTGCTGCGTCATAACCAAGTTCACTGAAAACCTCGCGTGCGGCGCGCAGGATGCGCTCACGAGTTTCGGCCGCCTTCGCCGCGGGAGGGCGACCCGGGCCACGGGTGGCGATGTACGGCATCGTCAAATTGTGCCATAGATCTCGGCCCGACCCTGCTCGTATGCGCGGGACAGCCGTCGAAATTGCTGCTCCCAGCAAACTTGCAGATCTGTCAACAACCGAAAGCTGCACGGCGTGCGGTTCCCGGCCGCGGGCCGGCGCCGATCGGTAGCCCGGCCAGGAACGACCGCCGGTGTGCCGGCGCCTGCGAAACACCGCGGCCACAGGCGTGTTGTTGCCGGCGCATGTCGACGTCAGCCAAATTAATGTTGGGCGCCATGGCGGGCGTGGTGTCGCGAGAGTCGCCGGCGTTGCGCCGGCAGCAGCTCGTCAGCCGGTTGCGCGACAAGGACCCCGAATACGACGCCCTCCGGCGCGCGACCCGCGCAGGTGTGGTGCTCCCGGTCGTCGCGATCGTCGGACTGGCCGTCGGTACCGCCGTCGGAAGCCGGTCGCAGACGACCATGTTCGCGATCTTCGGCGCCGTCGCGCTGCTGGTGGTGGTGGATTTCCCCGGCAACCGGCCGGCGCGGGCGCTGGCCTACGCCGGGCTCGGCTTCAACGGCGCGGTCCTGATCACGCTGGGCACCTTGCTGTCCCCCCATCCGTGGCTGGCGGTGCCGGCGATGTTCGCCATCGGGCTGCTCGTGACGTTCTCGGGTGTCCTCAGCGAGATCATCGCCGCCGGGCAGCGCTCCACCTTGATGACGTTCGTGCTGCCGGTGTGCACGCCGGCGGGACCCGTCCCCGATCGACTGCTCGGCTGGGCCGTGGCCTGGGCCATTGCCGTCCCGGCCGCGCTGTTCCTGTTGCCACCCACGCATCACGACGACCTGCGCAAGCACGCCGCGCAGGTGTGCCGCCTGCTGGCCGCCCGGCTCGAGGGGTCCGCGACGGCGCAGGAGCTCTTCGATGCGATGGAGGTGCTGGGCGACAACTTCCTCGGCGCCGACTTCCGCCCGGTCGGTCTGACCGCCGGCAGCCGCGCCCTGGTGCGGGTCGTCGACGACCTGCGCTGGCTGTGCGACCGTGCCACGGACGCCACCGGCTCCCTGCTCGCCGAGACCCGCGAACCGGCCATCCGGGTACTGAACGACTGCGCCCGGGTGCTGAGCACACCGCGCGCCGCGGGCCGCGATCGCTACCGCGCCGACCTGGCCGACGCCCTGACCGCGCATCGGGCCGCCACGCGCGGGCGCTACCGCGAGGACATCGAGCTGATCCGCGCCGAACCGGACGACCTGCTGGCCGTCGCGACGGGCCGAAAGCTGTTGCGGCTGCGCACGTTCTCGGCCTGTATCGGGGCGACCGGACGCGTCATCGGACTGGCAGCCGACGCCGACGCCCGGCCGGTGTGGGCCCGCGTCCTGGGTCGGCGACTGCCGGCGGCCGGGAACCTCGACCGCGTGCTGTCCGAATCCCAGGCCGTGTCAGCCATCCCGTCGGGATTCGTCGCGACACGAGCGGTGGTGGTTCAGAACAGCCTTCGTACCGGCATCGGCCTGGCCGTTGCGGTGGCCGTCGTCCATCTGTTTCCCCTGCAGCACGGTTTCTGGATCGCCATGGCATCGCTGTCGGTACTGCGCAGCAGCGCGCTGACCACCGGGACCCGCGTGTTGCGCGCCGTTGGCGGCACCGCGATCGGATTCCTCCTCGGCACCGTGGTGATCCACCTGATCGGCGCGAACCCCGTCCTGCTGTGGTTCGTCCTGCCCATCGTGGCGTTCGGTTCGGCCTATGTGCCCGATGTGTTCTCGTTCGTGGCGGGCCAGGCGATGTTCACCATGCTGGTGCTCACCATCTACAACCTGATCAGCCCGGCCGGCTGGCGCGTCGGGCTGATCCGGCTCGAGAACGTGTTGGTGGGTGCCGCGGTCGGCATCGTGGTGTCGCTGCTGCTGTGGCCGCGCGGGTCGGCGGCGGTCGTTCAGCGCGCGCTGGAAGCGGCGCGCGTCGCCGGTACCCGGTATCTGACCGCGGCCGTGCGGCGAGTGACCCGCGGCGCCTCCGAGGCTGCCACAGACCGGGTGCACGCCCTGAGCTTCGACGCGCTGACGGCCTCCCGGACCGTGGATGATGCGGTGCGCCACTTCCTTTCGGAGAGCAGCGGGGCGACAGAACTGCGGGCGCCGGTGGTCCGGGCGGCCAATCAGACGGTCCGGTTGCGGGCGGCGGCCGACCTCATCGCTGACGTCGTGCCACCGCCCCTGGCCCCGTATCGCGCCGCCCGCGAGGTCCTCGAAGCGCACACCGCGTCGATCTGCGCCCGGATCATGGGCACCGAAGACGCCGACGCCGCAGCGCGCACACCCATCAGTGACGATTTCGTGCTCGCCCTGCGCGCCGAGACCGGCGGCGGAAACTTGTCGGTCGAGGCCGCGCTGCCTCTGGTGACCGTCGCCGCCAGCCTCGGCGAGCTCGAACTCCTCTACCCGGAGACCGCGCCCGCGTGATCAGTGCCCGGGGCGGTGCGGCTTCAACGCGTTCGGCGGAATCGTGCCGAACTTGCCGGATTGGAAGTCCTCGAACGCCTCGATGAGCTCCGACTTGGAGTTCATCACGAACGGGCCGTAGTGGAAGACCGGTTCCCGGATCGGCTGACCGCCGAGCAACAGCACCTCGAGCGCGGGCCGGTTGGAATCCTGGCCTTCGTCGGCGGCGACGGTGATCCGGTCGCCCGGCCCCAGCACCGCCAGCTGACCCTGGTGGATGGGATGGCCGACGGGTCCGACGCTGCCACGTCCGGACAGGATGTAGACGAGCGCGTTGAAGTTGCGGTTCCACGGCAGGTCGAGGCGCGCGCCGGGCGCAATCGTCGCGTGCGCCATGGTGATCGGTGTGTGCGTACCGCCCGGGCCCTTGGCGTCGCCGATCTCGCCGGCGATGACGCGCACGAGCGCGCCGCCGTCGTCCGACGACAACAGGGTGACGTCGGGGCCCTCGATGGCCTGGTACCTGGGGGCAGCGAACTTGTCCTTCTTGGGCAGGTTCACCCACAGCTGCAGGCCGTGGAACAGTCCGCCGCTCTCGACCAGTTCGGCCGGCGGCGTCTCGATGTGCAGGATGCCCGACCCGGCGGTCATCCACTGCGTGGCACCGTCGGTGATCAGACCGCCGCCACCGTGGGAATCCTGGTGGGCGAAGCGGCCGTCGATCATGTAGGTCACCGTCTCGAACCCGCGGTGCGGGTGCCAGTCGGTGCCCCTCGGTTCACCGGGTTCGTACTCGACCTCACCCATCTGGTCCAGGTGGACGAACGGGTCGAGGTCGGCCGGGCTGACCCCGGCGAAGGCTCGGACCACCGGGAAGCCCTCGCCCTCATAGCCACGAGGGCCGGTGGTGATGGACCGCACCGGGCGTTCTGTGTCACTCGGCGCAGCGGAAGCAATACGCGGCAAGCTGATCGTGTCAGCGGTGATAGCAGGCATGTCACCTATAACCGGACTGCAGTCCGATTAATTCCGGGTGCTGTGCGCATCCGATAACCGCTGGTCAGCGGCTTGCCAGCGCAGCGAGCGCCGCGCTGCGGGCGTCCGCCGACGACTCGGCCGCCAGCGCCGCTTCCGCGGCCGCCCGGCACTGCTCGAGCGTCACCCCGGCGAGCGCGGCGCCGACCGCACGCACCGCAGCAGCCGCCGTCGACAGTGACGTCACGCCCAATCCGACAAGCACACACGCCAGCGCCGGATCGGCCGCGGCCTCCCCGCACACCCCGACCGGCTTGCCCTGCTCGGCACCCGCCTTGGCGGCCGTACCCACCAACGCCAGCACCGCCGGTTGCCACGGGTCGCTGAGCGTGGCCAGGTCGGCCGACATCCGGTCCGCCGCCATCGTGTACTGCGTCAGATCGTTGGTGCCGATCGACAAAAAGTCGACGTGTCGCAGAATCCGATCCGCCAACAACGCCGCGGCGGGCACCTCGATCATCACTCCGGGCGTCAGGCCGAACGACCGCACCTGTGCCGCAAAGGCTTTCGCTTCGGCGGGCGTCGCGATCATCGGGGCCATCACCCACGGACGCTGGCCGGTGGCGTCGGCCGCGGCCGCGATGGCCTGCAGTTGGCGGGTCAGCAGCTCCGGATTGCCCTGGGCGATGCGGATGCCGCGGACACCGAGCGCCGGATTGGCCTCATCGGCGTGCCCGGCGAAACGCAGCGGCTTGTCCGAACCCGCGTCGAGCGTGCGCACCACCACTTTCCGGTCCGGGAATGCCGCCAGCACGTCGCCGTAGATCTGCGCCTGCTCGTCGACGGTCGGTTCGAGATCGCGGTTCAGGAAGCACAATTCGGTGCGGAACAGACCGATGCCCTCCGCAGGCGTCTGCGCCGCCGCATGCGCCGCGGCACCGTCCTGCACGTTGGCGAGCACCGCGACTCGATGGCCGTCAGCAGTGACGCCCGGGCCACGCCAGCTGTCGGCGAGGTCGGCCTCGCGGCGCGCCTGGGCCACGGCCGCGGCCGCCAGGGTCGCGTCGGGCTCGATCTCCACCGTGCCGTTGGTGCCGTCCACCAGCACCATCGTTCCCGGCTGCACCTTCTCCAGCCCGGAAACGGCCACGACGCACGGGATGCCGAGCTGACGGGCGATGATCGCGGTGTGACTGGTCGGCCCACCCAGGCTGGTCACCAACGCGACCACCAGATTCGGGTCCAGGCCGGCAGTATCCGCAGGCGCCAGATCCTCGGCACACAGCACCGACGGCACATCCGGCACCGGCACCCCCGGCTCAGGAAGGCCACGCAGATCCGCGATCACCCGATCCCGGATATCCCTGAGGTCGGCGACCCGCTCGGCCATCAATCCACCCATGCGGGTGAACATCTCGACGAACTGGTCCGCGGTCGCGACGACGGCGCGGACTGCGGACATGCCGTCGGCGATGCGCTTCTCCGTCGCCGCCGCCCAGGCCCGGTCCTGCGCGAGCGTCGCCGTCGTGGCCAAGACTTCGGCCGCCGCGCCGGTCGCGCGCGCCGCGCGGTTGCGGAGCCGGTCCGCGACCGCCGACGAAGCCGCGGCGAAGCGCTCCCGCTCCCCCGCCCGTTCCGGCTCTTCCAGCTCGGCGGCGCCGTCATCGGCCTCCGGCGCGGGCCGGGGACCCGGCCACAGCACCGGCGCGTACCGCACTCCGCCGACGGCGGGCACGCCGCGCAGGACTACAGGTGCACTGCTGGTTTCCACGTCGACGACCCTTGGCGACGGGCTCACAAATGTCTGGCTCATGTGATGTAGATTACTCCGAACCGTTGACAAGTCAACACATCCAAGCGTAAAACAAACAATACAAAGATCGAACCGGATGGATTCCCACACAATTGGAGGGTCATGTACGCGGAAGAGCGGCAGCAAGCCATCGCCGCGCGAGTCCTCGCCGACGGCCGCGCCTCGGTCAACGACCTGGCCGAGGCCTACGACGTCACCACCGAAACCGTCCGCCGCGATCTCGACGTCCTCGACAAGGCCGGCGTCATCCGGCGCGTGCACGGGGGAGCGGTGCCCGCCCGCACCCTGCACCTGGTC
Source organism: Mycobacterium sp. SMC-21 (assembly GCF_045310825.1). Taxonomy (NCBI): domain Bacteria; kingdom Bacillati; phylum Actinomycetota; class Actinomycetes; order Mycobacteriales; family Mycobacteriaceae; genus Mycobacterium; species Mycobacterium sp. SMC-21. The sequence continues at coordinate 22,922 of NZ_JBJIAO010000007.1, read as the reverse complement.
GAGCAGGGCGTCGTCCAGCGCGATTCCACGCAGACCCAGCAGAAGGCCGCCATCGCGGCCGCAGCCGTCGCCTTCCTGCCCGCCACCGGCGGGACGGTGCTGATCGACGCCGGCACCACCACCGCGCGCATCGCCGAGCTCATCCCCACCGACCGCGACCTCGTCGTCATCACCAACTCCATTCCCGCCGCCGCAAAGCTGACATCCAACCCGACGGTGTCCCTGCAATTGCTGGGCGGCCGCGTCCGCAGCCTCACCCAGGCCGTGGTGGGGGAGCAGGCCCTGCGGACACTCGACTCACTGCGCGTCGACGTCGCCTTCCTCGGCACCAACGGCATCAGCGTCCGACACGGTTTCTCCACCCCGGACAGCGACGAGGCCGCCATCAAGCGCGCCATGGTCCACTGCGCCAACCATGTTGTGGTGACGGCGGATTCGAGCAAGTTCGGCAGGGAAGACCTCGTCAGTTTCGCGCCGCTGTCGGCGGTTCGCACCGTCGTCACCGACACCGATATCCGCCCCCACGAGCGCCAAGAGCTCATCGACGCCGGCGTCGACGTCATCTGCGCGGAGAGTGAATCATGATCGTCACCGTCACCCTGAACCCGAGCCTCGACCGCACCGTCACGCTCGACGAGCCGCTGACCAGGGGAGCGGTGCACCGCCTCACCCCCGTCTCCACCGAGCCAGGAGGTAAGGGCGTCAACGTATCTCGCGCACTGACCCAGAACGGTGTCGACACCCTCGCGCTGCTGCCGGCAGCCGACCACGATCCGATCCTGACAGGGCTGACGACGCGCGGCGTGCCGTTCCACAACATCACCATCCCGGGCACCGTGCGCAGCAACCTCACCATCACCGAAAAAGACGGCACCACAACCAAACTCAACGAGCCGGGGGCCCACCTGGATGCCGCCGCACTGGCGACCCTGACCGCCGCCGTCTGCGACCACGCAGCGGGGGCCACCTGGGTCGTGCTGTCCGGATCGCTGCCCCCCGGGGTGCCCGACGACTGGTACGCCGGCATCGCGGCCCGGCTGGCGGCACTGCCATGCGGCGTGGCGGTGGACACCTCCGAACGTCCGCTCACCGCCCTGGCAGAAGCCTTCGAATCCGCGGCGCCCGACCTCATCAAACCGAACTCCGAGGAACTGGCCTGGCTGACCGGGCGCTCCGCATCGGAGCTGGAAGACGCTGCCGCACAGGGCGATCCGATGCCGGTGGTATCCGCCGCGCGGCAGCTCGTCGACCGCGGGGCCGGCACCGTGCTCGTCACCCTCGGCGGCGCGGGCGCCGTCCTCGTCGACCGCGACGGCACCTGGGCCGCCACGGCCCCGTCGATCGTGCCGCGCAGCACCGTCGGAGCGGGTGACGCGTCGCTCGCGGGCTATCTCGCCGCCACCATCGCCGGTGCCGCACCCGCGCAGCGGCTGCAGACCGCCGTCGCGTACGGCAGCGCCGCTGCCGCCCTGCCGGGTTCCGCACTGCCCGGCCCGGACCAGATCGACGTGAAAGCCGTTCAGGTCCACGCCGTCACGTCCGCCTCCGCCCACCTCTGATCCGTTCTATTCAAAAGGAACACCCATGCCGATCATCACCTCGGACCTCGTCGCACTCGACGTCGACGCCGGCCCCGACAAGCAGAATGTGATCGAACTGCTGGCCGCCCGGATGGCCGAAACAGGCCGCGCCACCAACGGAGACGGACTCGTCGAAGCCGCCCTGGCGCGCGAAGCCCAGTCCGCCACCGGGCTTCCCGGCGGCATCGCCATCCCCCATTGCCGATCGCCCCACGTCGACGAACCGACGATCGGGTTTGCCCGCCTGGCGCCCGCGGTCCCGTTCGGCGCACCCGACGGCCCCGCCGACCTCGCCTTCCTCATCGCCGCCCCGGACTCCGGCGGTGCCGAGCACATGAAGCTGCTGTCCAGCCTGGCCCGGGCCCTGGTCCGCAAGGACTTCGTCGAACAGCTGCGGGGCGCGGGCACCGCCGATGAGGTGGTCGAACTCGTCGAAGGCGTGGTCGCCCCGACACCGGCAGCCGCGGTCACACCCCCGGCGCCGACCCCCGCCGCACCTGCTGCCGAACCGGCGCCCACGGCCTCGATCATCGCGATCACGGCCTGTCCCACCGGAATTGCCCACACCTACATGGCCGCCGATGCCCTGAAACTGGCCGCCGACCGCGCCGGGGTGCACTTCAGCGTCGAAACCCAGGGCTCGTCCGGGTCCACCCCACTGTCCCCCGAAACCATCGCCGCGGCCGACGCCGTCATCTTCGCCACCGATGTCGGGGTCAAGGACAAGCAGCGCTTCGCCGGCAAGCCCGTCGTCGCCTCCGGTGTGAAGCGGGCCATCAACGAACCCGACACCATGATTGCCGAAGCCGTTGCCGCGGCGAAGGATCCGCAGGCCCCCCGAGTCCAGGGCGAGACCGCCGGGGCCGCCACCACCGATACTCGCGGCGGGCTGGGCTGGGGCACCCGGCTGCGCCAGATCCTGCTGACGGGCGTCAGCTACATGATCCCGTTCGTGGCGGCCGGCGGTCTGCTGATCGCGCTCGGCTTCCTGTTCGCGGGATATGAGATCGCCAACAAGCCTGCCGGGCAATCGGATTCGCTCGCACACATCATCGCGACCACCAACTCGCTGACCAACCTGCCCGCAGGCGGGCTCATGCAGTACCTCGGTGCCGTGCTCTTCACCTTGGGCGGGCTGGCCTTCGGCTTCCTGGTCCCCGCGCTCGCCGGGTACATCTCGTTCGCCATCGCCGACCGCCCCGGTATCGCACCGGGTTTCACCGCGGGCGCAGTGGCCGTCACCGTCGGCGGCGGATTCATCGGCGGCATCGTCGGCGGCCTGATCGCCGGGTTCGCCGCCCTGTGGATCAGCTCGTTCAAGGTGCCCCAGTGGTTCCGCGGCCTGATGCCGGTGGTGGTGATCCCACTCGGCGCCTCGCTGATCGTCGGCCTGTCGATGTTCCTGCTGCTGGGCCGTCCGCTGGCCGCCGTCACCTCCGGGCTGACCCACTGGCTCGGCAGCATGTCCGGCAGTTCACTGATCCTGCTGGGCGTCATCCTCGGCCTGATGATGTGCTTCGACCTGGGCGGACCGGTCAACAAGGCCGCCTACTCCTTCGCCGCCGCCGGACTGAACATCACCGACGTCGCGTCGCTGCGGATCATGGCCGCCGTCATGGCCGCCGGAATGGTGCCGCCGCTGGCCATGGCGTTGGCCTCGGCGGTCCGGCCCCGGCTGTTCACCGAACCCGAACGCGAAAACGGCCGGGCCGCATGGCTTCTCGGCGCATGCTTCATCAGCGAGGGCGCCATCCCGTTCGCCGCCGCCGATCCGCTGCGGGTCATCCCGTCGATGATGTTCGGCGGCGCGGTGACCGGCGCCCTGGTCATGACGTTCGACGTGACCTCCAAGGCACCGCACGGCGGCATCTTCGTCTTCTTCGCCATCGGCAACCTCATCTGGTTCGTGGTGGCCGTCGTCGTCGGCGCCGTCTGCAGCGCGCTCGCGGTGATCGCCGCCAAGAGCGCCGGCCGGTCGCTCCCGCCGGTCGACACCACCGCGGCCCTGCAGCCGGCCAACAGCTAGAACGTCCCGATCAAGCAACAAACCCAACAATCACAAGGAGAAGCAATGCCCAGCAAGACCGTCACCGTCGGATCCGCCATCGGCCTGCACGCCCGTCCGGCGGCCGTCATCTCCGAGGCCGTCATCAATTCCGGTGCCCAGGTCACCCTCGCGGTCGACGGCGGGGAACCCGTGGACGCCGGCTCGGCACTGATGATCATGACGCTCGGGGCAGGCAACGGAGCGCAGGTGACGGTGGCCTCCGACGACGAAACCGCCCTGGCCACCGTCGCTGACCTGGTGGCACAGGACCTCGACGCCTGACGGGCACGGCTCGGGGTCACTCCCAGCAGCCACAGAAAGCGCACAGAGCCCCCACTACGCACCACTAGTATGAATTCGTGCTACATGCGTATGGGGAGGGCATCGCGGTTCGCGGCGGTGTCGTAGCGGGAAAAATGTCACGGGGGACTCGGAACATCACGAGCGGTCGTCCCCATGGTGGGGGCGGTTGCTCGTGCGTCGTCTAGCCGCCGTAGCTGCTGCGTTGCTGCTGGCTGTCGCCAGCGCCCCGCCCGCACTCGCCATCGAACCGCCGGCCATCGACCCCGGCGCCGTCCCGCCCGACGACACCGGCCCCGATCAGCCGATGGAGCAGCGCAAGATCTGCTCCGCACCGACCGTGCTGCCGAACACCAACTTCGCCGACAAGCCGTGGGCGGCCGACTATCTGCACCTCGCCGAGGCACAGAAGTTTGCGACGGGAGCAGGCGTCACCGTCGCCGTCATCGACACCGGCGTGAACGCCTCGCCGCGGGTCCCCGCCGAGCCCGGCGGCGACTTCGTCGACAAGGGCGGCAACGGCCTGTCGGACTGCGATGCCCACGGCACCCTGACCGCGTCGATCATCGCCGGCCGTCCGGCACCGACGGACGCGTTCATCGGCGTCGCGCCCGAAGCCCGCATCCTATCGCTGCGCCAGACCTCGGAGGCATTTCAGCCGAAAGACTCCCGCAGCGATCCCAACGATCCGAACACCACCCAGACCGCCGGGTCGCTGCGCAGCCTCGCTCGCGCCATCGTGCACGCGGCGAACCTGGGTGCACAGGTCATCAACATTTCCGAGGCCGCCTGCTACAAGGTGACCCGGGCCATCAACGAGACCGGCGTCGGTTCCGCCATCGCCTACGCGGTGAACGTCAAGAACGCCGTGGTCATCGTGGCCGCCGGCAACACCGGCCAGGACTGCAACCAGAACCCGCCGCCGGACGTCAGTGTGCCGTCGGACCCGCGGGGCTGGAAGCAGGTGCAGACCATCGTCTCGCCGGCCTGGTACTCGCCGCTGGTGCTGACCGTCGGCGGCATCGGGCCGCAGGGCCAGCCCAGCAACTTCTCGATGTCCGGCCCCTGGGTCGGTGCCGCCGCCCCCGCCGAAGGCGACACCGCACTGGGCTACGACGGCAATCCCGTCAACGCGCTGAACGGACAGGACGGCCCCATCCCCATCAACGGCACATCGTTCGCCGCGGCGTACGTCTCGGGCCTGGCGGCCCTGCTGCGGCAGCGTTTCCCCGACCTGACCGCCGCACAGATCGTCACCCGCATCACCGCGACGGCACGCCATCCCGGTGGGGGAGTGGACAACTACGTCGGCGCCGGTGTCATCGACCCGGTGGCGGCGCTGACGTGGGACGTTCCCGCCGGCCCCAAGCAGGCGCCCTACCAGGTCAAGAGCATTCCGCCGCCGGTGTACATCCCGCCGCCGGACCGCGGGCCGATCACGATGGTCGTCGTGGCCGGTGCCGCGCTGATCGTGCTGCTCGGCCTGGGTGCGGTGACCCGCCGTGCGCTGAGGCGCCGATGAGGCACTTCGGGCTCCGCTTCACCACGGGGCACCTGCTGTGGGCGGCAACGCTGGTGCCGGCGGTCGTGCTGCTGTGCATGCATTTCAATCTGCTGTGGCTGGGCATCACCCTCGGTGTCCTGATCGCGCTGTTCTCGGTCCTCGCCATCCGCGGGCGGCGGCTGACAGGCTGGATCGCCGCGATGTTCGCCTGGCAGCGCCGACGCAAGGTCGCCCCGCCGGCACCGTCGGAACCGGCCGTCGGCGCGACGGTCATGCCCGGCGACCACGTCGCGGTGCGCTGGCTGGGTGACCACCTGGTCTCGCTTGTCGAACTGGTGCCGCGCTCGTTCACCCCGACCGTCATCGTCAACGGCGAGGCCTTCACCGACGACAACCTCGACACCCGACTGGTGGAGCAGCTGCTCGCGGCGCACGCACCGGATCTCGAGGCGGACATCGTCTCGGCCGGCTACCGCGTCGGCAAGACCGCGCCCTCGAGTGTCGTCGCGCTGTACGAGCAGGTGGTCGGCCCCTACGCCGCCCCCGCCAACCGGCGGACCTGGATCGTGTTGCGCGCCGACCCCGACGAGACCCGCCGGTCGGCCCTGCGCCGCGGCACCGGGGTCTCCGGCCTGGCCAGCTACCTGGTGGCGACCACCACCCGCATCGCCGATCAATTGGCCAGCCACGGCATCGACGCCCGCCCCGCCCGCAGCTTCGAGGAGTACGACCGCGCGACCGCGATCAGCTTCGAGCGCGAGACGTGGTCAACCATCAAGGGCCGCAGCACATTTACCGCGGCCTACTCGGCACCCGGCGGTCCCAACATGTGGTGGTCGGCGCGCGCCGACCACACGATCACCCGCGTCCGGGTCAAGCCGGGTCAAGCGCCGACGGCGACCGTGCTGCTGACCACGCTGGCCACGCCGACGACGCCGCGCGGTTTCTCGTGTCTGTTCGGTGGCCAACGCGCCGCGCTGGAGGGGCTGAGCCCGATCACCGACCGGCACTACGAGCTGCCGATCGGCTCGGCCGGCGTCCTCGTGGGGGAGACCGCCGACCGCTACCCGGTGTACATGCCGTTCGACAACGTGGACTCGACGATCAACCTCGGCGACGCACACGTGTTCACCCAGTTCGTGGTCCGCTCGGCGGCGGCAGGGGCCGTCGTCACCTTGGCGCCGCAGTTCAAGGAATTCGCGGGGTTCATCAACGCCCGGATCGGGAACGTTCCGAAGGTGGTGTGGCCCAACGCCACCACCTACCTCGGTCCACACCCGGGTATTTCACGAATTCTGTTGCGCCACAACTTCATCGATACCCCGCGCCACCGTCAGCTGCCCATCCAGCTGATCAACCCGCGCGAGGAGAGCCGGTTCCAGATGGCGCTGGAGAAGTGAGGGGGAGCAAGTAGATGGCTGGAAAACTGAAAGTCTCCTCGGAGACGCTGAACGCCAAGGCCGCTGAAGTCGACGTAGACCTGCCGACCTTGCCGCCGGCGCCCAATGCGCCATGCGAGTTGACCATCGCGCAAGAGGCCACCGGTTTCCTCAAGAACAACCTGCAGCAGCTCGACGCCGCACTCAAGGCTGGGCGGGCTCAGAATCGGCGACTGGCGGCCTGCCTACGGGCGGCCGCCGCGGCTTACGACGCTGCCGACGCAGCCGGGAAATCCGGCATCAATGCCACCGAGCTGGGCGCTGGCGGTGGTGCACCGATCACGCCCAACCTGCCCCCGGCACCAGCCCCTTCAGACCCGGTCGGCAGCTTGCCCTGGATGCTCGAATCGCTTGGCGGAGCCGAATCGCACCCCAGCAATCCCGGCATGGACTGGGAGGTGGCCGCCAAGCAGATCAACGGCGGCGACCAGGGCGCCTCGATGATCGAGTTCGGCGCGAAAATGACTGCAGTGGCAGCGAAACTGGCTGAACTGAACGGCAAGTTCAACATGGCGGGCGTCGAGTGGGAAGGCGACGCTGCCGAAGCCGCGGAGACGGCGCTGAAGGACTACTCGACGTGGCTGACGGCGATGACCGCGGCAGCGAACAACCTGGCCGTCCAGGCCATCGAACTATCCACGATCCATGGCGGCAGGCGACCCGAGCATCCCAGCATGCAGGACGTGGCGGACTACGAGAACGCCAGCGTGCTCGCGACAGTCGGTCAGGCGGCATACGACTTCTTCACCGGCCACGCCACCAAGCAGCAAGAATCCGACACCGTACGAGCCAAGTACGCGCAGCAGGCGACGATCCGATCCCTCGTCACCCCGCCACCACCCAACTTCGGGTCGAGCCCGTGGCCGGCCGTCAAGCCGGGAGACGTGGCGAAGAAAGACGGCAACGGCACAGGCGCGCCCCAAGGACCTGGTGGAGGTGGACCATCGGCCGGTGGCGGCGGTGGCACCCCGAGTGGTGCGACGCCATCGATTCCGGAGTCGCCGAGCGTCAGCCCGGCTTCTGCCGGTGAGCAGAAGCCCGCAGGCGGCGGATCACCCTCTGGCGGTTCACCTTCCGGTGGCGGCTCGCCGTCAGGCGGCTCCGGACAGGGTTCACCGAGCGGTGGCATGCCCGGCGGCTTGGGCGGCGACAAGCCGGAGATGCCGAGTCTGCCCGACGGCCCCGGCGTGAGCCCGGCGTCCGCGGGCGGCGGCGCGGGCGGCGGGTCCGGAGGCGGTGGCGGTGGGCTGGGCGGCCAGCCCATGCAGCCGGCAGCCGTCGCGCCCGCGGTGGGTGCCGGTGGTGCGGCAGCCGGTGGCGCCAGCCAGGCCGCGGGCCGCCCTCCGGTCGGCGGCGGCGGTATGGGTGGCGGCATGGGTGGCGGCATGGGCGGCCACGGCGCTGGCCGCGAAGGCGGCAAGGAGAAGAAGCGCAACGCGAACCTGTCGCCCGACGAGGTCCTGTACAAGGAGGACCGGGCCTTCACCGACGGCGTCATCGGACACCGGCGTCGCACCAAGATCGATGACAAGAAGGACACCAAATGATCGAGATGCACCCCGAGGTCGCTGCGGTTCTCCAGCAGGCCCAGCGTCTGCAGTCGGTCATGGACGAGCAGCTCGCCAAGATGAACACCGAGTCGTTCACCGCGACCGACGAGGCCAAGACCGTCGAGGTCACGCTCAACGGCCACCACTGGCTGACGGACCTGTTCATCGAGGACGGCCTGCTGCGCCTCGGCGCGGAAACCGTCGAAGCCCGCATCAACGAGGCCTTGGGCAACGCGACGGCGAAGGCCACCGAGTCCATCAACGCCGACCGGGCCCGCCTCAACGAGCTCGTCGCCGAGATCACGGCCGGTAATCCGCCCGCCCAGCCGTAGCGGTCACTGAATGAAGATCGCCAAGCTGGCCGCGGCGACCGCGGCCGTGGCACTGTTGGCCGGCTGCACCACGGTGACGACCGGCGATGCCACGAAAGACCCGTCATTCAAGCCGGGTGACGCCATAGTCAGCCTGCTGAACCCGGGCAACTACCCGACGGTGCCGAAGCCCGGACCAGCCATGAAACCCGGGCCCGAGAGCGGCCGGATTATCGACGGCGAACGCATGGGTGACTACGTGGTCGGGCCATGGGAGATTGACCCGCAGCTACTGCACGTCGGCTTCACTTCGACCGGTCTGTTGTTCAGTGTCGTATCGCTCCTGTCGCCCGAGCTCGACCAACTGGCGCAACAGCACCACTTGATCTACGGATTCGGCTCCGGCCGCCACACGGACGTCGACGCCGACCACCTCCGCAAACTGCAGAACACCGTTTTGCGCTTTCCAAGCCCCGACGAAGCGGCTGCCGCAGCATCTGGTTTCTACACACGGCACCCGGGCATCCACGATCCCTCGACGAAACTCAATCTCCCGATACCCGGACATCCGGAATCGCAGGCGCTCCAAGTCACCATGCCTGATGGAACGTTCGCCACCTCGATCATCTCCCCGCATGGCCCATATGTGTTGATTCAAAGCGGCACAGCACAGGAAAGCCCCGGCGTTTCATTGCAACTGGCGACCAAGTCGTTAGACCTTCAGGCAAGTCGAATCGACAACTTCAAGCCCACCGATCCCAGTCAGTTCGCCACCATGCAGACCGATCCAGAAGGACTGTTGAGCAGGACGGTGCCCACCAAGGAACACAAGGCAAACCAGGGCTTGTGGGGGCCACGCGGCCTCCTTCATTTCGAAGACGACCCAGTCCAAACCGCCGCGGCATTGACGGCAGCCGGCGTCGACGTCATCTCGGTACGCGGTACCTACCTCTACCGGGCCAAAGACGCCACGACCGCGGCGCAGCTCGCGCAGAAGCTCGCCGAGCCTGGCGGTAGCAGCCCCAGCGAACCTGGCCCGACCGTACCCGGACTCCCCGCGGCCAAGTGCCGGGCGATCAATTATGCGGAAGTGAAAGCGCTTGTCTACGACTGCACCGCGTCATTCGATAGGTGGGTGTACGTGGCTTCCTCGTTGCAGCCGTTCGACGCCACACAACGAATGGCATCCCAATACCTGCTGCTGACCGCGAAATAGCGGCACCTGGTTCAACTCGCGTTCGGCCGCCTTCAGGCCGTCCGGCCGTTGCCGCGGCGGGCTGAGGCACTCAGGCGCTCGAGTGCGTACAGTTCGCGGAGAGTCACTGCGCAACGCAACGGGGAGCCGGCGCAGTCGGGAGACGATGGGGAACGTCATGAAGACCGCCAAGTTGGCCGTAGCGACGGTCGCAGTGGCACTGCTGGCCGCCTGCACAACGATAACGAACGGCGACGCGACGAAAGACCCCTCGTTCAGGCCTGGTGACGCCATCGTCAGCCTGTTGAACCCCGGGAACTATCCGACGGCACCCAAGCCCGGGCCCGCGCTGAAACCAGGCGCCGAATCTGGACGCCTCATCGATGCCGAACGGCTTGGCGAATTTGTCGTCGGACCGTGGGAAGTCGATCCCACCCTGATCAGCATCGGGGTGAACGTGACGGGCGTATTTCTCGACGCCGACCGCCTAAACAGCGTCGAGCCCGGCCCGATGAAGCAGATCGCCAAAGATCATCAGCTGATCAACGGGTTCGGCTCAGGTCGTGGCACCATTCGCGGCGCGGATCACGACAACCAGTTAGTGATTCTGGTACTGCGATTCCCAACAGCCGACCTGGCCAACGACGCTGCCCGCCAATTCGCGGCACAGGCCCCGACAATAGATCCAGCCTCACCCAATCAACCGATATCAATTCCAGGACATCCCGAGGCGCTCGCGCACGCAGCCACCACGTCAGAGCGAAGTTTCACAGTCAGCTCCTATACTCCGCACGGGCCATACGTGCTGTATCAATACGCTTCGAGTGACGTAAACCGCGACACCGCAACACAATTCGTTGCAAAGGTGCTGGATATGCAGACTTCACGCATCGACAAGTTCCAGCCAACCGATCCAGCGCAGTTCGCCACCATGCAAACCGATCCCGAAGGCCTACTCAGCCGGACAGTTCCCACGAAGGAACACAAGAGCAATCAGGGCCTATGGGGGCCACGCGGCATCCTTCATTTCAGTGACGACCCGTTACTCACGAGCACCGCCCTGACACCAGCCGGCGTTGACGTCGTTTCGGTACGCGGCACCCATCTGTACCGGGCCAAAGACGCCGCCGCAGCGACGCAGCTGGCGCAAAAGTTCGCCGAGCCTGACGCCAAGAACCCAAGTGAACCTGGTCCCGCCGTGCCCGGCCTGCCCTCAGCGAAGTGCCAGGCAACCGATGTCGCTGACGTCAAAGCCCGGGTCTACTCCTGCGCGGCAGCGCTGGACCGGTGGGTCTATACGGCAGCATCATTGCAACCATTCGACGCCACACAACGAATGGCGTCCCAGTATCTGCTGCTGACTGCGAAATAATCGGACCACAATGACCTCGACCTTCAACCCCGGCGACATCGTGGCCGGTTACACCATCGAATCCGTCCTGGGTGTCGGTGGCATGGGTGTGGTGTACAAGGCCAAGAATCCCCAGCTGCCCCGCAGCGACGCGCTGAAGGTTCTCACCACTTCCATCCAGGGCGACGGCCAGTTCAGGGAGCGCTTCCTCCGCGAAGCCAATGTCGCCGCCACGCTCGACCACCCCAATATCGTCGCGGTCTACTCCCGTGGCGAAACCGAGGCGGGTCAGCTGTGGATCGCCATGCAATACGTCGCGGGCACCGACGCCGACCAGGAAGTCCGGTCCGGGCGGATGTCACCCGCGCGGGCGGCCCGCATCATCACCGAGGTCGCCAAGGCTCTCGATTACGCGCATCGGCGGGGCATCATGCACCGCGACGTCAAGCCCGCCAACTTTCTGCTGGCCAACGCCGAAGATCCCGGTGATGACGAACGAGTCTTCCTGGCGGACTTCGGGATTGCTCGCGCCTTTGATGACGCTGCGCACCTGACCACCGACGGCTCGGTCATGGCGTCCATCGCCTATGCGCCACCTGAAGCGCTCAGTGGGCAGCACGTCGACTCTCGAGCCGATATCTATTCGCTTGCCTGCAGCCTGTTCGTGCTACTCACCGGCCGGACACCGTATGGAGGACTGCCGGGTGGCATCGCCGCGATCGCGGCAGCACACGTGACAGGAGAGATACCGCGCGTCACGGATCGGGTGCCTACTCTTCCGTGGGCGCTGAACGAAGTCATCGCCCGCGGCATGGCGAAGGACCCCAACGCGCGCTACCAGACTGCCCGCGAACTCGCGGCCGCGGCCACCGCGGCCGTCGCGAACCCGGGCCCTGCGCTACAGCCGCCCAGTCGGCTACCGCCTCCGGGTTCGCAGTCATGGCCGCCGCGTCAGCCAACACCGCCCGATGGCGTATTGACTTATCCGAGCGGACAGTTCAGCGGTCCTTACCCGCCCGGCCCGCTGCCTGGCCAGATGGCGGCACCCCAACCTCCGGCTGCTCGACAAAAGAGTCCACGCAAGCGTCGAATAGTCATCGGTGCCGCCGGCGCCGCCGTGATCACCGTCATCGCGGTCGTCGCCTCCATCATGCTGATCGGCAAGCCCGACGCCCCGGCGTACACGGCGCAATCATTCACGCACGCCCACGGCACCACCGAAATCACAAAGGCGCCAACAGCTGTCGCCGCCTTGGGCCCCGGCGACGCCGACGCCGTGCTGTCGCTCGGCCTACAACCGGTGGCCATTGCCGGCGCAGGCACTTCCCTGCCCTCATGGTTGCAGTCCAAGATCACCGGAACCCCGTCGGTCAAGGACACCGTCGGTTTCATCGACACCAGCGCCATTCAGGCCGCCAAACCCGACGTCATCATCGCGACCGGCGAGATCGATGACGCGACCTACCAGCGCCTCGCCGCGATCGCCCCGACCGTGACTCAGCCAAAAGACACCAGCCGAGCATGGAACTGGCAGACCCAGCTCAAATGGATCGGCAAGATTCTCGGCCGCTACAAGGACGCCGACAACCTCATTGATCAGGTGTCGTCCCAGCAGACCGACCTGAAGAATCAGAATCCGAGAGCCGCGGGGAAGAGCGTCCAGGTGATCCACGTGTCGGACGATGGCGTCAGCCAGACGCTGACGCCGTCCAACGCGGCCGACTATCTCAGTTCGCTCGGCCTGAACTACGACCCCGAATTGCGTCGCAAGCCAGGCGACAATAGTTCAACCCGTTCGATGCCCGACCTTGGAAAATTGTTCTTGATTCACAGCGAAGTACTGGTCGTGGTCCGCACCGACAAAGCCGCCGGTAACGGTGGGGCAGCGGGGCTTCCCTACCAATTGGCCGCCTACCGCGGATCGATGATCATCGTGGATGACCCTAATAGCGTTGCAGCACTTGCCGATCCCGGCGGCTACCTGGCTACCGAGTATCTCAACGCCAACTTCGTTCCGCTGATGAGTGTCATCCGCTGATTCACAGGCCGGCGGCGATCTTCGCGACTAGGTCGCGCCCCTTGTTTGCCACGTTCGGAGCACATACCCGCACGTCAATGATCACGTTCCTGCGCGAACCCAATGCGTGCTGACATGGAACCCGGGTCCCGTCGCTGGCTGTCCCCGACACCGGAACGCTCGCGACGGAATCGACCGATTCAACTCTTTCCAACGCATACGTCAGGGGCACCCGACCACCCGTGACAGTCGCCTGCTGGTCCTGGCACGACCTCCAATGTCCGGTAGTCGCCTCACGAAAGCCCGCCGCCTCCGCGTCCGTCGAGAATGCGGCCACCACCTGCACCACTTGCGCATGCTGATCCCCGTGAAGAAGCTGCCCTGCGAAACCTGTTCGGCCGTAGTACCCAATGGTGTCGAGAGCCGGCATGACCGCTTCGAGACAGCGGATCGGTTCCACCCGCAGCTTCGTATCCGGTTTTCTGAAGATCGCCTCCGGCGTCATCGCGACGCCCACCAGGTCGCTGATCTCCGAGGGCGAGCCCAACAGCCTCGGCAGGCCGGCATCATCGATCGGTTTGGCTACAGCTGATGTCGACGTCGCCGGGGAAGCGGCACCTGTGGCCGTCGTGGCCGTACCCGACACTTTCCGGTCAGTGACCGAACAACCCGCCGCCACAACGACGACCGCTCCGATGAGCATTCCAGTACGCCAGGGATTCATCTGATCCTTCCGTCAGCTGACTTTGTCAGCGATCTGCTTGGCCAGCTCCGCCGCCTGCGTGCCGCCGCCCGGGCTGCACGCCAGCACGTCGACCACCACATCGGCCTTGGTGGTCAGCACGTGCTGGCAGCTGCGCCCCGGTTCGGTGAACTCCGCGGTGAGGGTGCCGTCGTCGGATGTGACCCCACCGACGGCCAGCTGCCGCGCCGGTCGGCCGTCGGCCGTGAACGTCACACCTGTATTCGCACATCCCAACCATGTCGCGGCGGCCGGAATCCGTTCCGCTGCTTGCGGTCCTGGATAGCCCACGGCATAAGCAACCATCCAGGTATTCGGGTCCGCCGGGTTACGCAGTTCCATACCTGACATCCCGGTGAACCCCGGGCCGAAGGTTGTGGCGCCACCTGCGTCCGCGACACCGGCGCACGGCGGGGGAGTGGCTGTCCCTGCTCGCGGAGTTTCCGCGGTGACGATGGTCGCGGTCGCCATCGGCGGCGACTGCATGGCGGCGCTCACCGCCTTGCCGTCGGGGAGCAGGGTCGCCAGGTCGATGCGGTGCCCCGGCGGCGCAACAGCTTTGGGTGGTGCTGTGGGTGCCGTCGGTTGCGTCGGCCGGTTTCCGGAGTCGCGGGTCACGTAGGTCATGCCGGCCACAAATCCCGCGGCCAGGACCACGGCGCCCACGATCAGCGCCGCTTTCGGCGCACCTGATTCGGCGCCGCAGCTCGGCAGCCGCAGCCGTCGGTACACCACGAATCCGGCAACCGCGCCCAGCAGCACCAGCACCCCGATATCCAGCGCCCACCAACGTAATTCGTGGTGCCACAGCTGATCGTCGACCGACATGAGCGGAGCAATCTTCAGCAGGTCGACCACGCTCGCCGACGCTGCGAAGCCCCACCGCCCCGGCAGGAACCACGATGCCTGATCCAGACCGACACGTCCGGTGACAGGAATCATGCCGCCGGAGAACACGATCGACAGCATGATGACGACGACGAGCATCGGCAGAATCTGCTCACTGGACCGCGCCACCGAGGACAGCAGCAGACCCAGGATCGCCGAAACAATTGCTGCCACAGTCAGACTCACATAGAAGTCGAGAGTCGGGCTGCCCAACAGCAAGGCACCCTGGGTGGGTGCACCTTTGCCGATCACCACGATCGCCACCACGATTGCTGTCTGAATGGCAGTAAATGCGCTGTAGACAACGATTTTGGCGGAAAGGTAGGCGGCGGCCGACAAACCGACAGCCTGCTCCCTGCGGAAGATGGTGCGCTCGCCGACCAGATCACGGATCGTCAGTGCGGTCCCCATGAACACTGCCGCGATGTTGGCGACGATGAGCAGTTGATTCGGTTCGTTGGGGGAGTGGCCTACAGTCGCCACCCCAAATCCGGTGTCCCCCGGCACGATCAGCGACATCGCGCCCAGGATGAACGGCAGTAGCAACAGGAAGGTGGTGTAGATCCGATCGGCGAAGATCAGCCGCAACTGCCGGCGCGCAACGGTGAGCAGCTGACGGCGGGTGCTGGTACGGGCCGGTGCACCGAGCGGACCCGCGGGCTCCGGCGGCGCCGCCGGTCGGTCGGCGGCCGGATTGTTCTGCAGGAACACCGCATGCGCCGCGTCGGGATTGGCCGAAACCCAGGCGAAGATGTCGGCCCAGTCTTGTGTACCCATCGCTGATCCGACCGCTTGCGGGGGCCCCGCGTACACCGTCTTGCCGCCGGGCGCCAGCAGCAGCACCTGATCGCACATGTTCAGGTACGTCAGGGAGTGCGTCACCACCAGCACCGTGCGCCCGGCATCGGCCAGGCGGCGCAGCATCTGCATGACCTGTCGGTCCAGCGCCGGGTCCAAACCGGAAGTGGGCTCGTCGAGGATCAAAAGCGATGGGCCGGTAAGCAATTCAAGCGCCACCGAAGCGCGCTTACGCTGCCCGCCCGAAAGCTTGTCCACCCGCTTGTCGCGGTGCGCAGCGAGCTCGAGCTCAGCGAGCACCCGTTCCACCACAGCGTGGCGGTCATCCTTGCTCGTGTCGGGCGGCAACCGGAGTTCGGCGGCATAGTTCAGCGCCTGACTGACGGTCAATTGCCGATGGACCACGTCGTCCTGGGGCACCATGCCGATCCGCGACCGCAACGACGCATAGTGGGCGTGCACGTCGTGTCCGTCGAAGGTGACCTGCCCGGACGTGGGTTTGGTGACGCCGCCGAGCAGCCTGATCAGCGTCGACTTGCCTGCGCCCGAGGGGCCGATCACCGCCGTGAGAGTGCCGGGCCGGGCGTCGAACGACACGTTGGTCAGCAGCTGGTGGCCCTCGATGGCGAGGCCGACCTGGCGTACCTCGATGCCACCGGTCGCGACCGCCTGCCGCGACTGGACCGCGGTACCTCCGGTGAACACCAGGTCGGTGTTGCCGACGGTGATGACGTCCCCGGGGCGCAGCGTGACCGCCTCGACGCGGTGACCGTTGACGAAAGTACCGTTGCCCGAGCCGTTGTCGTACAGCTGGGTTCCGGTCGGGGCGGGTATCAGGTAGGCGTGGATTCGGGAGGCCAGCGAATCGTCGACTCTGATGGTCGCTGTCGAATGCCGCCCGATGGTGACGGCGCCCGCGGGCGGTCCCGACGAGCGTTGTGGGGCGGCTGCAGGCGGGCGCGGCGGCGGAGGCGGCGGCTGCGGCGGAACCGGCCGTGGCGCTTGAGGGATCCGCTGCGTCGGACGCGGGGATGCCATCTGCGCCGGTGGCTGCCGGTACTTGGCGACCGGAATGACCTGGGTCGCCGTACGGAAGTGGAGCTGCGGCCCGTCCGGAGCTCCGACGGCCAGCACGAGGTCGTCACTGATGACGGCCGACGGCACGCGCATCCGATTGGCGAAGATTCCGTTGCGGGACTTGTCGATTGCCACCCACTGACCGACACCGGGGTCTACCCGGATGATCAGGTGCAACCGAGA
Source organism: Mycobacterium sp. SMC-21 (assembly GCF_045310825.1). Classification (NCBI taxonomy): domain Bacteria; kingdom Bacillati; phylum Actinomycetota; class Actinomycetes; order Mycobacteriales; family Mycobacteriaceae; genus Mycobacterium; species Mycobacterium sp. SMC-21. The sequence goes on along the minus strand of NZ_JBJIAO010000007.1, from coordinate 5,940 downwards.
TACCACATGCTTGGCACCGGGGCCGGCGTCCGGGATCCTGACGTCCGAGGCCTCGCCGCGGCCGACGGTGACCTCCTTGCCGGGCGGGAAGGTGAACATGGCGCCACCGAGCGTCACGATCAGCGGCGGGACGGAGCTCACGAATGCACTCTCCTCACTGGTAGCGCTTGTAGCAGCCCTCGTCGTCGGTGGCCAGCCCCGCCCGGAACGCCGCGATCCGGGTGAATGCCGCCGGAACACCCTGCCCGTCGACCGCCGTGGCCACGTAACCGTTGGTGAGCAGCCCGGCGACGGCCTTGTCCAGGTCACCTGCGGTCAACTGCAGGCTGGCACCACTGGGCAGGTCATGCGGCTTGGCCATCTGGCGCTGGGCCTGCGCAGTCAGGCAGGCCGTGCGTAGCGCGGCTGTCGGATTGTCCAGCTTGACGCCACGCTGGTTCTCGAGCGCCATCATGTACCTCGACACGATGATCGAGAACGCCGTGTTGTCACCCTGGATGAGCGTCTTTTCGGCCATGTCGGCCGGTGTGCCGATCTGTTGCAGGGTAGGCAGGTTCACCGAGATCGTGTTCGTCGACGGACAGTACGAGGCAGGCGAATCACCCTGTGAGATATCACATTTCGCCGGCTCGTAGGTCAACTTCGGCGGCTGCTTCGGGGAGTAGATCACCCCGAGCAACTCGACCAGAGTGCCGATCGTGTCCTTGTCGATCGCCAGGTCTGCGGACCGGTGATCGTCGTCCATCGGCTCATCTTCGAGCTCCATCGGCAGACCCTTGCGGCGCTGCTTGATGTCGTTCAGATCGATGGCCGCGCAGGCCTGCGGCCCGACGGTGAAGCCCTGCTGGAACGCGCTGACCCGGTCCAGCGCGGTGCCGTGGCCGTCGGTGAGCATGTCGTCGTCGTGCGGCCCCAGCGTGGGATCCCGGACGGTGATCAATCCGGCGAGCACATGGTTGAGGCCGTCACCGGTGCTCATCATGAACCGCTTGGAATCACCGGCCGCGACATAGTGCAGATACGCGCCGGCGAAGCAGTCGGCCTGCTGTTCACGGACGATGACCGGCGTACTGCGGGTCACCAGTTTCGCCATGTACTGGATCGCGTGGCCGTATTCATGCCCGATCAGACCCGCGACTGAGACGTCGCCGAAGTACTTTCGCCCGGTCGGCACCATGATGCCGCGGTCCCACGCCATCAGCTTCTCGCTGGGGCAGTAGAAGGCATTCACCAGGCCGGCGGTGTCCTCGCCGCACGCCTCCGGACTGCTCCGATCGCGGGCGTCATACGACAGGAATTTCTCGATCGGTTTGAATGAGCCCTTCAAACCCGATGCGCTGTAGTCGTGTTGCCAGTACTCGGCGATGTCATTGATCGCCTGCAACGCCAGCCGGTCGACGTCGCTGTTGTTGGTGTTCTGCACCTTGCCGACCGCTGCGGGCGCGTTGTCGCGCAACCCACTCGGGCCATCCTTGGCCGGGAGGTCGGCGACGTGGAAGGGGTCGTTGACAGGCGAGACCGCGGTGCCGGCGACGGTCGGCGCACAGCCGGCGAGCAGCGTCACCACGCATACCGCCACCGAACGTCGCAGCGCCGTTCCGCGTATCACCCGCAATCCGAAACCGCCTGTCATCGTGCCCCCTGACGTTCGATTCAGACTATGGCCTGCCGGCAGCTTCAGAACAGCGAACGGTGCACCCCGATGTCAGGGTGCACCGTTCATCGGTCGGGCTGTCAGAACTGACCGGCAGCGATCTTCTGAATACCCTTGTGGACCTGAATTCCGATGTAGCCCAGCACAACTGCGATGACACCGTTGATCACCACAGCCAGTATCAACATTGCCGTGAGGCTACCGCTGATGTAGGGGCTGCTGCTCACTCCCGCCAGGCCGATGATGCCGATCAACAGACCCAGCAGGCTGGCGGCCGCACCCACACCACAAATCCCGTAGGCCACGAACTGGGCTGCCAGCTTCGTGCCGAGGGCCAGGAAGCAGTAGGCCAACCCGAGCCAGACCACACTGGCGATGAGCGAACCGATGCCACCGAACAGGCTGAGGAACAGCCCGATCAGCACCGCTCCGCCATAGCCGAGATAGACGAACTGGTTGGAACCCTGCGGGTTGTTCCGCATGTTCTGGAACCACGGCTGCTGAATCAGTTCGCCGCGGACACCGCGCGTCATCAACCGGAAGATGAACGAATCACCCTTGGTGAGCAGCGACTTGGCCATGTCGACCGGCGTCTGCTGCGGACCGGCCGGCCCGCCGAACTGCGGTGCACCCGGGCCGGGGTAGCCACCGGGTTGGGGCGCGCCGAAACCAGGCTGGGCGCCGCCCGGACCAAATCCCGGCGGGATCGGAGCGCCGAAACCCGGAGCGCCGAACCCGGGGGCACCGTAGGTCGGAGCGCCGAACCCGGGCGGGGGCGGCGGCGGCACGGGCGCACCCGCGGGGTTCCACGGCTGCTCAGGCTGCGGTGGCACCGGTGCTCCGGGCTGGCCGAACTGCGACTGCGGCGGCTGATAGCCCGGCTGCGGCGGCTGCCACTGCGGGGCCGCGGGCGGCACCTGCTGGCCGTAAGGGTTCGGCGCGGCGGGAGGCTGCGGCGGCTGCCACTGCGGGGCCGCGACGGTCGGCGGAACGACCTGAGTCTGGTCACCCGTCTCGGGGGCGGCTGCGGTCGAGGGAACGACCTGGGTCTGGTCGCCCGTCCCCGGCAAGGCTGCGCTCGGCGACTGGAACGCCGACCGATCGACGAACTGGGTCTTCTCCTCGAGATCACCGGCCGTCGGCGGCTGCTCACTCGCCGGGCCGGCCTCGTGATTTTCGGACATATCGTGGTCTCCCTAAAAATTGACTACTCAAGACACGGTACGGGCGCCAACATGTCGGTCCTGCAGCGGTATCGCGCTCCGGGCGCGGCCGAAAGACCCGTCAGAACCGGATGTTCCGGATGTTGTCGTAGACCCCGGCGATCCACAGCAGCAACGGAATCACCGCGGCAATCGCCGCTCCATCGGTCAGCTCCAAGATCCTCTTCGTCACCGGCGAGACGCGGCCGACGCCGTCCGTCGCACCGACGGTGATCAGCGCCACCAGCGCAAGGGCGACGTACAGCACTATCACCAGCCAGGCGCTGTCGGCATCCCACGAGACCAACTTGATCATCACCCCGGTCGGGATGGCCACCGTCGCCGCCAACAGTGCCCAGCCGCACCACCGTTCTGCGTAGAGCCGCGACCGGAAGCCGCAGACGACCGTCACCAGTCCCGCGACGATCAGCGAGTGCACGAAGAAGTGTCCCTGCACCACGATCGCGATGGCACCGTAGGTCAGCACCGTGACACCGGCGCTCAGGAAGCCGATCAACAGCTGTCGTGCCAGCGTGCTGCGTTCTGTCAGGCGGGCCGCGGAATCAGGCACCGAATCGATGATCGCGCGCCATGTCGCCGACTCTTCGTCGATGACATTGCTGTGCGCGGCAACCGGATCCAGCAGTTCCTCGTTCGCGATCACCTCACCCGGGGCCGGGATCGGCGGCAGCGCGATCCGCGCCACCGCGACCGTGAGCTTCGCCGCGTTGGTCACGACGATCAGTCCGAGGGCGATGGCACCGGCGGGAACCCACGAAGCTCCGCCATATCCGTAAGCGATGGCGGCGCCGGTCACCGCGGCCGCGATGACCGCCAGGAAAGCTGCCACCGCAGCACGTTTGCGCGGCCCGCCGCGGGTCGCCAGCACGACGATCAGAATCACCGCCGCCGCCCCGGCGAGCTGCGGCGCACCCATGTCGTTGATGCCCCGAGGGAGCGGAACCGCCAATGCGGCCGCGCCACCCAACAGCGGCAACGAGGCCACGAGAAGACTCTCGGACAGATCGACGTTGTCGTAGCGGCTCTTGGCAACGAAGCTGCCGCCCAACACCAGCGCGCCCAGCAGGCCGAGCGCGACCGGCCACCACCAACCGTGGCCGGACTGCGACCACGACCACAACGACGCACCAGCAACTGCGAGCGTCGCGACTGGGATGGCCAGTCCGACAAGCCGTTTCAGCGCGGCGCCGTCGAACTCTGGGGACTCTTCGAGCACCGCCATGGCGTCGATGACGTCCTCGACCAGCGGCCGGTAGCGTTCGGTCCGACTCACCGACACCAAGGTCAGCAGGGCACCGTCGACGACCCCGGCGTCGTCGAGCGACTCGGTGGACTTCAACGGCGGCGACCCCGGGCGCGCGAACGCCCAGACGCCCTGGGCCTTGAAGTCGAACCCGGCCAACACATCGGCCGGGGTGTCGTCGAGCAGATCGGCGAGGACGTTGACCGTCTCGTCGATGTAGGTCTCGATCGGCGTCGACGCCGGCAGGACCAGATCGGTCATGCGTCGACCCGTCAGGATGGTGACCCGGGTGGTCGACTGCCTTGTCGGATTGTCAGCTGCCGCGGTGGGCGCGGCGGTTGCGGGGCCGGCCGATGCGGTCACCGGCGCTCGAGCCTGTCGAAGTCGTCGGACAGCGCCGCGGCGAGTTCGGTGATGCGCCGCTGGTAGGTCTTGCCCAACAGGTCGAACTGGATGTCGGAACCGGCGGCGATGTGCTTGTCCCACGGCAGTACGACGACGCGGCCGGCCGGCACGTGCCGCTCGAACTGCTGCACCAGGTCGTCGACGTCGATGTTGGTCTTGCCCGGTGTCACGTGGTTGATGACCACACACGCCCGGCCCAGCAGATCCTGATATCCGTTCTGGCGCAACCAGTCCATGGTCACCGCTGCCTGGCGGGCACCGTCGATCGAGGCGCTAGCGACGATCACCAGACCGGACACGGTCGACAACACGGCTCGCGATGCCTGGTGGAACAAACCCGCGCCGCAGTCGGCGAGCACCAGGTTGTAGTACTGCGAGACGATCTTGACCGCGGCCGACCAGTCCTCTTCGTTGAAGTCGCGGCGCGCGACGCTGTACTCGGCCGACGACAGCACCTCGAGGTTGGAGGCATTCATGCTGGTGTACGCGCGGATGTCGTTGTAGCGCGCAAGTTCCTTGTCGGACAACAGATCCGAGATGGTCGCGGCCGACTGCCGGCCGGCCCGGTCGGCCAGGTTGCCACCGTCCGGATCGGCGTCGACAGCCAGGATTCGGTCACCGCGGACTTTCGCCATGACAGATCCCAGAGTGACCGTGACAGCCGTCTTGCCGACGCCGCCCTTCAGCCCGAGCACACCGATCTGGTACGAGTCGCGGGCATTACGTCGGATCCGGGTGTAGAGGTCCAACTCGTACAGTTCGTCGGGCGACAGGCCCAGGTTGATCCGCGTGAGCAGGTACAGCACGTGGCGCCAACCACGCTGCGACGGCATCTTCACCCCGGCCCGCACGCCGACGTGAGACAGCGCGTCGATGGCGCGGTGGTCGCCGATGGTGGCGGCCGACGTCTGGTCCGGCATGTGCTGCTCGGTCCACTGCATGTCGGCCTGGGGATCCATGGCGTAGTGCTGTGGCGGCGGCTGCATGTGCCGCGGTGGGGGCGGCATCATCATCGGGGCGTGCTGCGGCTGCTCGTACTGCGCGCCGGCCATCGGCGCGCCCTGCGGCGAGCGCATCAGGCCGTTCTGCATGAATTGCGGTGGCGTAGGCGGCATTTGAGTCGTCACTTCAGACGGCCGCGGCGGCGGGACCATGCCCGGCGGCTGCTGTGGCTGGCCGGCAACGGGCGGGCCCGACGGCGATTCGGCCCCTGCAGCCGAGGCAGCGGCCGCGGAGGCAGACATCTGCGCGGCGGCAGCAAGGGTCGCATGGTCGACGGTTCGCGTGGCTTCCTCGTTGTCGGCCTGGCCCGGCGAGTTGTTGAAAAGCCGGTCATAGTGGCTCTTCGCACTTGACGGTGTAGGGACGATCAGCTGCTTTCGGTTGGTCCTGTGATCGGGTGTCTGGTTGGCTGG